>JAJFIP010000072.1 GCA_021774875.1 Emcibacter sp.
GCTTCTGTCCAAGCGAGGTAGATGGTATTTGCCCATCTGGACTTACAAGCAGAGTCCATCATCCAGGTGTTGCTGCTGATACAACAACAGACTCTGACGTGGTAGCAGTGATTTTCAGTCGACAGATTGGATTTGAAATTCAAAAAGTTGACAGCCTTGGCAATGTATTATTCACAAAAATAATTTTTGGTTTTGGTCTTGGCAGTGATGATGAGGGACTTCCTGAAGTTGCCCTGGATGCCGCTGGAAATATCCATGCCATCTACCGTGATGATGATCTTGTCTATTACAGCCTGTTGGATGGTGCGGATGGCACGGAACTCATATCTCCCACTCTTGTTTTCGATGGCGGTGGCAGACAGCGTCATCCGGGCATTGGTGTAACAGCCGGTGGCGAGGTTCGGGTGACCTATCAGGATAACCGCATTGCTTCAGATGGTGGTGAAGAAGTGTTTATGGTCGGCTTTGTGCCGGATACAGATACGGATAGTATCACAATCACACTTTCTGATCGTGCTGTTTCAGCCCGTGATGGGAAACAGGCAAATCATCCCTATTCCACCATGGATATAAATGGCAATACAAATGTAGTTTATTTTGATAGCCGGATTTGTTGTGGTGAAGAGGGAGTTGACCTTCTCCTGCGGTCTTTCTCCACTGAAGGTGCACCTACTTCAGATATTATCTCAATCCCCGATGAAGCATCAGCGATTATTGGTGGTAATGTGGTTCGCTCTTCCGCTCATATTGGCACCGGTGGCACAGGAGATGCCGCTGGCAGCAAGGTCGTGGTCTATACCGATGTACGTGAGGGCGGGGCCAGAATATATCTGAAACGCCTGCCCGTTGATGCGGACGGCGATAATCTTTCCAATGTTGTGGAACTGGCGGATGATAGGGTCGATCCCCTTGACAAGGATTCAGATGCGGATAGCCTGTGGGATGGTTTTGAGGTCTTAAGCGGCCTTGATCCGACCGATGACGGTAGTGGCGATGCAGTAAATGGACCAGACGGTGATCCTGATGGAGATACGTTGGTTAATTTCGATGAACAGCTTGCTGGCACCGATCCATTCGATGAGGATACCGATGGTGATGGTGATACTGATAAAGAAGAGGTCGATGCAGGGTCCGATCCACTTGCTCCCGCCTCAACAGTAGCCAACCCTGACCCTTGATCTATGGTCAGGGTCTAATCATTAAGCGCGATTTTGTAGTCTGGCTAAGCTATTAATTATCCAACTATCTTGCGTGCGCGTTTGATACTATCCCTGTTATTTAGACTGTCAAACCAGACTTTAACATGGGGGAAGTCCTGCCATGAAAAATCAAATGTTTCCACCTGCTCGATATAGGCAAAAGCAAACAAATCTGCGATCGTGAGCCCATCACCGATAAAGTATTTATTTTTAGCCAGATGATCGTTAATTATAGCCATTTGCTGAAGGGAAAATTTATTGGCTTCTTCGCATTTCTCGCTATCTGGCTCCCCCATACCAGCTTTTTCTTTAATTACATTCTCAAAAAACAGGGTGGATAACCATTTGCCAAGATGCATACTGAAAAAATCTAGCCATTGATCGACCTTGGCCCGCAGTAATTTATCTTCTGGGTAAAGTGATGACCGGGCCTGATTTGCCACATAGCGGCAGATAGCTCCTGATTCAAACAGACTGTCATCATCAATTTGCAGAACCGGGACTTTGCCCATAGGGTTTAACTTCAGGAAACTTTCCGTCTTATGCTCACCTTTAAATAAATTCATATATTGAAATTCATAGTCTGCGCCTACTTCTTCAAGAACATAGAGTGTTTTCAGGGTATTCTGTGTGCTGAAGCCATATAAACGATACATTTTATCTTCTCCTGTTTAGCGTAGCTTGTATTTTAGAATTGAATAGAGAGAGTATCAGTTTACTTGTATAAATAATATTAGATACAGATTCTTTTCGTGATACCATGACAGGATACGGCTTGTCGATTTTGACTTACCCTGAAACGAGGAAATGCAATGACATTATTCAGTATAGATAATCCGGTATTTGTCACCTATATGATCACCGCAGCAATCATGATACTGAAAATTATGGGGCAGGGGTGGATGACAGTTTACCGGATGCTCAACAGCAAGTCTGGACTGGCAAGTCCTGAGGATCTTCAAAAGGGTCTGATTAACAGAAACCCCCACCCAGAGCAGCTTGATCGAAACGATTATGTGGACCGGTCACGCCGGATGCATCGAAATGATCTGGAGAATATCCCGGCATTCCTAGTCTGTGGTTTGCTGTTTGTTGCCATTGATCCTACAGTTCAGTTGGCAAATATTCTGATGTATGGTTTTGTTGCCGCCCGCCTTTTGCATACTCTGGCTTATGCCACCAAACAGAGCCACGAAATTCGCGCGACATTTTATACCATTGGTTCTTTGGCAGTCGTTATTATGGCGGTAAAGGTATTGATGGCTGTTGTCTGAGACTGGCACTTATTTTAGTTTCAGAAGATTAGGCCGCATCCTCAGTAAGATAATTATCATTACAGTAGGCAGGAACGTGGCCTTTGTCATACAGAAGATCCATAAAATTGTGAGATTCATATGACTGCTCAATCGTTAAAGAGAACTGCTCTACCAGTCCCCTGAGAATGGCAACGTAGGAGATTGTTTCTACCTCTGGCTGAGGAAGGGAACTATTGTCCTTTAACAGGTCCATGAAGTTATATTGTGATACATAATTAGTCATCTGCGTAGCTTTCTTTCAAATCCATTCATTAGGTCTATTTTTTCTTGTGCTGGTTGGGGTTCAGTCTTTCCAACCGCGTCTCATGACCTAAATGTAGGATGTTGTGGGGCGAAATAAAGCACGATGCGACAAAATAATAGGAGTTTGCGATGAATATTATATTTCTGAGATGAATGGATATTTTATCACGATAAACAGAATTATACGACCCTGATACCACCGAGTCAGTGCTGAACTTATTGCTGTGCGGGTTACCTTTTTTTCGGATATGTTTTTGATGAAATTACCAGTTATTTCATTCATACCGGAGGGCGTTGACAGGGCTTGAACGGGCTACTCGGGCGGCATTATAGGCGACTGTTTGCCATGCAATAATGAGAGCAATCAAACCAGACATGAGACATAATGGTATCAATAGCCATGAATCAAGCCGGGTTGGAAAATTCTCTAGCCAACTCAGCATCATCCAGCTAGACAATGGCCATGCGATCAGATTTGCGATTAATACAGGTTTGGAAAATTGCCAGAGTAGCAGACGTACAATGTCAAATACACTCGCACCCATTATTTTTCTGATCCCAATTTCTTTCGTGCGCATCTCTACTGTGAACACCGCAAGGCCATATAACCCCAGACAGGCTACCAATACTGTGATGATCGAAAAAATAGCAAGGACTACTGCTAAATTCTGTTCTTTCTCAAATTCTATGGCAATGGCTTCATCAACAAATTCATATTGGAAAGGAACCGTGTTAGTAAAATTATTCCAAACCTTTTCAACTATATTGACTATATTTGTGGAACTGCCATTGAATTTGATCGCCAGAATGTCAGAGCCTTTTGGCAACAGTGCGTATGATTCTGCTCTAATTGGTTTTTTGGGAGATTGGAAATAAATATTGGGGGTAACACCAATAACTTCCAATTTAATCATACCGTTAAATGTAACATAACGACCTATTGCCTGTTCTGCTGTGCCCAGACCGAGCTTTTTTACGCTTGCTTCGTTGATGACGATAGTGCCTGTTGCAGAAGAACCATCCTGAACCGCAGTAATGGCAGGCATACCATCCGCTGCAAAATCGCGACTGTAAAAACGTCCTGCAACTAAAGGAATTTTAAAAGTATCAAGGAAACCATAATCAGCGCCCTGACCACTGATAAAAATGGATTGGCTTAAATCTTCTTGCGCCACTTGAAAAGAACCAAGACGCTCATGAATGTCAATTGGGCTATACCATACATAGCTCGCACTGGAAATGGCACTTTCTTTGAGTAAGGTTTCTTTTAAAACTTCCGTTTTTTCGGCCATGTCCCCCGTATTAGCATTCTTGAGAATTATTAGATTATTCTTATTATAGCCCATATCCTGATGAGTAGCATAATAAGTTTGACCATAAACAGTCACAGTAGCGATAATAAGTGAAATCGAAATAGTAAATTGCAGGACCACAAGAATATTGCGCAGATTAGCAGAACTACTCTTTTCCGCAGAATTATTAGACTTCAATACACGGGCCGGTAAAAAACCGGAAAGAATTATTGCAGGATAAAACCCGGCAATAAGCCCAACAATAATCACAAGGCCGACTAACATAAGGAGAGTTACATAATCACTATATGAGAACACCAATGCAATATTCAGAAAGTCATTGAATACTGGCAAAGAAATTTCCACAAATATCAACCCGATAAGCAAGCCAATGATAGCCAGTATTACAGCTTCACCCAGAAACTGAACAATCAGCTGTTGGCGACTAGCCCCGAGAGTCTTACGAAGTCCAACTTCACGGGCGCGTTGTGTGGATTTTGCAGTTGCTAAATTCATAAAATTGATACAGGCAATTAACAGTACAATTCCGGCAATCACCATGAATATCTGCACGGTTTTTAAATTTCCCGACGGTTTCATCTCGCCCATTCCTGTTGGATTAAGGTGAATATCTGTCAATTTCTGCAATGTTTGAATATAAAAGTCTGAGTTTTTTGCGTCCGGGTTTGGTTTCAGACCATCAAGACCAACAACATGTTTATCCACCAGACCGGGCAGGCGATCCGCAACAGATTTAAATGAGCCAGCGTCTTTCAGCTGGATATAGACAAGATGTTCACCTAAATTTCCCCAAGTATCAAAAAACATTTTTCTAGTGGGAAAGTCATTAATATCGAACTTGGCGAATGCTCTGAAATTAAGGGATGTATAATAAGGCAAATCTTTAAAAACAGCGCCAATTTTATAGTCTCTGTCAATATCATGAAGCTTAATGTTAAGAATCTTGCCGATCGCTTCTTCATTACCAAAGTATTTCTTGGCAAAACTTTCACTAACCACCAGACTGGATTTATCATTGAGTGCGGACTCTATATCGCCACTTAATACCTTGAGATCGAACATTTTTGCCGTTTCCGGGTCTGTCCAATGCATTTCTTCTGAAAAAGCAGTGCCGTTCACGGTAACAGTGGGGTGCATGGGAATGAAACGTGTCGCTCTGATAACTTCATCTGGAAAGAAATTTGTTATTACTTCTTTCAAAGGTGAAGAAGCAGAAACGGAGACAAACGGCGAACGCCCCTGGATAAGAACCGTCGTATTTACCCGGGCAATAGTATCAGCATTATTCCAATGTTGGTCATAGGATAATTCATCTATGACAAATAACATTATCAAAATACAGGTAGCATATCCTATGGCCAGACCTATGATACTGATCATGCTATAAAGCTTGTTTCTGATCAGATTTCTAAAGGCGACTTTGAAATAATTTTGAAACATTATCATTCTCTTCCATTAATATTATTCCAGCATTAATTCAGATCCTCAAAAGTATCATTCTGAATCCGGTAATTCTGCCAGCCATCAAAATCAAAATGCCACCATTCATACTGATAGACCTTGAAACCATCAGCTTCCATAGCATCCTTTAACAGATCGCGGTGCCATCTCTGTAAGGAAGTGCCTCCCGGATAATGGGGGTATGACCGTTCCGTCATTTCATCATATAGACCAACCATTTCAATGGGCTTGCCTGTTTTCAGGTCATAGAGTGTCAGATCAATGGCAGAACCCCGGTTATGACGGGAGCCTTTGGTAGGATCAGCGACAAAATCCTTGCCTTCTGCCGGTGTGGCATCCCAGAAAATCTTACTAACATACCACGGGCGGTAGGCGTCATGAACCAGCAGGCCGTAGCCTTTTTGTTCAAGTCTTTTAGCAATTCTGCCTATGGCTTCTGCAGCTGGCCTTTGCAGGAAAGCTCTCGCAGAAGAATAGACCGGCGTTGAGAGAAAATTATCATTAGAGGCATAGCGAATATCCAGCTTGATAGTATCGCCGTAAGTGGTGATGTCTACCAGATCAGATGTTTTGAATGTGCCCGTGTCCTCTGGCGGTGTTGCCTTCAGTGCTTCTTTTTCCAGAACAGGAACAGGTTTCACCGGATCAATATGAAATACGTTACCGTCAATATTATCCATTGACCTGCGCATGAAATTAATGCCATTTAGGCTGATATTATTGATATTACCCTGTTCATTTTTTTCAAAGACAATCTGTTCATTGGGATAAAGTCCAAATGGTGGGAACTTGAAAATGCCATTGCCCAGATCAATCATGGCATATTCCATGCCCCATTCAATTAGGGCATAGAGTTTGCCAAATTTCTCGCTGATATAGATGATGTTATGATCAAAGCCATATTCACCGATCAGTTCTGACCATTCAGGATTAAGGGCGGCAGGCTTTACATTGTCAATGGTTTCATATTCCGTGCCAAATACGGTTACCTTTCCATCAGAGAATTCAATATCCTTGCTATAGGAGATATTGTCATCAATCACGATATTGCTCATTTCCTCGCGCAGTCGCAGTGATAACCCTCTGACCCGTCCGATATAAATATCATCAAACTGGCGACTGATCTCTATGGTGTTTTGATCATTTTCATAACGACCGATCAGTTTTCTGGCTTTGTCACGGGTAACAGCCGTAGTGATAGTATATTCAGGAACTTCTTTGCCTTCCTGCTCGGCCAGCAGTACCCGTAGGGCATGGTCAGCAATCCTGTTTACAGCCCCATTGGCCATATCCAGATTGGTGGCAATGGCCACACCAATTTTCTTGCCCGGCAAGACTTTTAACTGGGTGGCAAAACCATATATAGCCCCACCATGAGCCACAGTTTTTTTGCCGTCCAGCTCACCCAGCATAAAACCAATACCAAAGGTTCTGTTGCGATCGCGTTTAATATCTGATTGTGATGTCCACATACGCTCAAGGGTTTCTTCTTTCAGAAACCTTGCGTTATTTCCCTGACCTTTATTTATCAGCCCGCCCATGAACAATGCCAGATCATTCATAGTAGAATACATACTGCCGGCCGGCGCCATACCGAGCTGGAATATAGGTGCGATAATTTGATCGCCCTGATAGTTCTGCATATAGGCTTCGGGTAGGTTTCTGGTCACATAATCTTCCGGTGTGAAGGCACTGTTGGTCATCCCAAGGGGAGTAAGAACATTGTCTTTAAGTATTTGAGCAAAAGGAATGCCGGATACTTTCTCCAATGTGTAGCCAACGACAGCAATCCCGGCGTTGGAATATTGAATTTTGCTGGCTGGCGCATAGACCAGTTTTGTTTGATTGAGGCTGTGCACTGTATCTGCCAGAGACAGAACTGAAGGATCAAAATAATTACCCACCGGTGGTTCCCTTACCAGACCGGACCTGTGGCTCATCAACATGCGCAGCGTGATCGGTATATTATACGGGTTATCAGGCTTGAAGTCGGGAATATAGGTCTCGACCGGGGCATCAAGATCCAGAATTCCCTGCTCAACATATTGCATGATCGCAATATCAGTAAACAGTTTTGAAACTGAACCAATGCGGTAAGTGGTATCATTGTCAGCAATCAGAGACGGATTGACAGCATCTTTACCTACGGCCCCAGACCATACCACGCCATTTTCATTGACAAGAATGATAGAGAGCATAGGCAGGTTTTTATTCTTTGCTTCCTGTTTGATCAACTCATCCAGTTGATCAAATGTTTGATCCTGATTTTCAGTCTGGGAGCAAGCAGTAAGAAACCAGCTTAGCAGCAGACCCAAAGCGATCTGCTGACATAATTTGTTAAATCTTTTCATTTCAAACTCTCATTTTTAACTGAAGTAATTAAATCCGATCAGATTCCAGTAATAATAGAACCAGACCATAAACAAGGCACTGAGACTAACTACACTGTAGCGCAGGCGGGTCCAGATACTATTCAGAAGTTCTTGACGCCATATCTGTACGGCGCAATGGACATGATATAGTCCAGAAATTGTTGCCAGTATGGGGAATATCAGAGAAAATTTGATTATGGCAGGTATTCCATACATCAGGGCCTGTATTCCAGCACTTAGACCAATAACGGTCAGAACAATAAATATCAGATTTAAGGCCGCCACGGCTATTGAAGCGCGATGAGCATTTTTTTCGACCCCTTTTAGCGACTTGTATCCGGCCCATTGGTAAGCAAGACGCAGAAACACACCAATAAATACGATCAGAGAAAAGCCGACAAATAACCCGGTGAATAGTGCAGTTTCATAAAAGGGTGCCCGGTATAATTGCATCACACCAAAGCCATCTATGACAAAACCGTAAATCTTTCCATTGGCATCCTCCTGAAAAGCAATCTGGCCATAATCGTCTACTTCACGAAACAGATTTTTTTCAACTTCCACATAACGTTTGGCCCCAATCATTAATGTATTATCAGGCAGAGGGGTCACTTTCGTGCCACCGAAGGCCCGCAACAGGGATTCATATTGGGTGAAATTGCCGCGCCAACTGTTATAGGTTCCAGCATA
Source organism: Emcibacter sp. (assembly GCA_021774875.1). Lineage (GTDB taxonomy): Bacteria > Pseudomonadota > Alphaproteobacteria > Sphingomonadales > Emcibacteraceae > Paremcibacter. The sequence goes on from JAJFIP010000072.1 coordinate 8,595, forward strand.
ACGCTGTCCTCGTTCGGCAAAATCAGCCGGCGGTGTAATATTTGGAACTTCGCGGGGAAAAAATTCATCATAAAAAGACTTCACAAAAGCACTGTGAGTTGGCCCGGCACCCGGGCCGCTGAATGAAGAAAATAACATAAAATCTTCTTTCAGGGACAAACCAAAGTGAGAGATAAATACTGAAGTACCACCATCATGGCCAAAATTATCAAAACCTTCCGGCCCAAAAAGGCGTTCGATAAAGCCCAGTGCCATCCCCCGAACGCGCTCATCATGGGTAAATCCGCCGTCAAGCATCTGTTGCAGTGTTTCAGCCTTTAAAATACGTTTGCCATCATATTCACCACCATTCAACAAGGCACGGGCAAAAAGAGTCATGTCATAGGCACTTGCCGCTAACGCGCCAGCCGGGCCAAAGTTGGACACGATTTCATAATTAATTTCTTCATACTTATCGGGACTATACTTATATGCCTTTGCCATATTAGCATCCAACTCCGGCGGCAAGGGTTCTACGAAGCTCGCATTTTTCATCCCCAATATGTCAAAGATGTTTTTCTGAACATAATCGTTAAATGGAATCCCTGATACGTTTGAGACAATAAGACCTGCCAGTGCCGTGGACCAGTTGGAATAAGAAGTATGTTCGCCCGGCGCATTAACTCTTTTCAGTTGATATTTTGCCAGTGACTGGTTGAGTGGCATGATGCGATCAGCGGCGTCAATAATCAGGTAACCCAGAAAACCATCTTCAAAACCCGGCGTATGGGTCATGATATGACGTAATGTAATAGGTTTGCCTGGCCAGCTGTCTTCGATCTGAAAGGTCTTCAGATACTGGTTTACATCGGTATCAAGATCAAGCTTGCCCTGCTCCACCAGTTGCATAACAGAAACCCAGGTGAATAATTTTGAAATGGAGCCGGGCCGGAACAGGCTGGTTTTTGGGTCGACGGGAATTTGTTTTTCCACATCGATATAACCATAGCCCTTGGAGAAGATAATCTCGCCGCCCTTCATCACCGCCACCACGCCGGAGGGGCTGTGATTCTGTTTCATGGTCGGCTTTACCGCACCATCAACGAAAGCCTCAACAACAGCCGGGTTAGTGACATCAGGTATCTCACTGGCATGGCTAAGGCCAGTGCTAATCATAGCAAGTGCTATCAGTAACTTTACGATTACATTATTCATTGTATTTATCCTTTTTTGTATTAATCCCCTACTACCCCTCCAGGTATATGATTATCTGCATTGTTGCATTAATTTTGCAACATCTCCCCCTTCAGCTATGCGTTTATAATTGGTTGGGCCAGCTACAAAACCATTCACTTCGCCCTTTGCATTTAACGTGAATGTGACCAGTGATTTTGCAGGGGTTCCACCTGCTCTAATGTCTTTCCAGCTCAATTGGAAACTGTCATAGTGCCAGTGATCCATAGGGCCGGATAACAGTGGGCTTTGAAAGGAAAGCTGACCCTTCTTGAAGGAAACTTCACCCTCACCAACGATACAATCATAGTAACGCCCTGCGTATTCCTCATTTGCTAGTGAAGGTTTTGTTCCCTTTACACGGGAGTCTTTGGCTTTTTGTGCGGCGGCCAATGCTTTTTCCCGCATAGGCTTTACGGCCGATAAAACATCATCACTCCAATCCCGGCCATCAATACCAATAAAATGGTCATAGGTTTTAAACATCATGGTTTCAGGAAAGCTGTTTGGTCTAATGTTGCTCAGGATAACGATACCGAGATTTAATTCCGGGATCATGCCAACCATTGCCCTCATGCCGTCTATGGAACCACCGTGATGAACCAGCTTATAGCCCTTATAATCCTGTAAGAACCATGCCAGCCCATAGGCAAAAAAATGCGATTCTGGTACCATTATATGATTGACCGGACTCATGCTTGACAGCCATTTTCCCTTTGGAATAACTGTCTGAGGACTGTGCATCTCATCTATCACATCAGTGCTGAGCAGTTTCTTGCCGTTATGGGTTCCGCTGCCCAGTTGCAGACGCAGCCATTCTGCCATTTCGAGCACGCTTGAGTTAATCGAGCCTGCCGGGCCAACATTGTCTATATTCCGCCATGAAGCCGGTTTGACTTTGCCTTCGTCCCATTCGTGGGGCGTGGCGACATTCTGATCTTTATGAAAAGCATCCGTACTTGTATTGCTGGAATTCATGCCCAATGGTTTAAAGATACGGTCAATGACGAAGTCATCCCAGCTTTTACCGGTAATTGCCGGGATCAACTGACCGGCGGCTAAAAACATGAGGTTGTTATAGCCGTATTTATAACGGAAACTGTCAGCTTGCTTGACAAATCGCGTACGGTATAAAACTTCATCACGGTCAAATTGACTAATGCCCCAAATGTAATCTGCTCGAGCAATGCCAATTCTGTGAGTTAGCAGGTCACGGACTTTTATTTCACGGGTGACAGATGGATCAAAGAGCTGAAAATTAGGCAAATATTTGGTCACCGGATCATCCCAGTCAAGTTTGCCTTCATCGACCAGCATGGCCAGTGCCGCGGACGTAAATGCCTTGGAAGATGAACCAATAGCAAAGTGAGTTTTGTCGGTTACCGGGTCAGACTTACCCAGTTCACGAACGCCGTAGCCTCTGGAAAAAATAATTTTGTCATCCTTGACGATGGCTATTGCAGCTCCGGGTACATCCCAATCCTGCAAGGCCTGACTGAAATATTTATCCAATTCCTGTAATGAATCTTCTGCTGAAGCCATAGCAGGGCTGATCAGCATACCAATGACCACTATGAATGGGATAAGATAAAGTTTCATAATATTCATAACATTTCCTTTTTCTAAGCTACCCAGATTTCTTTCAGCGTCCGCTTGAAATTACCACCAAGAATCAGACGGATATTTTCATCAGAATAGCCGCGGCGGACCAAGCCGTCGGTCAGGTCAAATATGCGTTTGGGATGATTAAAATCATCGGCATCCAGTTTGTCCCGGAAAGCATAGCTATCCTTATATCCGGCTTTTAGGCCCTTAAGGGCGGCTTCTGGCATATCATCATAACCGTCCATATCCATGTCAGAGCCAACCCCCACATGCTCAACACCCACCATCTTTGTGATATAATCAAAATGGTCCAGCACCTGTTCAATACCGGTGGGTTCTTTATCACTGACAAATTGGCGTACACCGGTAATCCCCATAACACTGCCGGATTTTGCCATTGCCCGGATGGCGTCATCCGGTTTGGCACGGATATGACCACCCGCAAGATTACGGACATTTGAATGGGTAATCAGCACCGGTTTTTTGGAGACTTCAAAGGCGTCAAGGGTTGTTTTATCACCACAATGAGACACATCAACCGCCATGCCAAGCTCATTCATGCGACCAACAATAGCAGCCCCGAAATCACTAAGGCCGCCATCGCTGCGATCAGTGGATCCGGTTCCGATCAGATTACGGCTGTTATAGGTGAGCTGGCTGACCCTCTGGCCCAGAGTATAAAACAGATTGACATCATCCAGTTCACGGAAATGGTCTGAATTCTGGATACCAATGATAATCCCAACCCGTTTGCCTTTTTCGAGATCATCAAAATCAACCATGGAATCAATACGGCGAAGATGGTCCGGGTACTCGGTCACAGAGGCATTCAGTCGGGCAACAAATGGCATCGCGCCATCGGCTCCAATGCCAACGGCAGGATGAAAAACATCTACTCCCGATGACAGGACAAGCTGCATATACTCATCTGAAATTTTAAAGGCATCTTTTTGCTTTGCTTTGGGACCAAAACCCTCCATCATTTGTCCAAGGGGCGAGACGATTGACAGCATGTCAAGAACTTGCGTGCTATTGACGAGATCAATGGCTTTGGCTGTATATTCTTTCTCTGATCCGGCAAAGACTTTAAAAGTCCCCATATTGATCATCGGAAAAGCAATGGCAGCAGCACCCGCAGAATGAAGAAATGTGCGCCGGTTAAAGTATTTTTTCTGAGTCATTATATTATCCCTTTGTTTGAATGATGATTATATTATTCTTTACTCTCCAAAATTGGCAGTTGCAGATGCGAAGGAAAATTATTTGAACGATATATCTCGTGATCCGCAACCTTATAGTCCTTACCCTCTGCCTGATATATGTCCATGAACTGCTGAGGATTACGGTCATAGGCCGGAAACCAGCTGCTATGAACCTGTACCATTATCCGGTGACCTTTTTTAAAGGTATGGAATTTATCCCAGATATTGAATGAAATCGGGGTGATCTTGTCCGGCTCCAATGGTTCCGGGTCGCTCATGCTATTGCGGTATTTTGCCCGCATTACCTCAACCCCGAGTAACATTTGATAGCTACCCATTTTCACCTTTTTCGGATCATTGGCATTATCCGGCGCATCGCCCGGATAGACATCAATCAGTTTGACAAAATAATCTGCGTCCGTTCCTGTAGTCGAAACAAAAAGATTAGCCAAAATCGGACCCGCGATGGTAATATCTTCATCAAGTATATCCGTCTTATAGGTCAGCACATCTGGGCGGGTGGAATTTGGTCGTTGATCTTCAATCATCCATGTATGGCCTGCGATGGGCGTTATTGCACTAGAAAAGGGGACAGGCTTTGCCGGATCGTTAGTATATTTATCCATGGCCTGTTCAGGGCTGCTTTCCGGTTTGTCAAAAGACAATTTGCCACCATCCTGAAAATAAAGATTTTTAACGGTCCGTGCTTTTGGTGGCCAGCTAGACATATTATGCCAACGATTATTGCCAGTTTCAAAGACGATGGCCTCACTGGGGTTCCAGTCACCTTTGCCTTTAAGATGATATTCAAAGAACGGCAACACGATATTTTTATTATAATAATCGGCTGTTTTAGAGCCAAACTGAATATCACCAAGTGATGAGCCATCCATTCTAACCCAACCGCCATGGCGCCACGGCCCGACAACTAGTGTACTTTTATTATCAGGATCTTTCTCCATCTCGTTATAGATGCTAATCGGCCCGTAGAAATCTTCGGCATCAAACCATCCCGCCACATTCAGGATCGGGTGGTTGATATTTTTCATATGGGGCAGAACTCTTTGTTTTTTCCAGAAATCATCATAATTGGGATGATCAATAAAATCATTCCAAGCTGGAATTCGGCCATTAAAATATTTATCATTTAGTTTGGCAGTGGGGCCAGCATTCAAAAAGAACTCATAGCCCCAAGGGGTGCCATATTCAAACGGTTTGGATAACTCAGAGGTCAATTCTTTTCGTTCCCGTGCCGTAAGATTCATCCAGAAAAAGCTATACATCAGACGGAAGGCCCCATTATGGTGCCAGTCATCGCCGATAAACATATCCGATGGCGAGGCTTGAGGCGATGATGCCACCAGAGATAGATGGGCATCTACCATACCCATAACTGTGGTCCAGCCTGAATAGGAAACCCCCCATTGGCCCACCTTGCCGTTATGGCCTTCGACATTATTAATCAACCAGTCAATAGTGTCATAATTGTCGGTACTGGCATCAATGGCCTTGGGATCAGTTTTTTCATCCCGGATATCACGCATGACGACAAAATCACCTTCGGATTTATAAGTGCCGCGCAGATCCTGCATCACCAGGATATAACCCTCTTTAAGAAATTCCAGAGACGGAGCCATAGTATACGCTGGAGGGAAATCGTCACCGTAAGCGATAATAGAATAAGGGGTTCGGCGAAGTAGAATAGGGTAAGTTTTGCTTTTGTCTTTCGGGGAATAGATGGCGGTGAGCATCTTTTTGCCGTCCCGCATGGGTATCATGCGCTCTATTTTGTCATAATGAGCTTTAACATCATAGGCTACAGGCTTTGCTGGTTCAGCATGGGAGGCAATAGCCGTAACCATACTCAAAAGTGCAATTAAAACTATTATTCTCATATTTCTCTCACCGAATTCTCCAATAATTTGTTAACCCCATAATGCCGGGTCAGGCACGCTTACTATACCGCCGTCACCATAATGCAGGGCGTTTTCAATATCCTGTTGTAAAAATAACGGGCCATCAATATCAATGAACTGGCAATATTGACCGACCACATAGGAAGGGGCCATGGCTAATGAAGATCCTGTCATGTTGCCAACCATCAGGCCCTTGCCATCCCGCTTGGCCAGTTCAACAATCTTCAGTCCTTCGGTCAATCCGCCGCATTTATCGAGCTTGATATTAATCACGTCATAACGCCGGGCGGCGGTTTCATATTCTGACACATCGAGACAGGATTCGTCCGCGCCCAGAGGTACAGACGACTTGTAACCATCCAGCTCTTCGTCGCCGCCGCGTGGCAGCGGTTGTTCAATCATGGCAATGCCCAGTTTTTCACAGGCAGGGGTATATTCTTTCAATTCATCAAAGGTCCAGCCCTGATTGACATCAATAATCAATTTGGCGTCGGGACGTGCCGCACGGATAGCTTCCAGCCGGGCGATGGGGTCGTCACCGCTGAGCTTTATTTTCAGGTGAGGATATTGGGCAAACTGGTTGGCTGCTTCGGCCATAACCTCGGGGCTGCTGATGCCAATCGTCGCAACAGATGACAGTGGTCTGGGAGTAATTTTTAACATATTCCAGATCGATGTACCCGAACGCTTAGCTTCAAGATCCCACAAAGCACAGTCCAGCGCGTTGCGAGCACCCCCAATGGGCAATAATGTCTGCACTTGGTCACGAGTAATACCAGCCTTCACCTGGCCGGATATGGCCTCCAGTTGAGCTGCAATAGAATCTGCAGTATCATTTTTATAGTAAATACCAATGGATTCTCCACGACCTATGGACCCTTCGTCCTCAAGGGTGACCCAGATAGTGTCAGATGTTGTAAAAACATACCCGGTAATGGCAAATGGTTCCTTAAGGGGGAAGGAACGTCTTTCAATTTTAATATTCATGTCCAAATACTCTTCAGAGTTTATATTTAACTATGCAATTAGC
>JAJFIP010000073.1 GCA_021774875.1 Emcibacter sp.
TAGAAGAAAATATCGTGCTGGCCAAATTGCCCACACTTCAGGATAACAAAGGCCAGAAAATCATCAAACAGATGGTGCAGGTGGCCGACCTGAGCCGCAGCGGCTTTATCAACGGCGATATTTCGACAGTGATGTCGCCGCGCACAGTACTGACATGGGCGGAAAATATGGAAATTTTCAAGGATGTGGCTTTTGCTTTCCGGCTGACATTCCTTAATAAATGTGATGAGTTGGAACGGCCCGTTGTTGCAGAATATTACCAGCGTTGCTTTGGTACAGAACTGCCGGAATCGGCAATTTCCCCGGTTGCCCAGCCAGAATAGCAATGTTCAGAAAAGCCTCCCATAAACTTGACCAATTCAAACATGCCGTATCAGCCACAGTACGCGCCATTGCGGAAAAGGCTGAGCTTGAGGTCAGTTTCGGGGCAGAAAATGTTGATATTTCCGGCACCAATGGTCGCCTGCCCATGCTGTCCATTGATCTGCCCCCAGATGAAGTCGCCAAGGTGCGCGGTGTAGCTGATGCCTATGCGCTCAGATTACGCTATCATAATCAGGATTTGCATAAAAAATATGCCCCCGCCGAACCCATGGCGCTACAGGTTTTTGAAGCCATTGAACAAGCCCGTGTGGAGGCCATTGGCGCCACCAAAATGCCCGGCGTTGCCCAGAATTTAGCAGTAATGCTGGATGATCACTATGCCAAGAGCCGCCTTAGCCTGTCGGCAAACGCCGAAGATATTCCTTATGATGACATTCTCAGGTTGCTGGTTCGGGAACGCCTGACCCATGCCCACCCCCCGGAAGTGACCAGCGATGTCGTCAACCAGCTTCGCACCCGGATTGAAGCAAAAGCCGCCCTTCATCTGGATGAACTTATTGAAAATATAGGTGATCAAGAAGCTTTCAGCCGTCTCAGCCGGAAAATCATTGCCGATCTCGAATTAGGTGATGACTATGAAGGTGACGACAAAAACAAGTCCCCCGGCTCAGATGATGATACCCAAGATCAGGATATTGCCGACGAAGACACTGCGGAGGACGGTGAAGACGGCGATAGTCAGGAAGAAGGGGAAGAAAATTCCGAAAGCAGCGATAGCAGTTCAGAAGCCAGTGATATGGCAGCTGATCTGACCGAGGATATGATAAATGACATGATGGCAGAAGAGGCCGCCAAAAATGCACAGGCCATGTTTAACCCCAACGACCTCGCCACGGATCAGCCCCAGGGGCCGCGTTATTCTGTCTATAGCACTGAACATGACGAGATTATCCAGGCCGAAGACCTGTGTGATGCCGAGGAACTCACCTTCTTGCGCCGTAATCTGGACCAACAGCTCAGTGGCCTGCATGGGGTGATCTCCAAGCTTGCCAATCGGCTTCAGAGAATGCTCATGGCCCAGCAGAGACGGTCCTGGGATTTTGATCTGGAAGAAGGGTTACTGGATACCAGCCGCCTGACCCGTGTGGTGACAAATCCGCTCCATGCCCTGTCTTTCAAGGTGGAAAATGAAACTGAATTCAAGGATACGGTGGTCACATTACTGATCGATAATTCAGGATCAATGCGCGGGCGGCCTATTACTATTGCTGCCATGTGTGCCGATATTCTGGCCCGAACACTGGAACGGTGCGGCGTCAAGGTGGAGATATTAGGCTTCACTACCAAAGCCTGGAAAGGCGGCAAGAGCCGGGCCAAATGGCTTGAAAATGGCAAGCCGCAAAAGCCGGGCAGGCTTAACGATCTGCGTCATATCATCTATAAAACCGCCGATAACCCGTGGCGGCGAACCCGGAATAATCTGGGCCTGATGCTTCGCGAAGGCTTGCTGAAAGAGAATATTGACGGTGAATCCCTGCTCTGGGCCCATAGCCGCCTGATGAACAGAACCGAGGAACGACGGATTCTGATGGTGATCTCTGACGGTGCGCCGGTGGATGACAGCACCCTGTCCTCCAACAGTGCCAATTATCTGGAAGACCATCTAAGATTCATCATTGACTGGATAGAAAAACGATCACCCGTAGAATTGCTGGCTATCGGCATCGGCCATGACGTTACCCGCTATTATAAAAATGCCATTACAGTTATGGATGCTGATCAATTGGGCGGCGCGATCACGGAACAGCTTTCCGACCTGTTTGATGAGAAATCCAGAAAAAGACGTCTTAATTGAAGTTACATTACCAAAGTATCACATGGAACGTATCCATGATTTAAGCTGATTAACTTGATGCTGGATCAGTTTGGGCTTCCCGGTAACCTGTGCCAGAATACTAATACCATGAATGGCACTGTCCAGCCGCTCATGAAGATCCAGGATATCTTTCACCCGTGTAATCAACACAAATTGCTCCCTGATCCAGTCTAATCGCTGTTGTAGAATTTTTGTGGCGTGATCAGCAAGCTGCTTCTCCTCCCGCTTCATATCAAAATAAAGATCTGTCATGGGACTGCCATATTTAATCAGGGCATCAGCATTTTCAACAAGCGTGTCCAGATAAAGACTCAATCGTTGGCGGGGGTTGCTGTTTTGATTTATTTCTTCGAACTGCACTGCCTGATTTTCCAGATGAGCGTCAATAACATGATGGCAAATTTCTGCTTTGGAAGGAAAATAATCTAGGGCTTCTTTTTTGGTGATACCGCTGGCTTTGGCAATATCAGATAATTTCACTTTGCCATAGCCCTGCTCATGAAACAGGCGCAATGCCGCCTGCACCAATATATATTTCTGTGTTGCTTCGTCGGGTTGACTGGAACTTTCACCGTGCGTAGCATTTGGGTTATTTGTTTTTTTTGCTAACAGTTTTTTTCTTCTTATATCACTATCTTCTTAATTATATATTTGCTTCTTATATTAATCAACTTATATAGTTCCATCAATTTCTTAACATATTCTTATAACTAATTGCTTATTAAGGATTGACTGGGTATTTGCTAAAAGGATGAAAACAAAAGAGAAATATGAAAATTCGGTATCAAAAATTGATAAATTTTTATGGAATTACAACCCTAGCCACCTGTTGTATGATGACAGTAGCATATGCAGACTCCACATCACGGTATCAGGAACTGGATAAATATGCACTACCGCTGACTGCAACTGCGATCCCCCTTAACCACAAAGATACCAGCCTTACTAGCGTAGGCAAACTGCACTATATGGGCGGGCTGAAAATTACCAGTTCCAAAAGATATTTTGGCGGTATTTCCAGTTTTGTTGTCAGCCCGGAAGGCGATCAGATTCTGGGTATTTCAGACCGTGGTCTTTGGCTGATAGCAGATTTGGTTTACGGACAGAACAATCATCTGGCTGATATTGAAAATGCCCGTATGGCACCGTTAAAACAATTATCAGGAAAGATAAAACCAGCCCGGGATGCCGAGGCCTTAACCGCCGTTGACGGCGCAGGATATGTGGTGTCCTTTGAAAGCCCCCATACATTACGTTATTTTCAGGCAACTCACGCCTATAATTATGATTCACTGTTCTTTGCCAGCGCCCAGAAAGTAACATTTGCGCCAATCCTGCCCAATAGTTTTGCCTCCCTGCCTAAAAACCTGGGCATAGAGGCACTGACTACACTGCCTGATGGCCGTATGCTGGCTTTTTCTGAAAACACCCTCACCAAAAAGGACAAAACTTTTTCTCAGGGCTGGCTCATTGGCCATGGTAAAGTGGAAAAATTGGGCTTTGAAGTCAGCCCATCATACCGGCCTACGGATATGGCTACCTTGCCCAATGGAGATATTCTGGTGCTAGAGCGGCATTTTTCACTGGCAAAGGGCATGGCTGCCCGCCTGACCCGAATTTCTGCCAAATTAATAAATACAGACAAGATTATCAAAGGTGAGGTGATCGCCGATTTGGCCTATCCTTTCAATCTGGATAATATGGAAGCCCTGGCCGTCAGGGAGAATGCAAAGGGAGAGATCATCATATATATCATGTCAGATAACAATTATAATAGGTTGCAACGTAATATACTGATGATGTTCAAGTTAGACGAGGGCATAAAAAAAGCCGCTGAACAAAAGAGCGGCTTTGGGAATTCTCTGGCTGATAAGAATTAGGCGGCTTTATCGGCCAGTTTCTTCTTTACCAGTTTTTTCAGGCGGCGGGCTTTCAACGACAAAACCGCGTCACTGGCTTTAACCAGATAATTATCCAGACCACCCACATGTTCAACAGTGCGTAATGCACTGGTAGAAATTTTCATGGATACAGACAGTCCCAGAATATCGCTGAGCAATTTGGCTTTGATCAGATTCGGGCGGAATTTCCGGCGGGTACGGTTCATGGCGTGGCTCACATTATTACCACTCATTACAGCTTTTCCGCTTAATTGGCATACGCGTGACATTGTCTTGTCCTTAATCTTGTAAATATGAAAGCGGTATATATGGCATTGACGGGGACAGGTCAAGACTTTCCCTGTCTTATTTCAGGAAATCAGACAAAAGATCCCGCGCGGCGGCAGTGGCAGGAATTTTGCCCGCCGCAACAGCCTTTTCCAACTGCTTAAGCCTTTCTGGATAGTTGGCCTGAAAGGCATCCACCAACTGATCATTAATTTCCGACCACATCCAGGCTTTGGCCTGTTCTTCTCGCATCTGCACCAACGTACCGCTGTCTTTCATCGCTGTCTCAAATTCCTGTATCTTGTCCCAGACCTGTTCAAGTCCCTCCCCCTTCAGAGCAGAAGCTAACAACACTTCAGCGGTCCAGCAATCTGCCTTGGGTCGCATCAGATGCAGGGCCGATTTATAATCAGCTGCCGCCCGTATGGCCGCCGCTTTCAGATCACCGTCAGCTTTGTTGACGATCACAAGGTCGGCAAGCTCCATAATGCCGCGCTTGATGCCCTGCAATTCATCACCGCCGCCCGGTGACAGCAGTAAAAGAAACATATCGACCATTTCGGAAACCGCAATTTCCGACTGGCCCACGCCCACAGTTTCAATCAGCACCACATCATAGCCCGCCGCCTCACATAATAGCATGGCTTCGCGTGTCCGCCGCGCCACCCCGCCCAGCGTCCCACCAGATGGGGATGGCCGGATGAAGGCTGCAGGTTCTTTGGAAAGCATTTCCATACGGGTTTTATCACCCAGAATCGAGCCCCCAGTACGGCTTGATGAGGGGTCCACAGCCAGAACCGCCACTTTAAGTCCCTGCCCCGTGAGCGACAGGCCGAAGGCCTCGATGAAGGTTGATTTGCCCACCCCCGGCGTGCCGGTAATGCCAAGGCGGATAGATTTTCCAGTGTGAGATAAAATGCTCGCCAGCAGTTCCTGTGCTTGCAACTGATGGTCGGCGCGGGTGCTTTCCATCAAGGTAATCGCCTTGGCCAACGCCCTTCGGTTACCGCTCAGCAGATCATTTTTGAGGTTTGCAAGCTTTGCCATTTATCCCTTCATATCCTCCACCACCAACTGACATTCTGGCACTTTACTGGATTCCCACCTTCGTGGGAATGACTAATTTGAAAGGATATTGGTGAGAAAATCAATCAGCGATTATTTGCGGTTGGTGATTGAAGAAAAATACCAGATTTTCAACAATATGCGCCTTACCGTAATATGGATTCTCTTTCATATTTTTAAAGGAACGTCCTGTTCTTTCAGCTATTTCTTCTACCAAATCAAAATCAAAATCATCCTCATCAATCAAAAGGTCTTTAAAGACGTCGTCACAAGGAAGTACGGGGAAGTCTTTATAGGCAACTAATGTCTGCAACTGTTCATAAACGGCTCTAATGACCCAAGTATCAACATCCCGGCAGTCAAAGTGGCGAGAAAATGTGCAAATGCTGTCCTTAGTTCTATTATTCAATAATTTTTCAAAATGTATCTTTTCCAACCTGGACCTTCTTGCATACAGCAAAACAACTACAGGAATAAAAAACAACATTGCTGGCATTTTCCAAACCAGTCCGAGAAAAAAAACGGGAATGGCTAATAAAATTCCCCAACCTAGGATGAACTCAATTGTTCCATATATCCTTTCTTTAAGGCTGCCTATTTTCATCCTCTGCGCCATGTCGACGACCTTATATTCAGGCATATATCTTGATGGTTTTTTCATTCAAATTCCCGTTGCAGGAAGGCTAAGAAAAAAACGATAGGCATCAAGATCATGGCAAAGGGTTTCCAGTTTGCACTCAAGCTTGTTTTCAGGAAAGTCGAATTCAAGGTAACTTCATTGAAAGCAATATTATTGAACATATCAGTAAACAGGTTTGCCCAAGGAAAAACATGGCCCCAGGGGGTCAAGAATAACAATAGTACAAAGCCGAAAAGATAAGTAGCCCCAAGTATCAGCCGCCGTTGTTTTTTCTGCCGGGCAAGAAGATGGTCAATCCCTGCCGAAAAACCATTATCGGATATATCTGGTCGCTGTGAGAGCATCTGCTC
>JAJFIP010000074.1 GCA_021774875.1 Emcibacter sp.
CCATCATGCAACGTCCGGTAATCTCTCAAAAAGAGGTATTGGAGATATTGATACTTTAACAGTACGGGAATATTTGTCTCGAACCTGGCTAAAGAGACTTTCCTACCGTATTTATCGTCATCCAATCTTACTGCTGTTGATTGGGGGGCCGACGATGATCCTTATATTACAAAGGTTTCCTGTTGGTCAGCCGTCATCTTTCAGAAAAATATGGAAAAGCATAATGGGGCTGAATCTGGCCTTGGTTCTTGTTTATGGCTCATTGATTTATCTGATTGGGCTTCAGTTTTTTCTTATTGTCTATCTGCCCATCGTATGCGTGTCGGCCTGGATTGGCGGCTGGATGTTTTTTATCCAGCATCAATTTGAGAATACATTCTGGGAACACACAAAGGATTGGAGCTTTAACAAAGCGGCTGTCCTTGGCAGCACATATTTTGTACTCCCTAAAATACTGCAATGGTTTTCCGGCAATATTGGTTTTCATCATCTTCATCATATATGTGGTGTGATACCCAATTACCGTTTGCAGGAATGCCATGAAACCGCCCCTCATATTCCGGAAATAAGGGAGATCAGACTTTGGCAAAGCCTGAAATGTCTGCGGCTGACATTATGGGATGAAGACCTGCATAAGCTGGTCGGTTTCAGCCAGCTTAAACAAGCGTAAATCTCTGGACACTTCAAATGATTGAAATTGGCAAAACTCATGCCCTGGAGGTGGTCAAGCATGTTGACTTCGGCGTATATCTCGCAGGAGAGACGCCCGAAGAAGAAATTCTGCTGCCCGAACGCTATCTGCCCGAAGATGAGGCGGCATGGGCAGTGGGACAATATTTGCACGTTTTTGTCTATCTCGATTCCGAAGACCGCATCATAGCCACCACCGAAGTGCCCTTTGCTGAAGTTGGCGACTGTGCTTTGCTATATGTTGTTGACAAGGGTGAATTTGGCTCATTTGTCGACTGGGGGCTGATGAAAGACCTGCTGGTACCGTTCAAAGAACAGCGGGTACCTATGGAGGTTGGCCGTTCTTACGTGGTTTATGTTTATCTTGATGTTACAGGTCGCCTTTGCGCCACATCTTGTCTTGATCGCCATCTGGATGAGGTAAATCAACAGGCTTTTGAATTTAGCCAGTCGGTGGATTTGCTGATCGCAAGCCGCAGTGAGCTTGGATATAAAGCGGTTATTAACGGCACTCATCTGGGCCTGATTCATAATAATGAAGTGGTACGGCCCCTGAAAATGGGCGACAAGCTTACCGGATATATTGGTGATGCGCGGGAAGATGGCCGGATAAATCTCACTTTGCAAAAACAATCCCACCGGGTGCGCAAGGAGCTCAGTGAAGAAATCATTGTGTACCTGACGCAATGTGGGGGATCATCAACCCTGACCGATAAAAGTGCCCCTGAAGAAATATACGAAATCTTCCACGTCAGCAAAGGCAACTATAAAAAAGCCCTTGGCAAGCTTTATAAAGAAAGACGTATTCTTATTACAAAAGATGGCGTTGAGCTGCTGCCTGAAAAATAAATCACCCGAAGATTTTTAATGAATTGTGTCTTTCGTTTAAATATGTGGCTTAAGGCTTGGTCACTAATGGCCCATTTGGGCGAATAATTGCTATTATAGTGAGATAATGACATTATGAAGCCCGAGACACTCAAACTAGGGTCAGCATATTTTTCAGAAATTTATTCCCAAAAATATGGCTTTTTGCGTCTAATGAGGGTTGAGGTATATGCAAATGGCAAAAAACAAGAAATTCAAGGTCGTTGATTTAACCGCCGCCCGCAAGATGCGGGATGATGTCGAACGCTCAAATGCCGATCCGTATGGCAAGATGATCGACAGAATTTATCGTGACCATAATGAAACTCTTGTCCGGTTTCTTTGTGCCACATTGCGCTCGGAACAGGATGCGCGCGAGGTGGCTCAGGAAGCTTATACCCGAATGCTCAAACTGGATGAACCGGATACTGTCAAACATCTCCAATCCTATTTATTCAAAACGGCGGCAAATCTGGCTATTGATCGTCTTCGTCAAAGTCGACGTCAACCAAAGCTAAAAATTCTGGGGGACGCAGCAACAAAAGCTCCGTCACCGGAACCGGGGCCGGATGCCGTTCTGGAAGGGAGGCAGAAACTGTTACTACTTTCACATGCTGTAACCGAACTACCGCCAAAATGTCGTATGGCTTTTGTGCGATACAAGTTCGAGGGAGAAAGTTACGCCACTATCGCTGCGGAAATGAATCTAACTGAAAGCATGATCCGTAAATATGTTATCCGGGCGTTGGTTTATTGCCGCGAACGCCTCGGTAACGAACTTTAATAAATTGAATGGTCAATTGGACACATAATGACAAATACTTATGAAACAGAGCCACTTTTATCCTCGACTATCGAGGAGGCTGCCGACTGGTTTCTGCGCATACGTGATAGCGAAATGTCAGAAACCGAGCTTGCTCTGTGGCAGGACTGGATAGAAGGGGATGAAAGTCATATGCGTGCCTATGATGAAATTGTCCAACTGTGGGGATGTTATGACAAGCTAGACGCCATTCCCAAAATTTCCAAGACTGCATTAGCAGGAGACAGCTATGACGCTTCAGCTCCGATCCCGATCCAGTCAGGTGGCATGAAAGCAAAAACCGCCATGTCATTAACGCGACGGGCCATATTTACCGGACTTACTGCTATTGCAGCCACCGTGGCACTGGTTTTCGTTTCTTCTGATATTATTACACCGGACAGTATCTGGAGTCCCACTATTGAGGATTATCAAACCCAGGTAGCTGAACACCGCGAAATAACCCTCGCGGACGGGTCACATATTTCACTGGGTGCCATGAGCCACATATCTGTCGAATTAACAGATAAGGCAAGAAGACTTACGCTTCATAGCGGTGAGGCTCTCTTCGAAGTGGAAAAAGATCCCGAAAGACCGTTTCTGGTAACTGCGGGACCGAGTACTGTTCGCGCTGTAGGCACCGCTTTCAATGTGAAGATCGGTCCACAAGAGGTAACTGTGACAGTGGTTGAGGGCGAGGTAAGAGTTAGCCGCGCTTATGGTGTAGGCGTGCCGGAAATAACCGGCGTTGCTGTCAGAGAGGGCCAGAAGGTCGACTTTGCTGTTGCTGGCGAAGTAGGCATTGTGGAAACTGCTGATGTAGCATTGGCAACTATGTGGCATGAGGGCCGTCTGATCTATATCGAACAATCCCTTGAAGCCGTTATGGCAGATATCAACCGCTATACATCACCGGAAATTATTATTGCAGACCAAACTGCAAAGACGCTGGTATTTACCGGTACCGTATTCCAGAATGACGTGAAAAACTGGTTGGCTGGTCTTGAAAAAGTTTTTCCGGTCCGTGTTGTTGACCTGGGCGGCAAAGGTGTTCTGATCATAAGCAACGACACTGAGAGAACGTTGCGATAGTTCCCACATTTTAAAAAAAGCATTCCCAAATCGGGCAATCATGACGTCTCATATGGTAGAATGACTCTAAGGGTGGGGTCATAATGACAATAAAAAGGGCGGAAACATGAGAAACTTTACCAAATGTTTTATATCATTCACTGGCCGGTTGTTTTGGCTGGCTGCTTTTATAACAATTTTTTCCACTATTGCCATTCCGGCATATTCAGCAGACCAGAATAAGGTAATTGATTTCAATATACCGGCACAGTCAGTTGATACTGCATTACTCGCTTATTCCGACCTTGCAGATATGCAGATGATCGTGGATGCCGACACAGTAAGAGGAAAACAAAGTCCGGGGGCCACAGGCCGCATGGATATCGCCAAGGCACTGGATAGTATTTTACAGTCGACCGGATTGAGCTATGAATTTATGAGCAGCAACACGGTCACTATTACGACAAGCAAGACTAAGGCTACACCGTCCGGTGGAGATGAAAATAGTGAACCGGATGAATCAAGTAGTGGTGATAATCCGGGAAATCTTGGCCGGTCGGCAGAACTTGAGGAAATTCTGGTAACGGCAGAGAAAAAATCCTCCAACATACAGGATACACCCATTTCCGTTGCCGCTTTCACTTCTGACCATCTGGCCCGTTCAGGCATTGAAGACATTTATGATATTGGTCTTTTTACCCCCGGCCTGATTGTCAATTCGGAAATTGTTGGCAAGATATATATCCGTGGTATTGGAACCGAAAACCTGACAATCGGCGGTGATCCCGGTGTGCCTGTGCATGTGGATGGAGCTTACGTTGGCCGCACATCAGCGGCTATTTTTGATTTATATGACGTTGAACGTGTCGAAGTACTGCGCGGGCCTCAGGGCACCCTTTATGGACGTAACGCAACTGGTGGTTCTGTCAATATCATTTCAAAAGCACCCACCGATGAATTATACAGCTCAGCCAGTCTGCAATATGGAAATTATGACCGGCTGCGGGTGAATGCCACCATCAGTGGCCCAATAAGTGATAAAGTTCAGGTAAGGGCCAGCCTGCTCCGTAGCCGTCGAGACGGCTTCACACCCAATGTCTTTACAGGCGAAGATTTGGATACCGAGGATCTCTGGGCTGGTAGGTTGCGGCTACGATTTCTGCCTTCAGAAAATGTCACTTTTGATTTGATTACCGATTTTTCCTACGATGACGGTCGACCAGCACCGTTCAAGCAGTTGGAGTTTTCAGACCTGTTCGAGGGACTGCTTGGTGCATTCGATCCCCCAAGCCTGAGGGAAGTGGCGCAGGACTCACCGGTTACAGGAAAGCAGGACCAATTCGGTATTACCGGAATATTAAACTGGGATATGGGTGCGGTGACCTTGACATCCATTACCAACTACCGGGATGTGGAGTTTGCCGTACAATTTGACGGCGATGCCGTTGACTTGCTGATTCAGAATTTTGAAGATACAACAAATTCAGAGCAATTTACCCAAGAGTTTCGGTTAGCTTCCAACGACGCCGGACCCCTGAAATGGATATTAGGGGCCTATTATTTCAAGGATGATGGTGACACTGAAATATTCATCCCGATCCCTGGTTTCGGATTTGATATCCTGCATCAGGCGACTATCTCTACCAAGGCCTTTGCCCTTTTTGGTCAGGTTAATTATGATGTTACCGAAAAATTCAGCCTGACTATGGGACTTCGCTGGAGTACAGAAGACAAAGAGGCCTTTCAATTTTCTGACTTTGATATCCTGTTCCCAGCCCCATTCGAGCAGGATCTGGATGAGAGTTCCAACGCCTTTACGCCTAAGTTTGGTTTTGAATACAGGCCTAATAGCGATTTGATGCTTTATGCCAGCATAACGCGCGGCTTCAAGTCAGGCGGCTTTACCTTTAATGGATTTCAGTCAAACTTTGATCCTGAGTTTGTCTGGGCTTATGAAGGCGGCATCAAGAGCCAGCTAATGGAAAACAAGCTGCAATTTAACGCATCTTTTTTCTATTATGACTATTCGGACCTTCAGGTTTCCAAACTGGAAAATAATGCGGGCGTTATCACCAATGCGGCGGACGCGACAATCTATGGTTCCGAGATTGAACTGGTTGCAGTTCCTAATGAACGCTGGCAGTTTAACGCTGGTCTATCATTACTACATGCCGAGTTTAATCAATTTTTGACGGAGGATCCGAGCAATCCACAATTGGGCACTATTGATCTGGCCGGTAACAGCCTTACACGTTCACCCAAAGTAACCTTTGGTATTGGTGCTCAACATCATTATCCTATTAATGGCTTGGGTGAATTAACTTTACGAGTTGACTACCAGTATCAGGGAAAAAGCTTCTTTACGGCCTTCAACCGTGATCTTTCGGCGCAACAATCTTTTGGACTGTTTAATGCCCGCGTCACATTTACTCATGAGGATGGCGGTTGGCAGCTTTCAGGCTTCATAAAGAACGCCTTTGACAAAGAATATTTTTTGAATATTCTGGAATCAGGCGTTGAGACAGGCAAGCCAGAGGGTTTTCTGGCCGCTCCCAGGACCTACGGGATGCAGCTTGAATATAGTTTCTGAGAACGGCGTATAACTCATAGGGTTTATTAGCCATTAACTGGCTGAAAGCTATTCTCTGATCACCCAGAAAGGAAGAGAGATATGAAGATCACGGCTGCTGTTCTCCATGAGACAGGGTTGCTGGCTCCCTATAGCGAAAGTCGGCCACTCCGGATTGAGACTCTGGAACTTGCCTCCCGGCAGGGATGAAGTGCTGGTTATAATAATGGTGACCAGCTTGACGTGGACAAGGCCATGAGAGATCATATCAAACTCAAAGACATCAAAGCCGCCTTTGACCGGCTGAAGTCAGATGAAGTGTCGCGGCAGGTTATTGTTTTTGACAATAGTATGAGTTGATATATCGGCTCCCATATTTTATTTTGGCATAGCATCATATCTTTTCTTTTTTTTTGGGGGGGTCCAAATTGGTCCGTGGAGCCGCCTATTATAATGGAGCCCTGGAGAAGAAGACGGAGATATGTGGCAGAAACAATGAATGAAGTTGAGAAATTACCACTGGTTGATAGTTGGTATCGGCAATTTTATGATCGGCTCGTCGATTTTCTGCATCAGGGAGTCCGTAATCGGGCTGATGCTCAGGATATTGCTCAAGAGGTGTATTTGCGCATGTTGCGGGTAAAAAGCCCCGAGCTCATCGAATCGCCCCGCGCCTATCTGTACCGGGTGGCAATTCATGTGCTGGATGAGTGGCGATCCAAAGAACGCCGCAAGAATCTTCAGACTTCGGATGATATCATGGATCTTATCGCAATGGCTGGAGCCTATGATGATACGCAGCAGAAAGATCTATCGGTTGATCTCACTAATGCCTTGAACGAATTACCCGCTGCACAAACTGCAACATTAATATTACGCTGGCATCATGGCATGGGCTATCGGGAAATCGCAGAACATCTTAAGGTATCGGAACGCCAAATAAAACGCTACATCGTAAAAGGATATACGGCTCTCAGGAGCCGATTGGAGCCAGCATTGGATACCAAATTAACATTAGGTGATACAGATGATTGAAAGTGGGAAAGAGAGCATTCTGGCCATTGCCGAGGAGGCTGCCAACTGGCACATCATTTTTGAGACAGAGGATGTCGTTACAGAATCCGATCGTCGAGAGTTCGTGGAATGGCTCAGACGTTCGCCTACCAATATAGCTGAATTTATGCGCGTCCGGGCGATGCAGGGCCTATTTTCAGACATAAATCTTACAGAGTTGCCAAGCGTGGAAGCCCTGATTATAGAGGCCCGTTCCAATGTGGTAGAGATCAGTGAGGCGCGGGCGAAAACGCCAGTGAAAATAGCCAGCAGACCTTCGGCGCAGATGACCCGTAAACAGTTTATGAGTGGTATCGCCGCTATGTTGGTCTTAGGAATAATATCACTGGCTTGGATGGCAGGGGGCTGGTTAGGTAAGACGAATTTTGATCCTAGCGGGAGTTATGTAATAGAAACCGCGCTCGGCGAGCAGCGTTCGGCATTACTCGAGGATGGCTCTGTGGTCAATTTAAACACCCTGTCAAAGCTTGAAGTAAACTATTCGGATGATGTCCGGCTTGTGAAGCTACTCAGTGGCGAGGCGTTTTTTGACGTAGCCAAGGATTCAACACGACCATTTCGGGTGCTGGCGGGTTATGCAACAATGGAGGCGATCGGCACTCAGTTTAATGTTTATAAACAACGAACAGAAACCGTGATTACTGTCATAGAGGGCAAGGTAGCTGTATCGAGTTCGAAAGACGCTATTGACCTTGACATAGGACAGGCGGAACTTCCTGACTACCTTCCTGATGGCAATGCTGTGCAATTGGCGCCGGGTAATCAGGTGGCGGTATTATTGAGCGGGGCTATAGCCACAACCACCGATGTTGATCCCGGCAATACAACAGCTTGGACCAAGCGTAGACTTGTATTCAATGGCGATTCACTAGAGGTTGTCGCCCGTGAACTTAATCGTTACAACCTCAAACAGTTAAAGATTGGAACCCCTGAAATATTACAGAAAACGATCAGCGGCATATTTAATGCCAACGATCCGGAAACCCTGATTGCCTTTTTGGAAGAGGTCGGAGGCTTGCGTGTTGAAGTAGATTTTGCGGGCAGCGGCTGGACACTTTATGCCGATTTAACTATCCCGAAAAGTCCACTGGATTAACGGACTGATAATATGAATAATTTTTTATCTCCTACTTGGGGGGGTCCAAAACTCCTTCTTCATACGCCTTATACCTTAATACAACAACCCCAAATCAATGTGGAAAGGATAAGGATAAAATGTTAATCAAAAGAAAAAAAATGTTGCAATCAGCTTTGGTTATAGCGTTCTGTGCTTCTGCGGCGTTGCCTGTTTCGGCGGACGATGCTACTGGCCAAAAGTATCAATTAGACATAAAGTCGCAACCATTACTTGTGGCATTAAAGTCGTTGTCGGATGAGACAGGACTTGAGGTACTGTTTTTCAGCGATATTGCAAAAGGCGTGAATTCAACCGCTATAGCGGGTAGTTATTCTCAGGCAGAGGCACTTGAAAAAATGCTCGTCAGCACCAAACTTGAATCCGTCAAGATCGGTGAAGACAAGGCTGTCGGAATTCGGCTAAAAAGTGGAGACCACCTGCCGGGAAAACATCAGCCGACGAAGAGACAGATTCTGCTAGCTCAATCGTCGGCAAACAACGCAAGAGGCCAGCAGACGAATAATGGTAGTAGAGCAGATTCTGACAATCGGGGGAATCGGTCTCAGGTAATTGATGAAATAATGGTTACGGCTCAAAAAAGGGTAACCAATATGCAAGACACGGCCCTGGCGATTACTGCATTTACTGGTGAAGATTTGGCTAAATCCGGTATTACCAGCTCAATGGATTTACAATTGCATACGCCAGGATTAGTTGTGAGTTCAAATGGCGGATGGGGGTTACCCTATTTGCGCGGCGTTGGCACCGACATCATTGGCCCGGGTGTAGATAGCAGCGTTGCGATCTATGTTGATGGTGTATATCAGGCTAGAAACGCAGGGAAAATACAACAGCTCGTGGATGTGGAACGGGTGGAGGTTCTCAAAGGCCCACAGGGCATTCTGTATGGGAGAAATTCAATCGGCGGGGCAATTAATATCATATCGAGGGCTCCGAGCGATGATCTCTCTGCATCAATAGATGTTGAATATGGTAATTTTGACCAAAAAACGATCCGCAGTTCTATCGGCGGGCCTCTTGTGGAAGATAAATTGTCGGCATTACTGAGCTTAGTTTATACCGATAACGATGGATATACAGAGGACTTATTGAGTGGCGACCGCTATCAATTCATTGATACCATCAGTCTGCGTGGTTCCTTTGCACTTAATCTGACGGATAATCTGGATGCCCGAATAAATGTGTCTTTAGTAGACTCAGATTCTTCATTTGCCTACACGCCTATCAATCCTGCAACAAATCCGGTTTTTAGTGTATTCGGCGCAGCCTTAATCGATGATCCCAGAAAAGTACGAAACGACCACCCAAACCAGCAACAAACCATGGAAGTAGGTGTCAACGCCAAACTTACCTGGAATTTAAACGACCTCACTATTACCTCAAATACCGCTTTCAAGAAAAATGAGCATAAGCTCATATGCGATCTTGACGGCACAGAAATACCAATAATAAGCTGCGGAAGTGTCACTTTTGATGACGAACCGTTTGAAGAGGACTCAGACTTCTTTTCTCAGGAGTTAGTGATTACATCACAAAATTCCGAGCGGTTTGAGTGGACGGGCCTTATATATTATATGAACGAAGACGCAACTCTGTTTGGCCGCAACGACCTGCCTCTTTTTGGACTGATTACACGGACAAATGCAGCTGTGAAGGCTGAAGCTTTTGCCGGTGCAGGACAGGTAACTTATTTTCTAACTGATAAGTTTAGTCTGACGGCTGGCATCCGCGTTAGCCACGAAACAAAGTCCATTAAGAATTCCAAGACTGCCGTTGATGGCTCACTCATAGGGGCCGGTGAAGAAAAAGCTTCCTGGACTGTAGCGACGCCCAAGTTCGTTATCCAATATTCACCTACAGATAATATTATGGCCTATGTTTCGGCGAGCAGGGGCTTCAAAAGTGGTGGTTTTAACGCATTTGAAATCCAGAGCTCCTTTGATGAGGAAACTCTCTGGAGCTATGAAGCGGGTATCAAATCGACCTTGCTGGACAGGCGTCTAAGGGCTAATTTAACAGCCTTTCATTATGATTACAATAATCTGCAAATTAACCAGTGGCAGACAATACCAAGCGGTATTTTGGGTATAGTCGATAATGCAGGTCAGGCATCCGTCAATGGTTTTGAGTTGGAATTACTTATGAAACCGACATCGAATTTTCAGCTGGAGGTTGGCCTTGCCTTTCTGGATGCGAAATTCGATGAATTTGTCTCCATAGACCCGGACAGACCTGAAGACGGTTTGCTGGATCGAGTTGGCAATGCGTTGCCGAGGGCACCGGATTTTACAGCTAACGTTGCCGCAGAATACTCCATACCAGTTGGTAGTGCGGGTAACTTGGTATTGCGGGGTGAGTATTATCATCGGGACAAGTTATTCATCACACAATTCGAAGATGACAGAGCCAGCGTAGAGGCCATTGACCTTCTTAACGCTCGCATTTCCTTTGAGAGTGCTGATGGCCAATGGCATGCTGCAATCTACGGCAAAAACTTGACTGACAAGGATTATGCCCAGCATATTATTACCATTCAGGCCCTGCTCGGGCAGGTTGCTCTATTTGCACCCCCAAGGACCTATGGAATCCAGTTTGGTTATAAATTTTGATAGGGGCAAAACACTTGCTAATACCTTTTAGGTGAATTTCTCTACGTCGCCCCAGCTTCCGTTTAACTGTTGGGACCAGGATTTGTGATTATTACAGCAAATTGGGCTTGTATGGTGTAGAGAAATTCGTCAAAGTAAAATACTGTAAGTTAAAATATATGAGAACAAGTAAATGTCATTTCTGGATTTAGATACCGGAATCCGTGTGCATTACCGGGATATTGGAAAAGGGAGGCCGATTCTCTTTATTCCCGGTCTTGCCGCTACTCTGGATAGCTGGAACTATCAAATCCCTGCCTTGCATGATGATTACCGCTGCATCACAGTTGACATGCGGGGCCATGGTGAAAGTGACAAGCCTTGTTCTGACTATAGCTATGATGAAATGTGCAATGACGTTAGCAGTTTGCTCAAAACCCTTGACCTGCATGATGTTATTCTCGTCGGCTGGTCCATGGGTGCGGGGGTCGGCTTGAATTATGTGACAGGTTTTAATGATGATGACCGTGTTACCAAGCTGGTGATGGTCAGCCCGGCTACGCCATATTTTCTAGCCACTGAAACAGAACCCTATGGTATGGATGCAGATACGGCAGCGAGCTCGCTTGAAGGGATGCGAATAGCACTACCGGAAACAATGGCCGCCTTTGCCGGTGCTAATTTCCACCGCACTGATATGGAAGCTACTGCGGCTTTGTTTTTGTCACAGTGGCTAAAAATGCCCGCATATGTCGGTTATAAATATTTTAAAACATTACTGACTGAAGACTTGAGAGACAAGCTCAGCAAGGTGAATATGCCGACACTGATCTGTCATGGTCGGCATGATCAGGTTAGTCATCCGGGTTGGTCAGAATATATGCTACAGTATATCCCCGATTGCCATCTGGTCTGGTTTGAGAATAGTGGCCACGCTTTAATGGTAGAGGAACCAGACAAGTTTTCAGAAGAGTTGGCAGCATTTGCAGATAAGTGACTATAAGACTATTTTTCACATAGTCACGCTTGCACACTACAGAAAAACAAGAGGAAAAACCATATGAAGATCACGGCTGCTGTACTCCATGAGACAGGGTTGCCAGCACCCTATAGGGAAAGCCGGCCACTCCGGCTTGAAACTCTGGAACTTGCCCCCCCCGGCAGCGATGAAGTTCTGGTTAAAATCAAAGCAGCCAGCCTGTGCCATTCTGATCTTTCTGTCATTGACGGCAGCCGCCCGCGTCCGGTGCCTATGGCACTTGGTCATGAGGCTGCCGGAATAGTTACCGAAGTTGGCTCCCATGTTAGCGACATCTTTCCCGGTGATCATGTGGTACTGGTCTTTGTGCCCAGCTGTGGTCATTGTAAACCCTGTGCCGTAGGACGGCCAGCCCTGTGCGAGCCCGCTGCTGAAGCCAATGTGGGTGGTAGCTTACTTTCGGGTGAGCGGCGGCTGAGCCTTGACGGCGTGACAGTTAACCACCATCTGGGCGTTTCCGCTTTCGCCGATCACGCGGTGGTCAGCAGCAATTCGGTGGTCAAGATCACAAAGGATATTACCTTTGACAAGGCAGCATTATTTGGTTGTGCGGTAATTACCGGAGTCGGCGCTGTATTGAACACGGCACAGGTGCGGGCCGGATCGCGGGTTGCGGTGGTTGGACTTGGTGGCGTTGGTCTTAATTCCATTCTTGGTGCGCGGCTGGCAGGTGCCCGGCAAATTGTCGCCATTGATCTTTTGGACAGCAAACTGGAACTGGCTCGGGAAATGGGGGCGACCGATGTTTTCAATGCCGGTGATGATGATTGTATTGGCGCGGTCAGATCAGCCACTGGCGGCGGCGTTGATTATGCTTTCGAGATGGCGGGATCAGTACCGGCACTGGAATTGGCTTGGCAGGTAACCGCCCGGGGAGGTGAGACCATTACCGCAGGCCTGCCCCATCCTGACAAAAGACTGGCCCTGCCGCCAGTACAGCTGGTTGGCGAAGAACGCACCCTGAGGGGCAGTTATCTGGGTAGCTGTGTCCCCCTGCGGGATATTCCCGGCTATATTGATCTTTACCAGCGCGGCCAGCTTGACGTGGACAAGGCCATGAGCAATCATATCAAACTCAAAGACATCAACGCCGCCTTTGACAGAATGAAAACCGGCGATGTGGCCCGGCAGGTTATCGTTTTTGACTAGGAACTGATCATGACCAATAATCCCGACCTGAGCAAACTGCACCCACATCTGCGGGCTTTTCTGGAACAGGTCGAAGAAATCGGCGATCCCCCGCTTTACATGTTCCCCCCTGAAGAAGCACGGCGGCGTTATCTTGAAGGTATCCTGAAAGTTCGTGGCGACCTACCCAAAGAGGTTCAGACCAGTGACCGCACCTTAGCGGGATCCGGGGGTGATCTGGCTATCCGTATCTACAGGCCCATATGCGCCAGTGAATCTTTATTGCCAGTGTTAGTCTATTTTCACGGTGGCGGCTGGAGCTTTGGCAACATCGACACCCATGATCATGTCTGCCGTTATCTGGCAATACACTCTGACTCAGCTATTGTTTCCGTCGATTATAGACTGGCACCGGAACATAAGTTTCCCGCTGCCGTTGAAGATGCCGTAACCGTCACCAAATGGGTTGCAGATAATGCGGACGCGCTTTCGATTGATAAGACCCGCCTGGCCGTAGGCGGTGATAGTGCAGGCGGAACACTTGCCGCCGTGACCTGCTTGCTGGCACGAGATAGGGGCGGTCCCCATATTGCTTATCAATTACTTATCTATCCTGCGACTGACATGAAAATGGATTGCGCCTCGCACAGGACATATGGGGAGGGTTTTCGCCTGACCCAGCCACTCATGACCTGGTGCACAACAAATTATATGCGCGACGGACGGGATTTTCTCGATCCGCAGGCGTCACCCCTTCTCGCCCCTGATTTTTCGAACCTGCCACCTGCTCATATTATTACAGCGGGTTTTGACCCGCTACAGGATGAGGGAAAAGCTTATGCCGACAGGCTACGCGCGGCCAAAGTCCCAGTACGTCACGATCATAACGCCAATATGATTCACGGCTTCATCGGTATGACCGGATTTCTGGATACGGCGCGTGATGCCCTGATGAAAATGGGGGCTCATCTGAAGGCTCATTTTGATGGAGCTGCCTGACGGGCTGTTGAGGAAAAATAGGAACTCATAATCGACTTTAACATAAGAAAAATTTCTGGAGCGGGCGATGAGATTCGAACTCACGACCTAAACCTTGGCAAGGTTTCGCTCTACCCCTGAGCTACGCCCGCGTTCCAAAAAATTTAGCCACATTTGTGACTGTGCGGCGGATAATAGCCGTTACCCTATCAAAATCAAGG
>JAJFIP010000075.1 GCA_021774875.1 Emcibacter sp.
CTACATGTGGCTATTTGATTTTTTAATACATCAAGTTTGGTAATATCACATAACAAAATATCCGCTTTATCTGCTTTTTTTGATATCTTAATACCACTATCAGTACAAAACTTCTCGATTTCATAATAACAATCATTGCATAGATAAACAGAATGCATGCCCTCAAAACCCATAGCCATAATACCGGTATTTATAGCCTGTAAACCACCGTCATTATAAAAAATATGGCAAAGTTCAGAAGGGATATTAAGGATATTAGAAAATCGTGCTTTTTCGATAGCTTTTAATTCAGTAATAGAAGAGTCTATATCTTTAGCCAATACTCTTAAAAGAGTTAAAAATTCTTGGATATTTTCAATAACGCAATTAGCTTTTGCTAAAATATGTGATATTTCATATTTATGTGCATTATTCAAAATCGCCAAACCTTTTTGACAGTTTCTTAATAATTTGTGTAACACATAGTCAGTTGATGCCGAAGCATGTAATGTCGGCAGTGAGTTAACGTAACTTACTGTTGTTTCAACGAAGTTATGTAATAGCTTTAATAAAGGATTTTTTTCTAATAATTCAGATGGTTTTTCCAAATTTTGATTGTTAATTTTTACTTGAGAGTTATTAATAAAACTGTAACCACTTCTTGATATTTTTTTGTTTTCTCCTTCGGAAATTTTTTTATGTCTAGCTCTTTGACAAATAAAGTTCTCTAAATAATTTTTAAAAGCTGCTGAAATATCCCCTTGTTCTTTATTTAAAATTTTTTCAGCAACAAGCAAAGCAATCCACTGATCATCCTCACAGCGCATCGCTGCTCTGAGATGATTACCAGTATTTATCGTTACTTTTTTTCCTACAGAATCTTCGCATACTGACAAACATTTTCCCACTAACTGTTGTTCTGTGGAATTCTTTTCTTGCTCTGTGGGGTTAATGAAATTAAAGCTCTTCAGTAGTTCGTTGAATTTTTTAATTGATTTAATATATATTTTTTCAAATCTTTCTGAGTCAACACCTAGCGATATCCTCATTCTTAATGAGCCAATATCGGTGACGCTAGGGCGTAAGAAGCCAAAGCTTTGCCTTCGTGTTAGCACATAGTGCAATCCATCTTGTTTAGCATAATAATTGATAATTCCCCCAAAAAATCCAATTAACACATTGGTTAAGCCTTCTCTTATATTTGAAGACTTCTTGAGTTTAATGTTATTCATATCTGGATAAAAATTGATATAAATAAAGCTACTGTACTTTGGCACTTCAATAGAAATATATGTCAGATCTAATTTGTCACATTGGCTTTTTATCTCGTTAGCTACTTTATTGCGAACATTCATAATATCAGTCATAATATTTTTGTATAAATGGTTTTTGACTTTTAACTCTTTAAATGAATTTCTCGTTGCTTGAATTTTTTTACTATAACTTTTTTTGTTAAAAGTTTTTTTTACATTTTTTTGGCTGATATGTTTTTTTAGTTCAGAAAATTTATCATCTAAAGATTTGTCATATGCGTTACCTAGTAGTTCAGCGGTTTGTGCGACATTGTTAGCTCGGCTAGCTGCATGTGCTAATGTTTCTCCTAAACGTTCATTTTTAATTTTGTTAGTTAGGTTACCATTTGGTTTAACCCGATTAGTAAGCTCACGATATTCTCCACTAATCATCTTAGATTCTTTTACCATTGCTAGGTATGCTGCATTTTGCTTTCCATATGTTGAATCTTCAAATTTTAGACAATAAGCTGTTTCATGATGCTTTGTTTGAGAGCGGAGATAAAACAAAGTTTTCTTACACTCTGCTTCCCCGGATTTTCCGAATCCATTAGCTGGATAGTAGCTAGCATTATGAGAATAAAATTGTTTTAGTAACACTAAGAAAAAAATAACTTTTCCTCTATCTGTATCACCATCAAAAAAATCAATGTTTTTGAAAAAATCAAGCCAAAAGCATGCTGATAATTTATCGATACTGTCTTGTCCCACTGCTTTTTTCTTGGTGACTGATTGGTTAAGATAGGCGGTTATGCTTTTATGAGATTTTCCAACACTTTTCTCTACAGAAAACTCTTTGTTGAGTAACTCAGTATACGGCATATAGTTGTCTTTAGCTTCTATATTTTTTATGACTTCACTAAGTCTATCTTGTAATGTCTTTAAATTTTTATTATCGGGATATTTCACTAAAGCTGAATTGACTTGTTCAAGTAGTTCTTTCAATTCTTCGGATTTTTTAGCTTGACTGTAAGACTTAATACGCACTATTAAACAGTTATAGCGCTTTGGTTGATTTATATCATATTTTCCTTTAGTCGTGGCTATGATTATCTCTGGTAATTCGCCAATATCATTTAGCGCGGTATCAATTTTTTTTATTAAGTCTTTTGCAATTGCAAATTTATTATTAGGTGATTTTTCTAATTGTTCTTTTAATGTTTCAAGCTTTTGGGTATTTTGGCTATTTATATTTCTAGTAGTGTAACTTTTAATCTGTGTCTTATGTTTTTTTATAGATAAGTCGTACTTTATTTCTTTCTGCTTGCTGCTTAATATTTGAACTGTCATTGTGGTATCCTACTGTAACATGATTATGAATAGTTTGAACCATCTGAGTATTATCTATTATATGTAAAGTGAATTTAAAAACAAGTCATTTAATGAATTATAGCCAAATTAACTATCATAATTTTTTTAGCTGAGTTAGAATCAAAATTTAGTCATATCTGAACTCTAGGGGGAATAATTTGCAATACTTACACAATGATTCGGGTGAAAAATTTAGACAAAACGTAACTGTTCAGCTATTATCAAGTAAATAATTGACAGAAATTTTTTCTTGAAACGCAGTTCTTAACAGTTCAAAAATATTTTTCTTGTTTTTTATTGCGGTAGAAACAACGCTTCTTATTCGACAAAAAGACTCACCACCTTTATCACTTCTAAAACATCCTGATATTTTTTGTTTAACTTTCATCATTCGGATATCTTGTTCACTCAAATTATTAGTAAACGGTACATTCATATCCGTCATGAATAACAACACCTCTGCTTTAAGGTTTTTTAACCGCTTAAGTAAATTGGTCGATTCAATCGTCGCTTTACGAGCTTGCTCCCTTTTAGCATTTAAAAGTATCTTATCATAGCGCTTATGATAGTCGCCAAGATGACGTTTCGTAAAAACCTGCTTATTGGCTATAAGCGCTTCTTTGTGCTCATTGACCTCTATTAATAAATCAGATACCTTCTTGGCCCAATTGATAGCGTGATTTTCATAGATAAACCTCAACTCCCTCAAATGGTGAGCATTGCAAAGACCGTGCTGGGCCGCATAACGATAATAACTCTTCCAATGGTCATGAACCAGTGTGCCGTCAAACTCAGGTAATATCCCAATATCATCCATGGCCTCTCGGCCCCGCTTCTCATGTAGACCATAATGCGTCAGGGTTTTAGTACCAACGGTGTGTAACCAGTGTCTCTTGCCATTAATCATCATACTCGTCTCATCGGCATGAGCAAGTGTTGCTTTTATCAGCAACTGTTTGATTTCTCCTTCAACCTGCTCGAAACGATTTGATAAGGCATTGACTGCGTTAACCAGTGTTCCCGCACTGACGGTCTGATTGTAAACAGTTTTAAAGAACTCACTGGCGCGTTTATAAGGTAGTAATTGATACTCAGTCATGTACACCATTAAGCTTTTAGCTCGAGGACCATATTGTGTGGTATGCGTCACGTGCTCTGGAAAACAAGCGACGGTCGTACAATCGCAGCCTTGACAGTATTTAACCTGTGCTTGATATTCACTCACCCACATTTTAGGCTCGGGTATGTCAAACACCTGCCTTTTCTCTACTGTTGCGGGCACATTGTTTAAACGACGATGGCAATTAACACAGCTCTCCACGGGTAAGGTAATACACTCATCAGGTTGAGAGCTCATGCCTAACGTATGCCCTTTATGGCCTGGTTGTCCACCGGGTTTGCGCCCAGATTTTTTACGTGAGCTAGTGGTTTTTTTGGGTTTTTTACCTGGGTGATGTTTATCGCTGGATGGTGGTTTGCTGCTATTGGCGCTATTTTTAGATAACTTACTTTCTAACGTTTTTAGGCGATTTTCTAATCGCTTATTTTTCTCTTTCAACAAGTTAATTTGTTCTTGCTGCAAATGAAAAAGAGTAATTTTATCAGCGGCATTTAGTTCAGAGAAGTCTGTTACTTTAATTTTTTTCGCCATAATCAATGAATCCAGAATTGTTAATATCAACAGTATACCATAGGGTTTTTTGACTTCCTGAGCTCTTGCAGGAGCTAGGTTCTCTTATCCAGTTAAATCTCATGTCAAAAATAAATAGTTTTGATCGTGCTGGCTATAAATCGCTCTTAAAGAGGCATTCTAAAATTGAGTTGAGGAAAAATAAAAATACCATCAAAAAACGTGTCAAGCTTTTTTTATAAATTTACAAAAAATTTAGCTGATAATAGCTGAACAGTTACGATTTTTTTTCTAAGTTACATGAAGCAACGTTAACTTATCAATTGCAAAACTATTTGTCACAATTGCACGAAAAATTAGCTGAAGCGAAAAATGAAAAATCAGAGGCTTTTGTTAACCACTATATGGTTGCCACTTACTCTCTATTAAAAAACCATGAAAAAACACCTATCAATCAACCTCAGTTACAAAAAGAACTCGAACTACTATTTGATAATATTACAG
>JAJFIP010000076.1 GCA_021774875.1 Emcibacter sp.
TTTGGCTTCAAGTGCAACCGTTTCTGATACCTGTTTCAGGCCTTTTTCTTAATCATTCTGTTCCGGTTTTTTGCCGCTTTGCAGCATGTTCTCGAATACATCCTTGGCGATGCGGCCTGAAATCACGCCGCCCACCTGTAGGGCCAGAAGTTCTGCCCCATAAGAAGTTGATATGGGACTTTCCGTAATAGATTTTCCGGATTTTTTCAAGGCCCCGAACAGATCAACAATAACCCAATTGGCAGCCAGTGTGGCAAGCTTAGTCTGATCCTTACCGGTATTCCGCGCCAATTCACCAAGCAGGTCTTCAAAATAATCAGCGTTTTCCTTTTCCGCCACCAAAACACCAGCATTATAGTCGGACACACCCAAATCAGAAATCAGCCGTTCCCTCTTGTCATCAGGCAGTTCCGGCAGGCTTTTAGCCAAATTATCGACAAAGTCCTGACTGAATTCCAAAGGCAGCAGATCAGGGTCCGGGAAATACCGGTAATCATGGGCTTCTTCCTTGGAGCGCAAGCTGCTTGTAGTGCCGCTTGCCGGATCAAACTGGCGGGTTTCCTGTGCGACCTCGCCACCATCTTCCAGAATATCAATCTGGCGGCGGGTTTCAAATTCAATAACCTGCATCATGAAACGGATGGAGTTCACATTTTTGGTTTCACTTCGGATGCCCAATTCCGCGCCCGGTCGACGAACAGAAACATTAACATCGGCCCGCATTGATCCCTGATCCATATTGCCGTCACAAGTGCCCGCATAGCGTACCAGCGTTCTGATCTTGCGAAAATAGGCGCCTGCCTCCTCGGCACTGCGCATATCCGGCATGGATACAATCTCCATCAAGGCCACGCCGGACCGGTTCAGATCCACATAGGTCTGGTTTGGATGCTGGTCATGCATGGATTTGCCCGCATCCTGTTCCAGATGCAGTCGCTCGACACCGATGGCCTTTACTGTGCCATCTTCCAGTTGAATTTCAATCACACCTTCGCCGACGATGGGGTCTTTAAACTGGGAAATCTGATAGCCCTGGGGCAGGTCAGCATAAAAATAATTCTTGCGATCGAATACAGACCGCAGATTGATCTTGCAGCCCATGGCAAGACCAGTACGTACGGCCTGACGGATACATTCTTCGTTTATGACCGGCAACATGCCCGGCATGGCACTACAGACGAAGCTCACCTGAGTATTAGGCTCCGAGCCGAATTTGGTTGATGAGCCGGAAAAAAGTTTGGCTTCGGATGTGACCTGAGCATGAATTTCAAGTCCGATTACGACTTCCCATTCACCAGTAGCACCCTGTATATATTCAGCCATTAATTTTCTCCCCACCATATATTGGGTTTAGCGGTGAAGCCTGCGGCATGTTCCAGCGCATGTGCTGCTCTGAACATGGTTTCCTCGTCAAAGGCCCGACCAATAATCTGTAATCCCAGCGGCATGGCATCCCGACTCAAACCCGCCGGAACAGATATGGCCGGCAGTCCGGCAAGACTGGCAGGAACCGTAAAGACATCATTCAGATACATGGCAATGGGATCATCGCTTTTCTCACCCATGGCAAAGGCAGCACTGGGTGCAGTCGGGGTCAGTATCACATCCACCTTTTCATACACATTGGCAAAATCCTGAGCAATCAGAGTGCGGATTTTCTGTGCTTTAAGATAGTAGGCGTCATAATATCCTGCTGATAATACATAGGTTCCGATCAGGATACGGCGCTTGACCTCTGCGCCAAAGCCATCGGCACGGGTATTCTTATACATGCCTTCAAGACCTTTGCCTTCGACCCGAAGACCGTATTTCACCCCGTCATAGCGAGCCAGATTTGAAGACGCCTCCGCCGGGGCGACAATATAATATGTCGGCAGTGCATATTTGGTGTGTGGCAGGCTGATGTCGATGATTTCGGCACCTGCCGCTTTCATCCATTCAATTCCTTGCTGCCAGAGCTTTTCAATTTCTTCAGGCATCCCCTCCATACGGTATTCTTTGGGAATACCAATTTTCAGGCCGCGAACATCACCGGTCAGGGCATGTTCATAATTGGGCACTGTGCGCTCAACGGAAGTACTGTCTTTGTGGTCATAGCTGGCCATGCTTTCCATCATAATCGCCGCATCACGTACCGTGCGGGTTATGGGCCCTGCCTGATCCAGTGACGAGGCAAAGGCGATCATGCCCCAGCGCGAACACCTGCCATAGGTGGGTTTCATGCCAACAAGGCCGGTAAAGGCTGCTGGCTGGCGAATAGAACCGCCGGTATCAGTTCCTGTGGCTGCAATGGCCATATTCGCGGCAACGGCGGCAACAGATCCCCCCGATGACCCGCCCGGCACATAATCCTTTGTCTCCGGTTCGCCATTTTCCTTTGTCGCCCGCCACGGATTTTTCACCGGTCCGTAATAACTGGTTTCGTTGGAAGACCCCATGGCGAATTCGTCCATATTGGTCTTGCCGAGCATCACCGCACCGTCCTGCCACAGATTTGCCGTCACAGTGGATTCATATTTCGGCTTGAAGCCGTTTAAAATATGACTCGCAGCACAGCTATGAATATCCCTGGTACAGAACAGGTCTTTTACGGCGATGGGAATTCCGGTCATACCAGTGGCATTTCCAGCCCGGATCATCTGATCGGCTTTGTCAGCCATATTCAGTGCAATTTCCCCCGTCTCTACAATAAAGCTGTTCAGTTCCCTGCCCTGTTCCATATTACTGAGATGCTGTACCGTTAACTCGCGGGAACTAAATTCACCACTCAAAAGTCCGTCACGGGCCTCAGCAAGGGTGAGATCGGTTAATTTTGTCATGATCCTATCCCTAACCGATTACTTTTGGAACTGTGAAAAAACCATGCTCTGAGCCGGGTGCATTGGCTAGCACCTCATCGCGGTATCCACCGTCAGTTACTTTGTCTGTACGCCACGGCAGATTAACGTCAACAACGCTGGTCATTGGGGCCACACCATCGGTGTCGACCTCTGACAGTTGCTCAATCCATTCAAGGATATTATTCAACTCACCTACCAATGGCTCCAGCTCATCCGGGCTAACGGCAACACGGGCCAAGTGAGCGAT
Source organism: Emcibacter sp. (assembly GCA_021774875.1). GTDB lineage: Bacteria > Pseudomonadota > Alphaproteobacteria > Sphingomonadales > Emcibacteraceae > Paremcibacter. Next base: position 3,088 of record JAJFIP010000076.1, read on the forward strand.
TTTTGTGACGGTCTTTTTATCTACAGACATTTTATTTCCGGTCTTTCCTGCTCTTCAAATATTCCAGCGGAAATTAGCACCGGGAACAGGGTTCTGCAAGCAAATAGTCTTTGGGAAGTATCCAGAAATTTCCCCGGTCCAATACGAGCGGTCGACTTTCTGTTCCGGGTCTGGATTTTTGCCTTATAGTAACGGCAATATCCGAGAGCACACCCGCATGGGTGCGATAATAATCATGGCCATAAAAGCTACTGACATCTTTCACATTGATAAAATTAACATTCTTCACCCGGGTAAATATCTCCCGCTCCTGTGTCGTAAGCCCATCACTGTCCAATCGCCCAAACCGAAGGCCAGACATCAAAAGTTGAGAAAAGCTAAGCGCACTGTCTCCCTGGTTCATATAGACGGTAATCTGCCCGAAGGCTGGTCCGAATTTTTCCGCTATCAGACGCTGCCCGACAACACCAAAATCCATATCGGGAGCGGCGAGAAAGAGATTCTCGATTTTATATTTCTGTCTGGGATTGAAACCGGCGGCACGTGCCTCTATCACAAGTTCCCGCAAAGCTGTGGTTAGCACGTCTGTACCTCTGCTATGGGCTATGATGTGAATATTTTCCAATCCCTGGGTCCGGCTTAATATTCGCAATACTTCCTTGAGGTGAAAAACAGTAAACTCTCCGGATTCCCGGTCCTTAAAATAACCAAAAAGGCCACCACTTGCCGCTGGCCAGGTATAGAATATAGGCACCCCAATACGTCCGGTAAAATGCCAGAGATCAGCTAATGCCAATCCTGCATCCCTAAACGTGTTATTAAAGCCATGGACGAAAAGAACCACCTCCTTGCGGCTAGCCTTTTCCAGACGCTCTTGCAATATAGCCTGAAATGCCACCTCAGCTTCGGCATATTCTGAAGCATCCGGCTCCAGAACAATAATCCTGCCACCCTCCATACCAAATCGCAGGGGAGTTTCCGGGAATTTTATCAATTCCGCAGTTTTTGAAATTTCCAGTAGTATTTTCTTCTTTCTGCTCAGAGTTTGGCTGGCTTCTTTCAAATCTGCCCAGGAAATATTATTCCCGTAATCAACCGTAACTTCGCCTACTACCATCGCCTCAGACCGCTTGGCTGTATAGGAAAATTTACCCTTCTTATCCACTTCACCCAGCCGATCAGTTACATAGAGAAAATCAAGTGACGTCGCACGCAGATTTTGTGGTATTTCCTGAACCGGATATCCCGCATCTCCGCTATAAATATTTGGTGTTGGAACAAGGGGATGACTGGAACTGCAAGCCGATACCAATGAAATCACCAGCAACAGAAGAGGCGTTCGTAAGCCCGATTTGAGCCGTGATAGTATGATGTAGGTCATAGAGCTTTTCCCCTTTTTGATAATTGGCCAGTTTGTTCCAGGAGCCACTCCTTGAGAGCTATGATTGGCGCATAGGAAATGCGGTGCTTAGGTATCATTAAGTAATAACCTTCCTCACTCTCTACCGGCTGATCCAGAAGCGTGACAAGTTCGCCCCGGTCAAGTTCAGTCTGGATTAGAAATCTGGGCAGTAAAGCCGCACCTAACCCGGCTATGGCCGCCTGTGTCACCAGAGCAAACTGCTCGAATGTCATGCCCCGGCCCGCAGGCGTTTTCACCTCATGCTGTTTGAACCAATCTGCCCATGCCCGGGGTCTGGTTTCAAGATTGAGTAACGGTAGAGAAGCTATATCCATAGGGCATTCTGGTGGTGTTTTTGCCACCAGAGTCGGGGCAGATACAGGAATTGCCTGCTCCTGCATCAGGAAAATATTGTCAGTATCCGGCCAGTCGGGCAATCCGAAATGGATCGCTGCATGAAGATCCTCAGCATTGAAGTCAAAGGGCGACAGCTTACTGGTGAAATTCACCGTAATCTGGGGATTGCGTTTCAAAAAATCGGCAAATCGCGGCATGAGCCACCGCATCCCGAACGTGGGCAATATGGCAAGGTTAAGGATACCCCCCTGCTGATTTCTCATGGCATTCAGGGAGGCATTGCGGACCAGTTTTAAAGCGGCCCCTATTTCCTGTGCATAAATTTTCCCTGCCTCTGTCAGTTGAATTGATTTCTTCACGCGCTGGAATAGAATAATATTGAGCTGGGTCTCAAGAGCACTCACTTGTCGGCTAACGGCCCCCTGGGTAAGATTAAGTTCCCGTGCGGCGGCGGTGAAACTACCGCGTCGAGCCGCAGCATCAAAAGCCATCAGCATACTGGTACTGGGAATAAGACGTCTCTGATTCGACATATAATATTACCAAAGATCATGTTATGGTGAATAAAAGTCATTTGTCCAAAGCCAAATATTAAGGCATCTTATGGTATATATCCACTTCATGCAATCCTCTATGGATTTATGTATGAGGTATAGACATCAATACAGGGCACCGCAATGACCATTCAGACTGCCATTAGAAAGAACAGATACACGCCATCAGAACGGGAGCAGGCTTTCCTGGATACGGTTGAAAATGCTAAATATGACCGCCAGATCATTGCCGGCATCAAAAAATTCGCTATCGGCAAAGTGCCCGAAGATATGCAGGGTTTTTATACCACAGAGGAGTTGCAAGCACTCGAAGATCTGAAAAATACCGGACGTGATGTGGAAGCGCGAATGCCGGTCAAGATCACCCGCCATTATTTCGAGCAGGCAAAGAACAGCAAACCTATGCAGGTTCTGGTGAAAGCCAGCCCGAAAGAGACATATGATCTGGACGGAGCCGCCGACCCCGGATTGCAGATGACCTACAGCCCGGTTGAAGGACTGATTCATAAATATGAACTTGGCCTGATTTATGTGGTCGGCACCTGCTCCGCCCATTGCCGTTTCTGTTACCGGGAAGAATTAATAGCCAAAAAAGATATTGAACGCGAAGACGGCACCGTTGCCCCCAAAGGCATGGCTCAGATCGGTGATATTGTCGCTTATATAAAGGATCATAACCGCATCGTTGCCGATAATGGCGGAGTTCATCCGACAACAGGCCGCAAAAGGCTACGCGAAATTCTCATGTCCGGCGGTGACCCTTTGGTGCTGGCCAATAAAAATATCGCCGCCTGGCTCGCCGCGCTGTCAGAAGCCGGCATTGAATCAATTCGTATCGGCACCAAGGAACTGGCTTTCTATCCTGACCGGTTCGATGCAAGTTTTTTTGATATGCTGGATAAATTCCACGCGGCCTATCCTGAGACCAAATTACGGATCATGATCCATTTCAATCATCCTGATGAATTTCTCAAGAAGGACAAAAATGGCAACTATTTAGAGGTTTCGGGCGGTGGCCTTGAATGGCTTGATAATACCAAACGTGCTATTATTCAACTGGGCAAGCGGGAATGGCTGACGGTTGATAATCAGGCCCCGATCATCAAGGGCATAAACAATGACCCGGATGCCCTGCGCATCATGCAGCGTGAAATGAAACGCAATAAAGTTGAAAATCATTATTTCTTCTGCGGGCGGGACATCATCGGCCATAAAGCCTTTAACGTACCAATCGAGGAAGCTTGGGCGATACTAAACGAGTCACAAAAGGGCCTATCAGGTGTTGAAACCCATGCTCGCCTGTCAATCACCCATTACAAGGGCAAGACCGAAGTGTCAGCAGTAAGTCTAAAACCGGCACCGGGCATACCCGGCGGTGAAAACGGCTTTGTTATCATGAAACTGCTGCGCGGGGCAGCCGATGCGCCTGATCGCGGCAAAATTACCATCCTTGGCCGTAATCCTGAAGCCATCTGGTTCAGCGGCTATAATGACCGCGTCCTTTATGATGAAGCCGGTCTTTTTGAGGATATTTAATAAGAAATCAGGGGCGCATCTGTCTTTTCTGCAACTTGCGCAAAACTAATCCCCGGCGCCAATTCCCTAAGACGAAAACCTTCTGGCGTAATGTCAATAACTGCTAAATCCGTATAAATCCGGGTAACCACTTTTAAGCCGGTTAATGGATAGCTACAGTCTTTAACCAGCTTCGGGATTCCGTTTTTAGTGGTATGCTGGCTAATGACAAAAATGGTTTTCACACCGGCAACTAAATCCATGGCACCGCCAACCGCCGGAATAGCATCTGGTGCCCCCGTTGACCAATTTGCCAGATCGCCACGCTCTGAAATTTGCATGGCACCAAGTACACAAACATCAATATGACCGCCGCGGATCATAGTAAAGCTGTCGCCATGATGGAAATAGCTGGCCCCCGGCACAGCGGTCACGGCCTTCTTGCCGGCATTGACCAATTCCGGGTCTTCTTTCCCCGGCTCAGGTGCCGGTCCCATGCCCAACAGGCCATTTTCCGTGTGATAAATAAACTCGCGGCCTTCTGGCACAAATTTAGCCACCAATTCCGGCAGCCCTATGCCCAGATTGATATATGACCCATCCGGTATATCCAGTGCCACCCGTTCTGCCATCTGTTCACGGTTCCAGCCTTTTGTTTCCAAACTCATGGGTATCTTGCCCCCTGTTTAATAAGTTCAGACTCAATCAGGGGAGTGGTAACCTCAACAATACGATCCACAAAGATATTAGGGGTAATGATATGCTCGGGATCAAGATCACCAACCTCGACAATTTTTCTGGTTTGAACGATGGTTACCTTTGCTGCCGTACACATGATTGGATTAAAATTTCGCGCCGTCTTATTGTAAATCAAGTTGCCCTGGGCATCGGCTTTTTCACATTTGATCAGGGCATAATCAGCAGTTAATCCATATTCCAGAACGTAATCACGCCCCTCAATATTCCGTGTTTCCTTGCCATCTGCCAATGGCGTTCCCACGGTCGTAGCCGTATAGAAGGCCGGAATCCCTGCGCCACCAGCACGAATGCGTTCGGCAAGCG
>JAJFIP010000077.1 GCA_021774875.1 Emcibacter sp.
TAATATTCTTATCGCGGGATTTCTCAGAAGTTCGACATATTGACTTTGGGCCTGGTTTTTTCCCAGATCTTGTTGGTTTGGGCCTTGTCGGAGCGGGGTTTTTATTGCTGATCAAGCGAATGATCACTTCAACAGGTAAAGTGAATGGGTGGATTGCTGGGTTGACCAGAGATGATGGTGGAAACCCATTATGGGGGTATGTTTCCCTTTTGGTGCAGATCAGCGCAATCATTTTCTATATTGTTATGATTCAAAATCTCGGTTTTTTGATCACTATGTCGATCATATTGTACTGTCTTATCTGGTGGTTTAATCGGCTGCCTGCTCAGGCGGCTATCTGTGCTACCGTTGCCAGCTTTGTAATCCATAGCTTCTTTTATCAAATCATGTCGGTACCGTTGCCGTGGGGCCTACTGGAGCCATATGCGAGGATATTAACTTGGTGATATATGAAGCCTTTCTTTCATTGCTGACGCCAACCACCCTGTTGGTGATGCTGGGTAGTGCCATTTACGGACTGACTGTTGGTGCAATCCCAGGTTTCACAGCATCTATGGCAGTGGCTCTGGTCGTTCCCGTGACCTATTTTCTTGATCCGGTTCCGGCGCTCGCCGGAATAGTCACGCTTTCTGCAATGGCTATTTTCGCCGGTGATATTCCGGGTGCATTGCTACGTATTCCGGGTACACCGGCTTCGGCGGCATATGTTGATGAAGCCTATCTTATGACTCAGCGGGGTGAGTCGGAAATGGCCCTTGGCATGGGGCTTGTCTGTTCATCCGTAGGTGGAATATTCGGGGCACTGGTATTGATCTTTGCTGCGCCCTCTATGGCAAAAATAGCGTTGCAGTTCACCAGTTTTGAATATTTCTGGTTGGCTTGCCTTGGGTTGACCGCAGCAGTTGCCGTTTCTTCAGGAGACCCAACCAAGGGGGCTATCTCTCTATTATTAGGGCTTGCAATAGCTATGGTTGGTTTGGATCCGGTTGCGGGGTTGCCCAGATTTACTTTTGGTCATTCTGAATTGATCGGTGGATTGGGGTTCATTCCCGTTTTGATTGGTCTTTTCGCTGTGTCACAAATTTTCCGATTTGCCATGAAGCCGGGTACAGAACAGGCTATGGCCAAAATGATAAATAAAACGTCATATTTTAGTCTTTTTAGAGGCATTATGGCTGAGGTCAGGCGTCTCAAATGGCCTATTGCGAGGGGTAGCGGCATCGGTACCGTCGTCGGTGCAATTCCCGGAGCAGGCGCAGATATTGCTGCCTATATTTCCTATGCAAGTGCAAAGGCGACGTCAAAACGGCGCGAAGTTTTCGGCACGGGTTCTCTGGATGGTATCGCACCAGCAACGGCAGCAAATAATGCCTCAATTGGTGGCGCTCTGGTGCCGGCGACGGTATTTGGTATACCGGGAGACAGCCTGACAGCAATTGTAATTGGCATTTTGTATATGAAGGGGTTGAACCCCGGTCCGATGGTTTTTGTGTTAAAGCCTGAGCTGATATATGCTGTATTTATAGCTTTTTTAATTGCTAACATCATGATAGTCCCGTTGGGGTTTTTGGCGATCCGCTTTTTCCGCCATATTCTTTCTGTTCCCCGCACGATATTGATGCCACTTGTTCTTGCTGCCTGTATAGTAGGCTCTTTTGCCGTAGAGAATACGACATTCGCCGTGACGACAATGCTGATCATGGGTCTCATTGGTTTCTATATGGAAGAAAATAAAATTCCCCTTGCTCCGGCTATTTTAGGTGTCGTTCTTGGCCCGCTTCTGGAGGAAATGTTTCTGACCTCGCTGATAAAATCCAGTGGCGATCTTTGGGTATTTTTTGATCGCCCGTTGTCTAAAGTTCTAGGCATTATTGTAATCACAATATGGCTGTTTCCAGTGTTCCTGGCCTGCAAACGCCGTATAATTTACCATTGGAGTAACTGATGAAGAAGACACATATTTACGGTGAAGAGGACGCCCTTCTCAGCCTTACAGATGAGGCATACCGCTTAATTGAAGAAAAAATTATAACGTTACAACTGATGCCCGGTTCGATAGTGACCGAACAGGGGTTGTGCAAGGATTTGGAAATCGGCAGGACTCCGGTTCGGGAGGCATTGGTACGTCTGAAACAGGATGGTCTGGTTATTGTGGTTCCACGCCGGGGTATTCTCGTACAGTCGATTGAAACTACTGAATCATTAATGACGCTGGAGGTGCGGCATCTTGTTGAAACGTTGATCGTTGAACGGGCCGCCCGACTGAGCAATGAAGTAGACCGGCACAGGTTCAGCCACCTTGCTGATAAAATAGAAAAGGCGGCAAAGGACAAGGACTTCGTCAAATTCATGCGGCTTGATCACGCCTTTAATACGTTAGTTGCCGCTTGTGCCCAACATCCTGTAGCCCAAAAAGTAATCGCGCCACTTCATGCCGTTTCCCGCCGACTGGGTTTTTACTACGCACAATGGAAAGCCGACAGTATAGAGGAGACAGGCCATGCCCATGCAAATATTATGCGGGCAATTGTTACAGGAGACGAGGAATCGGCCAAGAAAGAGTTGTTGGTTCTGCTTGAGCTTTCGCGAAAAATAGCCCTGAGCATAGAGGAAAAATTACTGGATGATGCCTCGCATCAGGATTCTACTGGAGAATGAAAAGTATGAAGGTGGTGTTGTATGGAAGTCCAGTTATATCATTTAGCGAATACTTACTGGGGAATTTGACTTCGGAATTTAATTTAGTTGCTGTGGATTATAACGCAACTGAGGACGAACTCGCAATAGCATTTGCGGGAGCGGAGGCAGTGATTACGGTGCGGTATGATGAAAAAATTCCTAGTGTGCCGACATTGAGACTTGTACAGGTTCCCGGAGTCGGGTGCGACGAAATAGATAATTCCGCCTTGCCCGTCAAAGCTTCACTTTGTAATGTGTACGGACATGGTGATGGGGTTGCCGAATTTGTTATTCTAGGCATGTTGCAATGGTGCCATCGTCTTTTTGAAGCAGATGCCAGTTTTCGTTCAGGCAGCTGGGAGTATAGCAGCAGATTTCAGGCACCGCCGCACCGTGAATTGTCAGGTTGTGTCGTAGGGATAGTTGGGTACGGTTTGATCGGGCGTTCTATTGCAAAGCATTTGCAGGGTTTTAATGTTACAACCCTTGTCTGTAATCGCAGCAAACCTGTGGATGATGCCCTGCACAGTAAATCATATGCACTAAGTGATTTAGGCGAAATGGCCTCAGAATGCGATTTTCTTATTGTTTCGATTCCGCTTACAGAGTCCACAACTAATCTGATTGATTATAAAATATTAGCTAAAATGAAACCGGATGCAGTATTGATTAATGTTGCACGAGGTCCAGTCATTAATGAATCCACTTTTTTCAGCGCGTTGAGAGATGGTGAGATAGGAGGGGCGATTATTGATGTTTGGTATAACTATCCTGCTAATGCTGAAGACCGCTTTGCGAAGCCGTCGAGCTATGATTTTGCCTCTTTGCCTAATGTCTACATGACGCCGCATATATCTGGGTGGACTGAGGGTACAGTGGCGCGTCGCTGGAACATGATTGCTGATAACCTGATGAGACTTTCAAAGGGAAAGGATCTCCTGAACGTTGTGCAATGTGCTGCAAGCCCGCCATGAAAATAACCGACCTCAAAACATACCTTGTTGCCCCTCGATGGCTATTTCTTAAAATAGAAACCAGTGAAGGTATAAGTGGTTGGGGCGAACCTGTGCTGGAGGGACATGCGGAGACACTGGAGGCAAAAATTGATGAGTTCAAGGATTTTTTGATAGGTCGCGATCCCTTGCTGATTGAGGATATATGGCAGCTACTATACCGTAACGGATGTTATCGGGGAGGCCCGGTCTTGATGAGTGCGATCTCTGGCATTGACATGGCGCTCTGGGACATCAAGGGAAAATTTCACACTGTGCCCATTCATTCACTTTTTGGTGGAAAGGTTCGCAATAAGATACGCAGCTATTGCTGGATCGGTGGTGACCGACCCTCAAATCTTATCACCCAGGCCCTAAAGTTGAAAGCACAAGGATTTGATGCAGTCAAGTTTAATATCTGTGCTGAATTGAAGATTGTCGACACTTACAAAAAGGTTGATGAGATTATTACTAAACTATCTGACCTTCGTCAGGCGGTGGGTGTCAGCATGGATCTCGCCTTCGATTTTCACGGACGGGTCCATGCGCCGATGGCGCGGATACTTCTTAAAGAACTTGAACATTTGAGGCCAATTTTTGTCGAGGACGCGGTTGTTTCAACCCAGATTGATGCGATGGCGGATCTTGCTCATAGCACATCGATTCCTCTTGTAATCGGTGAGCGGCTCCATTCACGATATGATTTTAAACGGGTATTCGAGACCCGGGCGGCCAGCATCATCAACCCCGATACAGCGCATGTGGGCGGAATTTCCGAGATGGTTCGCATTGGTCATTGGGCGGAGGCCTATGATGTTGCATTGGCGCCGCATTGTCCCTTAGGCCCGATAGCACTGGCGGCCTGTTTGCAGGTTGATGCTATTTGCCATAACGCTTTTCTTCAGGAGCAGAGCTTGGGCATTCACTATAATCAGGGTAATGATTTGTTGGACTATGTCATGCCGGATGCCGGTTTTAATCTGGTTAAAGGGTCATTGATGATCCCTGATCGTCCCGGCCTTGGAATTGAGATTAACGAAGAGTTTGTCTATGAACAATCACTACGGGGTCACAGATGGCGTGCCCCGGTGTGGCGTCATTCGGATGGCTCAATTTCAGAATGGTAATCTGATGACTGATAAGGCTGCAATGATAGGGGTCGATTGGGGAACGAGCTCATTCAGGGCCTATTTGTTTGCTGAAAATGGAACACTTTTAGACCGGGTCGCTTGCCCTGCAGGAATACTGACGGTGAGCAATGGTGATTTTGCGGCTGTCCTGCGAACGCTTTGTGCCAAATGGATTGAAGCCTGCCCTGGCCTGCCAATTTTGATGTGCGGTATGATCGGAAGCCGACAGGGCTGGCTTGAGGTTCCCTATCTATGTGGAGAAATTGGACTTTCGGAACTCGCAGCTGCAACGATGCAGGTCGAAAATGATCAGCTCAAGATACATATCATTCCCGGTATGCAGGCACGTTCATTTGATGGCGGACCTGATGTTATGCGTGGTGAGGAAACTATTTTGATTGGTGCCATGGCCAGTGGCGCACCGCAGACCGCATTATATTGCCTGCCGGGGACCCATTCAAAATGGATTTCAGTAGTGGATGGTCGCATCGGATCGTTTTCGACTTTTCTGACTGGGGAGTTATTCGCAATGTTAAGTGAGAGGTCAATACTTTCTGCATTGATAACTGATGCGCAAGTCTATTCAGAGGCAGAGCGAAGCCATTCCTTTCAGCGGGGTCTCAAAATGGCTCTCGATGGAACAAATAATCTGCTGCATAAATTATTTTCCATACGGGCACAGTTTTTAACTGGGATTATAGAAGAGTGCATTGTAGGAGAGGTTCTCTCCGGTTTATTGATTGGAACTGAACTGATGTCGGTAACAGGACAATTAAAGAAACACCCAGGAAACGTCGTCCTGCTCACCTCTGGTACGATCATGGAAAGATACTGTAATGCCCTCGTATATATGAATTATGCACCTGAGGTCCATGAAGCGGATACAGCCTGTATGAAAGGCCTATATTTTATCGCGGCAAAATTAGGTCTTGTTTCTGTTGAAAAAAACGATACCCGTCCGCATTTCCGGAAGAAAATGTCATGAGCCGCCCCCTGATCGCTATTTTGCGTGGTATCAAGCCTCTTGAAGCGGTACCCGTTGCTGAAGCTCTGATTGATGCTGGTATTGACCGGATTGAGGTTACTCTCAATTCACCGACCCCTTATGACAGTATTTCTGCCATAGTCGCAAGTGTTGGGAAAAAAGCACTGATTGGTGCGGGAACTGTCACCTCATTGAGTGAGGTGGGGGAAGTCCAGCGTGCAGGTGGCCAATTTATTGTTTCTCCTAATATGGATGCCAGTGTCATTTGGGCCACTAAACAAGCGGGTATGAAGAGTTTTCCAGGTGTATTAACACCCACTGAATGTTTTGCTGCAATGGCAGCAGGTGCAGATGGGCTTAAGTTCTTTCCGTCCTCTGTGCTTGGCATTGATGGACTCAAAGCAATCCGTGCGGTACTACCGCAGGACGTGCAGATTTTTATGGTTGGTGGTATTTACCCTGAGAATATTGCCAAATGGTTACATGCAGGTGCTGATGGTTTTGGTCTCGGGACATCACTATATAAGCCCGGTGATGACATTAATAGTGTTTCTTCCAGCGCACGCAATATGGTTACAGCCTATGATGAGGCGTGCCGATGACCTTCATTTCCAGAATAAAACGCAATTTAGAAAAGCGATAAAAACCAGCAATTTTTTACTTGCTTGCATTGTTATAAGAGGTGTGATATATCAGTGTATATGACATATATTAAAATATATAACACATGTCATAATGATAAAACCTAAGCGTACCAAAGTAGGGCCAGAATTTTAAAATACACGTATGGCAAGCTACGGTGCGGTATAATTGAGAAATTAAATTCAGATATTAGGAGGACTAAAGATGAAAAATATATTTTGGAGCGAATGTAATATGGGGAAGAATAATTCAAAACATGAAAGTTATGAATATTTGCCACTAGCAAAGCGCATTGGGATCATAATGACGACCTGTTGTCTCATGCCTTTCATGGCGGTGGCACAAGAACAGGCTCAAGACTCTGCCAATCAACCTCCTGCAGATGAATATCTAGAAGAAGTCATAGTTACAGGGACGGCCTCGAATTATAAGAATTCCGTTTTAGGGAAACGTTCTGCTGAAGGCATAGTTGATATGCTTGACACTGATGAACTTGGCAGGTTACCAGATAAAAATATTGGCGAAACCCTGAATAGAATTCCCGGGGTTAGTATGCTTCTCGAAAAGGGCCAAGGCCGCTTCGTGCAGATACGCGGCATCTCACCACGTTTAAATAATGTTACCATCAACGGTATGCAACTTGGATCAGTGGATACGGATGAAGGTGGTCGGGCGGCTCCTTTGGATGTCATTGGCGGTGAAATGCTTAGTGGTGTACAGGTAATGAAAACGCCGACGCCGGATATGGATGGTACAGGCATTGGCGGTACGCTCAATTTGACCACCAAACAACCATTCGACTATGAGGACGATTTTACGCTTCTGGGAGGTGCTCGGGTTGGTAATGAAGGTATTAGTTCTGTCACTGTTTTTGATGCCAAAGAAGTGCCTTGGTCAGTCGACTTAACAATGGCTGGCAAAACGAAAAATGGAAAGGTGGGCTGGATTACCGGCGGATCTTATTCAAACCGCAAGACGCCATTGCTTGGTATTTTCCAGGATGACTGGCGGCCAGTAACATTTGATCCAGATCCTAATGTGGCTGGTGATGAAGAAACATTTTTGCTTCCGGGAGCAACAAAGAATAATGTAACGGTTGTTGGAAGAGAACGGCTGAATTTGAATGGTATGCTGGAATTCCGGCCAACTGATGAATCCCGCTATTATGTTCGTGGCTTTTATGCAAAATGGAATGAGTTACAGTTTCGTGGTCGCTATAATCAAGGACTAAGCGATAATGTTATTGCGTTTGATGGCGACAGATCCGGCACGGTTTTGGGTAATCGGGTTCAGACTGATGTGCGTAGTGAGCCAACAGAGAAAGTTCTGTTCTCCGTAGCGTTTGGTGGCGAGAATGTTGTTGGCCCTTGGACAGTTGATTATACGGGTCAATATAACGATAATAAAGTTGATGAGCCAAATGACAGATATTTCTTTCGCTCAGGAAGCAGCACTTTTGGGCCGGATGCTTTTGTCATTGAGGATAACGGTCTGATCACGGTAACGTCAGGAGGCCCGAATCCGCAAGATCCTGCTTTGCAGAATTTCCGACGGGTGCGGTTCGATGAAAAACGCAGTGATGAAGAAACTCTTATTCTGCAACTTAATATTAAACGTGACATTGCAGCATCATTTGAAGGTGTAGAGGAAGCCTATATAAAATTTGGTGCTAAATTCTCTGATACAGACCGCACCCGCGACGATTCCCGGATACAGTATGATGCCGGTGATGTTGGCTTTAACTCGGCTACTGATCCATCGCTCAATGGCGGCGCGTTTACTAATCCTGTGCCAATTGAAGGTCGCCCAAACCTATGGCTGGATTTCGAAGGCCTTGGTGCTTTTTTTGATGCTAATAAAACCGATACAGACTTATTTGATTTAAATGAAGATGCTGGTTTTAGAGTAGGTTCTCAGAATGATTTCAAGGTCAATGAAACTGTTCTGGCTGGTTATATAATGGGTAAGGTGGACTTCGGAAAAATCAGCGTGATAGGTGGTGTGCGTATAGAAAGAACGGAGGTTGATACTTCTGCCTTTACGATCGTGGATGACGGGACGACTTTGTCGGCGGACCCTATCAGTGATAATGGTTCCTATACGAATGTATTGCCATCTATCATATTAACAGCAGCATTGTCTGATGAGGTGCTTGTCCGTGCCGGATATAGCAAGGCTCTGGGCCGACCCGATTTTGATTCGATAGCCCCGCGATCTTCACTCGATATAGAGGATGACGCCTCGATTGGAACCGTCGGTACTTTATCAATCGGGAATCCGAAACTGAAAGCGCGTGAGTCAAATAATTTTGATCTGTCACTTGAATGGTATTTTGATGAAGGTTCATTATTGTCTGTAGCCTTCTTTTACAAGGACATCAGTAACGAAATTATCGGAGCACCCACGCAACGTTTTGATGATTTTACTTTTGAGGGCCAGTTTTTCGACCGATTTGAAATTGATACAACAATTAACGCACAGTCTGCCAGTATTAAGGGTGTAGAGTTTACTTTTGTTGATACCTTCGAATTTCTTCCAGCTCCTTTTGACGGGCTTGGATTTGCGGGTTCTGTGACATTGCTAGATTCCAGCATTAAGCTCGAAAGAAATGGTACGATAGAAGACTTGCCCTTATTTGAGCAGGCCGATAGCTCTATAAGTCTGACGGCTTTCTATCAGAAGGGGCCGCTTGATATTTCTGTGACTTACAATCGTAATGATAATTTCTTGACGGACCTTGGCCCCACCAGAGAATTTGATCTGGATCAGGGCGCATTTGAGCGCATTGATGCTCGTATTCAATATAGCATCAATGACAGCATTAAATTATTCTTAGAAGGTATTAATCTTAATGATGAACCAACCACGGAATTTCAGGGTGGTGACCCAAGATTGAAAACAGAATATGAATTTGCAGGTAGAACTATTTCTATTGGTTTTGTGGGCAGGTTCTGATAGCGGCATACGGTCAATAGTCGGGTATTTTATACAGGTTAAGTTATGTTTTACCCGACTATCTGACAATGGCTCATCATGGTATCAATAAAATAATTTATCAAGAAAAATTGATCCAAGTATATGGGGATAGCCGAAACAATGAAATACGGTCATTGACTTTTTCAGAATTGGCTGATCGTTTGACCGTTTAATATTGAAGGGTAATAGACTGTAGTATGCAAAGTATTTTCAAGTGGTTCGCAACTGGCCCGGATATGGCTCCAATTAGTGATCCGGAACGGGTGCGCGGTATTTTCGAAAGACGTCGCTGGCGCGTACTTCTTTGGCTCATTATTGGTTATGGTTTTTTTTATACCTGCCGTCTGAGCCTTTCTGTTGCCAAGAAACCAATGCTCGATGAAGGTGTTTTGTCGGTTGAACAGATGGGCATCATCGGCGCAATATTGCTGTATGTTTATGCTTTCGGAAAGTTTTTTAATGGCTTTTTAGCAGACAGAGCAAATATCCGCCGATTTATGTCCGTCGCATTATTCCTTTCAGCAATCGCGAATTTACTGTTTGGCATGGTAAATAATTTTTACTTGTTTGCGGGTTTGTGGGCTTTAAATGGTTGGTTCCAGTCCATAGGGTCGGCTCCTAGCGTCGTCTCTATCTGCCAGTGGTTCAGCAATAAGGAAAGAGGAACCCGTTACGGTGTCTGGGCTGGGGCGCATAATATTGGCGAAGGTCTGACCTTCGTTGGTACGGCTTTGGTTGTTAATTCTTTCGGGTGGCAATGGGGGTTCTGGGCACCCGGCATCGCCTGCATAATAGTTGCTATTATGATGTATATCAACTTAGCGGACAGACCACAGACATATGGATTGCCGAGCGTTACTGACTATAAACAGGATTATTCTGCTGGAAAACCCAGTACAGCCTCGGTTAGATCAATGCAGATGGTTGTACTCAAAAGCCCTATTGTCTGGGTGCTGGGGCTTAGTAGTGCCTGTATGTATATGAGCCGTTATGCGGTAAATAGCTGGGCCATTTTTTATTTGCAGGAAGGCAAGGGATACGAGCTGGTGGAAGCCGCTTCTGCCATGGCCGCCTATCCGGTATTTGGCTTGGCAGGGGCAATATTTTCCGGTGTTATTTCTGACCGGCTATTCGGCTCACGTCGAGATATACCCGCATTATTATATGGTCTTTTGCTTACTGGGTCGCTGTGCCTGTTTTATTACATTCCCCCCGGCTTCTTATTATTGGATACGGTAGCACTTGCCATGTTTGGATTTGCAACGGGCGGGCTTGTCGTTTTCCTGGCTGGTTTGATTGCCGTCGATCTCATGCCAGTAGGAGCCGCAGGCGCGGTTAAGGGTGTTATTGGATTATTTTCCTATATGGGGGCCGCAACACAAGACTGGATTAGTGGTATACTGATCGAGCAGTCTAAAACTGTTGTGGGTGGCGTTGCCACCTATGATTTTGATCAAGCATTCTATTTCTGGATAGGGGCATCTGTTGTCTCGTTATTGCTAGCATTAATAGCGTGGAATAAAAGAGCGCATGAATGACTTTCCAGCCGTGAAAGGAAATTAATTTGGGGCGGAATTTATTGAATTTGCGGGCCGTAACAAAAACCACAAGAAATATTGGCGTATTTCTGATGTGGCTTATGGTGGTGTTCACTCCTGTCGGGTTATCTGCTTTGGAAAATCAGGAGCAGAAAGCAGACAACATAGTGATGCCGAATTATGAGGAGCTTCGTCAGAAATTCATCTCTCCCGACTATGCTAGGTGGGGTGAAGTTCCTCTTTGGTGGTGGGAAGGAGAGCCAATGGACCGGGATGAAGTAACCCGGCAGATGGAAATTTTCGCGGCCAAGGGAATTAAATCTGTCGTTCCGATCCAGCGTTCACCTGCTCGTACAGACCCGCCCTCATTCAGCCCAAAATGGTGGGATATGTTCTCCTTTGTGGCTGAGGAAAGCAAGCGGCTTGGCATGACGCTCTGGGCATATGATCAGGTTGGCTATGGGCAATATGGCTGGCTTGAAAAGGCGGCGGCCAAGGCGAAGGATACCCGGACAAACCGGTTAAAGTTTCTGACTGCCGACGGTGATGGACCATTTCATATGGAACTGCCGGCGGGGCAAGTTCTTGCGGCCAGAGCCTATCCGGTACGGGATGCGCTGGCTAATGATAAGCAGAGTATAGATATTTTGGGCCAGATCGATGGTCGACTACTGGAATGGACCCCGAAGTCAGGTGAATGGCGTCTGGCCGTTTCTGTGGCAGTGCCGGAATTAACGTTTCAGTTGAGCGATAAAGCAACGGATACATTCATTGATATGCTTTACGGCGAGGTGGAGCGTCGGTTAGGCTCGGACGAAATGGGCAAGACGTTTCAGGGAATGTTTCAGGATGAGCATCCCCCAACACCCCGTGATATAATTACAGACCAATTGGTTGAGCTGTTTCAGGAACGTAATGGCTATGAGATAACCCGCTCTATTCCGGCCTTGCATTTTGATGTTGGGCCGCTGACCCCTAAATATCGCATCGATTATTTTGATACTTATCTGGCACTTGATGAGGCCAGCTATTGGAAACGTGTCTATGACTGGACATCGGCGCGGGGAATATTGACCAGTCATGACAACTGGGGTCGGCGGAACATTGAACGCCAAAGCGAAGGCTATATTGACTATTTTCGGACTCAAAGGTGGTTTTCCGCGCCGGGATATGACGATTCCAAACCTAAACCAATAGCGGAACGAAATTACTATGACGCGAAGATTGCCTCATCAATTGCACGTCTATATCAGCGTCCGCGTGTCTGGGCTGAGGCCTTTCATTCCACGGGCTGGGGGCGAACGACTGAACAGACAATCTCCTGGCTAAGTGCCAATTATGCTTTTGGCGCAAATTTGTATAATGAGCATGGCCTTTATTATTCGCTTCGTGCCGGCACTTGGGAACATGCGGCCCCCGATCCCCATTGGCGACAACCCTACTGGCGATATTACCAGACGCTTTCCGACTGGGTGGCACGCACCAGTTACCTGATGTCACAGGGGAAACATGTGGTCGATGTGGCTGTCCATTATCCGGCGGTCAGCCTTCTGGCCGGTGACCCGCCCGGAGGTGAGCATCCGGAATACAACCAGTATATGACGCTCTCGAAAGCAATTTTTGAGACCGGTATTGACAATGACATCATTGACGATGATTCAATTTTGGCGGCGAGGGTAGAAGACGGAAAACTGGTGGTGGCGGGTAATAGTTATCAGGCGCTTGTTTTTGGACCTGAACGGATAATTCGCCTTAGCGTCCTTAAGAAATTGCATATTTTTGTCAAACAGGGCGGCACGGTATTATTTTACGGTCAGACCCCAAAGGATTCTGTTGAACAGGGGCGGAATGACCCTGAAGTCATTAAGACTATTCAAGTTCTTCTGAATGAGGGTGCAAACGATCAGGGGGGATATAGTGCTTTTCTGCAACCCGATTCCGATCCTGCTTTGCTGGCTGAACTGGTTGGCTCACATATCAAGCGTGATTTTGTGGCGGAGACTGAGGATTTTTATGTTACTCACCGGAAAATTGATGACGTGGATGTCTATCTGGTCCAAAATTTCTCGAAACCGAGCGTTCAGATGGAGGCAACTTTTCGGGTTGATGGTATCGTCGAATTGTGGGACCCGAACGGGGGCAACGTCCGTTCCGTTGACCGGTTTGAACGAAGGGATGGTGTTACCCGTGTTTCTCATCAGCTAGAAGGTAATACGGCTTACCTGTTTGTCTTTCGACCAGGGGATGAGCTTGAATCAGCGGGCGGTTTCAACCAACCGGATCAACGTGAATGGCTGAAACCACTTGAAACGAAATGGGATTTTTTTGTTCTTCCCACGAGAGATAATAATTCGGGGGACTTCCGCTGGCCGCCATCAGACGAGATAATTGGTCCAGAGATCAGAACATTCCATTATAGGGAAGAGGAAGCGGAGGGAGCAGATGCGGCACAGTCATGGCTTCGGGCCGAATTTGATGATTCCAGTTGGAGTAAGGCCCGTGCGAGCATTGGTCCATATTGGTTACTTATTGATCAAATAGCTGATGATGCTGAAGTGATTGATGCACTGCTTGAGGCCCAAACAAAAATGAGACCAGGTTTTGAGATGACAGTGGCGGGCCAGAGTCACACCCTCCAGACAGTTGAATTTTCTAAAACCATCGGTTTGGCCAAGCCAATGCAATGGGGCGGGCATAAAGGTTACCCTGACGGGGCCATTGATCAAAGATTTATTAAGCTGCCCGAGGGGCGAAAATTTCTTTTCACCCGAATTCGCTCATTAAAAGACCAGCGTCTGGGATTACGGGTGGTGCTCGGCAATTCGCAAGCCCGGCTATGGGTTTCTGGCGTGGAACAGCCTTTTGAGGACGCGATCGGCAATCTGCCATTGAAGAAGGGTGTGAATGAGATATTGCTGGAGCTGCCAGACGGCGGTCATGGTATGCTTTATGTTCAGTCACAGGCACCATCGGTTGCCACAATGGCGGACGCAGCCAAGCCTCGCGTTGAACCCAGGCTGGAAGATGCCATGTGGATTCGTGATTCGAGCCTTGGTGCGGGGTTCGTTCGGAAAGTTTTTAATCTAGATCAGATACCAAGTGAAGCAAGGCTTGTTGTTACGGCTTATACCGGCTACCGCCTGATGATAAACGGCGTAAATGTTGCAGAAGATATCGGACCGTGGTCCAAATGGACGCATCCTGAACTGGTCAATATCGCCCCATTGCTCAAACAGGGTGAAAATGTAATTGCCGGATGGATACAGGTGCTTCACGGGCAACGTATCAAGGCGATTCCTGAACAAAAAGCTTTTTCACTGGCTCTGGCGGCCCGTAATTCTGATGGCAGTGGCTGGCAGCTGGTCAGTGATGCTTCATGGAAAGGTTCAGCTGAAGATTATGCCGGATGGGACAGGCCGGGACTGGATGACAGTGATTGGGATCAGGTTGAAACATTGGGATCAATGGGGAGTGATCCCTGGGGTAGCGAATTGCTGTCCCATGTTGGCTCAGCAACCGAGCCACGCCGTCCCCTGTCGATTGATCTGCCGTCACCTTACCTGACTTTTTTCGACGAAGTACCGGATATCGTCTATGACGTGTCGCCGGAACCGGTTGATCCAATCGGCTGGTACCGTTTTTCTGCCCCGCCCGGATTGCACAAGCTGAAACTGCCTAAAGGACCGAAGGCTCAGGTATGGGTCGATGGTATTGAAGTGCCTGTAAAACAAGCTGTTGCAACCATCGCCAATCCTCCGTCCGGTGTATCGCAGGTGGCCATCCGTTTGCGTATGGATCGGGGCGCATATGGCGGGGCAGCATTTTCAGTTCCGATAGCTATTGAACTTAAGGGCGGGATCATCGAACCGGGATTTTGGGCTGACAACAGTCTGCCAACCTATTCGGGAATTG
>JAJFIP010000078.1 GCA_021774875.1 Emcibacter sp.
GCATCTTGGGTGTAACGGTAATGGATATGGCGGACGGATTACTCGTCGTCCTCAATGACATAGAATGTGTTTTCAGCGTACGGGTTTTCTGTAACAGCATAACCCAGCCGGTTCACTATACGCATACCCTCTGAAACTGAGAAGGCTCCATCTTCTTCGATGAATGTCCATATGTGGTTAATATCCTGCGCACGGACAAAATCTAATTCCTTGCCGTATGTTTCAAACATCATGCCGTCTATGGAAGCATTCTTGTCAATGTGGTTCTGGACGGGTTTAAATTCTTTCACCCATTCATCAAAACTCATGATTACGGTATTTGTCATTTATCTGTCTCCGGTAAAAAAAATGCCGGACCCAAGGCCCGGCGAGTTTAGGAAATATTCGTTTTCAAAACGCTTAGTAGGGAATTTCGTCGTCAAGAGCCATGCTTGTTCCGTTGCCGGTTGAACCTTCTGCAAAGCCATTCGGACCACCATTGGTTTGAGTGCTATCAGCCTCATCAGACTGGTCGGAGTTGTTATGACCTTGTCCGCCGCCCAGCATTGTCAGCACACCACGATAAGGCTGGAGGGTCACTTCGGTGCTGTAACGGTCATGACCATCGTCTGTGGTCCACTTACGGGTCTGCAACTGACCTTCAAGATAGACCTGTGCGCCTTTCTTGAGATAATCTCTGGCAATCTTAGCAAGGCCCTGGTTGAAGATCACAACCCTGTGCCATTCGGTACGCTCGCGCTTCTCTCCGGTCTGCTTATCAGTCCAGTTTTCTGAAGTGGCGACACTCAGGGTTACGACAAGAGCGCCGTTATTTGTTGTCCGCACTTCGGGGTCTTGACCTAAATTGCCGACGATGATTACTTTGTTGATACTGCCCATAATGAATTCCTTCTCTCTATTGGGGTTGATTATCACCCCATCAGAACTTCTCTCTTGCTCTGATGCAGGATGTTGATCACGGGGATCCGTCATTAAGGAAGTGTGTTCATCTAGTTGCCACTTGGGGTTTCTACCCTTGGTAATTGCCTGACAGGGACTCTAACAATCCCAGAAACCGTATGTGGTTCCCATGATGTCGACCTCGGTGATATCGCCTGCGAGAAGCATGTCACGTGCAAAGGCGTCCACATCAATATAATTGCGCAGACTGTCTGGTACTTCATCTAGGAGGCCGCTGTCTGTCAGATAATCTTGGGCATATGTTTGTGACCGGCCCTCATAAAAAGAAACCTCGTCAAGCTTATCCATAATATTGGTCATATTCACATTCAAATACTCTGCGAGATAAATTGCACCCACCGCATCTGTCCCTTTCATATCTTCAAAGTCATCAAACCATATTTTCAGGTTTGCCTGATTTATGCCAAGGGCACTGAACAGTTGGTAGTTATCACCAGCTACATGTTGGATTTCAAATTCTTCGACCATTTCACCATATTCATTACGGTGGTTTCTGGCTTTGGCCTCATAGTCTTCGTAATCGTGGAAGTAGAATCCTGCTGCACTGATGTCATACGGCGTGGCGTGGTAATTATTGGTGGTCGTCATGATATTTCTCCGCGATGGCCGGGAAAAAACTCTCTCTTCCCTGTCAAACCATCACAAAAAAAACGCGGCTCTTTTGCTCTTCTGCTACATTGTTGAGAACCCGACAAAAAATATGCTATACAATCTGCTAATAATGGGCAGGGAATAGAATATGATTAAGTCAGAATTGATTACCCTTATGGCTGATAAGAACCCACATCTCACGCGGCATGATCTGGAAAGTGTTGTGAATGTAATCTTTGAGGAGATTTCTGATACTCTTTCATCTGGCGATCGCGTTGAAATTAGAGGGTTTGGTTCTTTTTCAATAAAGCGCCGCCCTGCCCGCATAGGCCGCAACCCACGCACGGGCGAAGCGGTATCTGTGCCAGAAAAGAATGTTCTATATTTTAAGACGGGAAAAAATTTAAGGGAAAGACTGAATCATAAATAATTTGATCTCAAATTATTGACGTGTACATAGCATTGCATCTTTCAGTAAAAACACACACATTTTAGCAAAATACTCAGCACATTTCTATGTGTTAGTGTGTGATATTTAATGTTCGGATAAGCCCAAATAACAGTTTTTTCCTTTACTTTAGACGGAATATTGTTATATTTCACCCATACTTTCACGGAATATGCTTGTTTTTTGCCCTTACTTTCGACATAATGAAGGCAAAAAGAGAAAAAGCATGAAACGACAACAACTCAATTATATCAAAGAGTGGGTAAATCGGAAAACCAGAAAGCCTCTCATCATCCGTGGTGCCCGGCAAGTTGGCAAAACAACGCTGGTGCAGTTGGCCTGTGAGGAAATGAGCCTTGAATTGGTTGAGTTAAACATGGAAGACCCCCAGGAGTTTCCGCCGCTTTTGCCTCAAAATGATCCGCATAAAGTATTTCAGGCTATTGCATTGAGCAAACAACTTCGTAAAATCGACCCGGACAAGCAGATTTTTTTCTTTGATGAAGCACAGGCCTGCCCTGCTCTTATTCCCTTTCTACGCTATTGTTTTGAACGTGCCCCGGAATATCGGGTCATCCTCACGGGCTCCCTTCTTGAATTTGTATTGTCAGCAGATGACTATTCCTTTCCTGTCGGACGTGTAGAATTTCTCTATCTTGGATCGATGACATTTGAAGAATATCTGAGTGGCACTGATAACGAAATCGCAATAGAACAATTGCAACAAGTTACTGTGGAAAAGCCGTTTAATGAGGCTATCCACAATATCTTTTTAAAACATCTGCGAAACTATTTAATTGTTGGCGGCATGCCTGAGGCCATTAATGCCTACCGGGAAACCCAGTCCTATGTTGAAGTCGAGCGGGCAAAACAAAGCATCATTACTACCTACCAGGCTGACTTCCATAAATACGGCCATAAAGCGGATATAGACCTGTTAAACCGTGTATTGGCGGCAATTCCCAGCCAACTTGGGCAAAAGATCATTTATACCCGCCTTTCAGAAGGTACACGAAGCGATCAAGTCAAGCGCGTTCTGGAATTGCTTGAACTGGCAAAAGTCATACAGCGTTGTTTTCACAGTCATGGCGATGGTTTGCCTTTGGGGGCGCAACAAAAAACCAATCACTTTAAATTACTGTTTCTGGATGTGGGATTGGTCCAGTCCATGCTGGGTATTTCTCTGGCGGCTGTTGAAACGACGCAAGAGATCAATGAAATTGCAAAAGGTGTTCTGGCAGAACAATTTGTTGGTCAACACCTGATGTATGACCGTCCCATGTTCGAAGCCCCCGCCATTCACTATTGGGAAAGACAGGCTAAACAAAGTACCGCCGAGGTTGACTATCTGGTTCCCTGGGATCAACGCGTATTGCCTGTTGAAGTAAAAAGCGGCCACAAGGGACATATGAAATCCCTGCAACGATTTTTGATGGAAAAAAAGGTTGACAGGGCATTACGGTTTTCATCCGGGCCATTACTCTTGAATGATTATGTGCATAAGGATACAGCATACCGCTTTTTGAATGTCCCTCACTATCTAATAGGTCAGTGGCAGCGCCTTGCAGTGGCTTTTGAGCAGAAAGCTTTGAGCAAGTGAGCATTGGTAATACAAAAAACGTAATTAAATTCACAAAAATTTCAAGACAACACCTCAACAGTCTCAATATCTATACCGAAGGCTGTATTAAATTGCTGTTTTAAAAAGATTTTCAATTCGTTTTCTGAAGCATTTGGTTGGAGCCAGTGAAAATCATATTTAAATGCTCCATTCTCGCTGATCCATTGATTTGTGAGATCATAGACCATGGTGTAGTGGTAAAATTCATTGAAAGTAGCCATAACCGTCGCCTCGTCACGTCCTGGCTGCAAACGGGCGAATACACCGTCATCGTGTTCTTTATCGACAAAAAGCGCGCTATGCTTCTCGAACAAATCTCTCTCCAGTCTTGAAAGCCGGTCACCAGCCAGCCACGCGCCAGGCCAACAGAAGAATTCCGGCCTTTTCGCCTTATCTTCTTGAAATGCAAGAAAGTGAGAAAATAAATGGCGTATAGGGTAGTTTATAGGCGAGAATTTGTAAGTCTCATACTCCTTCCGAAGCCCCCCCATCGGACCAGATGAGTTAAACCAACCAGAAAACGTCTTTGCAATCAGTGATGGAGGAAATTCCTTTACCGCAGCGCAAAGCTCGGCTGAAATCATCTCATATTCTTCTTTGCTATAATGCTGGACAGCCTGTTTCATAACAGGATATTTTTGTGCAATAATACGTGAAAAGATACAGAACCGCGCCCCTGGATTTACATCATTGATAAACGTTATATAATTAGGTGCTACTGGAAATGGGAAACCACTGCCTGGATTAATTGAAAGATCGCAGATCAACAAAAAAAGCCCAACAATAGGATCATCCACTTTGTCAGGCCATTGGGTCTCGGTTAGTCTCAAAAACTCTTCAAACGCGCGGATGTAAACACCATGCAACATTCCGATGTTGCGGTAGTCTTCCCAAGTGAGCCTGTGACCATTGGCATGGGAAAGATACTGGATCTGTATGAAACACGCTTGGCCTTCGAAGATTTCATATGAACCCAGCGGCCAAAGGCCGATAGGAGACCCATAATAATAGCCCTCGACTTTTTTGTCGGTAAGTTTCCGAAATCCATCCCCCCATTCATCCGGGTGCGGTAAAGCCTTAAACTCCTTATCAACTGTACTACCCAAAATATTGATTGTATGCCCATAAGTCATGTGAAAGGCATGGCCTACGTTCTCGAACAGTTTCTCTTTAGCTATGGATTCTGCAGCCTTAGGCCCAAGTGTAAATGCACGAAATGCCAGAAGGTCAAAATGGTTGTTGATGATCCTATGTACTATGTCATGTTGCGGCCTTACTTCAGTAGAATTTCGTGGCCCAAGATTTACTGCTTGCTGCACGACAGGCTTCTTAAAACCATCAATTGTTGCTAGCTGTCTGAGATCAGAATGAGTGGCATGCGACTGTATTGGATAATTCAAACTAAAAATGAATCCATAGGTTGATCCAATGTGCTGCCACCAATGAATTGTTTCATGAATATAGGTGGACATGGCTTGCGCACCATCTAACCCAATAATATCATTTGTGGAAATACCTGATCCCATTTCAGATAGCTTACGGTGAATAGCTGGTGAGAGTCTCAATACAAATTGCTGCGTATTGTAAAGACCATGCACATTGGTTGTTGCGTGAAAGTCCGGGGACCGTAGATCTGCAAACAAATATTCAGGATTCAGTTTTATTTTATTTAGCATCATATCAGCCCCTTAGATATGTTGAACAAAATATTTCCCTTTACAACTACAGTTATGATTCTAAACAGATTTGTTTGTGCAATGCCCACTTTGGATGATAACTTAACTGGTCAACGTAATACTTTACCATTGCTTTCAAATCTTATTTAAGCAGTTAGATACTTGTTTTCGTAGGTATGACGACTTTGGGGTGAAGGTTTATTTCTTTAGGCGCACTCCTGCCCCGCCGCCATTCTCAGGAATGAACTCGATGCCCGCATCAGTAAAGATACGCTCAATGGCAAAAATAGTTGTCCGGTTTCCCTTCACTACATCTTCCATAGCTTCCATTCGCTTAATTGTAGGTATCGAAACACCGCACTTATCGGCCAGATCTGATTGGTTCCATCGTAATATGGCGCGAGCAGCACGAATTTGATAAGAAGTTAAGTTCGTATTTTCAATCATATTTTGTATTTTAGGACTCATTGATACTTTTTTGTTGATTTGTAAAATGGATCATAGTACACTTTATAATACCATTAAAAAAACACAAGGAAATCCCTGCGTTTACTATAAACGACCCGACAAAATGCTACCAACATTTTGCCGAGTCTAACCACAACCAACCTTACTAGGAGGCTGACATGGCTACCCCACGTCTTAGCACAGATGACCTGTGCTTGTTAACTAACAACTTATTCCACCTCAAAAAATTCTCCCGCACGATCACAGAGCGATATAGCTTTATGGGAGAAGGCTCATGAAAACCGACATCACCCACCTGCCCGTACAGATTCAAAATGATCTGGCCTATATCACCGAGTTTCTGGTTAAGGATTATGAAGTTGCCGCCAGCAATGGCACGTCCAACAAACAGAATTGTGCCAATATCACCAACATCATCCTGCATGGCCGTTTCACAGAGGATGACTTGCAATCAGATACGGAACTGCACCCGACGGAAGAGGCCTACTATTATAACATTCTGGTCCTTGTCACCAAAATCCTGCCCGACAGTCTCTATCAGATACAGGCGGTGGAAAAGCAAATAAACACCTCCGGCGAATTGGCCTATCCTGTAAGGTTACAGATGGAAACCGTCACTAAGCTCAATAAGCTGCTGAAAGACGGCTATCTGGCCTATGATCAGATAGAAGAACGGGGCATTCTGCTCTATAACGGCGGTGGCAAGGGCCGGAACCTGCTCCATATGCCCCACCAGCCAAATGCCGCCAGACATTACATCCGTGCCCGCGATCATTTTGGCCGGGTCTTTCCATTGGCAGGGTCCTTCCTGTCAGGAGCACAGTTCTTTCGGGAAACTGATCATAACGCGGCGGCCTTTATGCTCCATATCTCTGCGGAACAGGCTTACGAGGCTTTCATGCTGGTTCATATTCTCTATTATCCCTATAGCCGGACACTCATGGACCTGCGGGAAACATCGGAAAGCATTCATCAGGAATTACAATTTGTCTGGGCTGGCCGGGAGGGGCGCAGATCTTTCTTCAAGCTCAAATGCGCCTTTAAAGGTCCGCGCTATACCTCGGATTACAAGGTTACCCGTGTCGAGCTGGATCGCATGTTCAAATACGTGAAAGAGCTTCATAAGCTGATCCATCATATCTGCCAGTTGAAGTTTGAAGAACTGAAAACGGGAAGCCTTAAAAAGCCCAATAAAGACTGGCTGGAGATTATCGGTGAGGTTCTAACGCAACCGAAACCAGAAACCCGAAAAGGTAAAGATGAACCAACAGAGGTCCCCGAAACCCAAACGCCGGAGGATGAAGCCCCTAAAGATGAAACCAATCCTGCCAAAGTTATGGAAACAACGGATACTGAAACCACAATTTCAGACCCATCCCCTTTCCACCGAACAGCGGGACAGGAAAAGGCTTTGGAGAAATTACGGACAAAAATATTTGAACTTGAAGAACCCTACTTCGAACTGGAGCAGTTGGGAAGGGTCCTGAAATCCATGTCCCACGGGGACGATGATGTTGAACTAAGCGGAATCTTTGTCATGGGTAGGGTTGTCCATGAACGGGCCCATATGATCAGAGATATTTTCATTCAAATGGTTGCCCTTCTGAAGGAAATCCGGATACGCGGTGATGCCCCTGCTGAAGAGAAATCAGCTTCGAACTACCATGATACTTCAAAGATCTTAACCAATAAGGACATGGTCTAAATTATGATACAAATTAAGATTTCAGAGTTGATGTAACATCTCCCTATAAAATTCTTGAATTTCCTCAAAAATAAATTTTATTTCTGGATTAGGGGCACTACAAAAAGTTCGAGTTGCGTCCACGAAGGGGAGCAAATCATTTCAATGACTTAGCAATCTCTGGCTCAAGTCTTTTTTATTTTGGGTCGCATATGGGTCGCAACAGGCCTGAATTCAACCAAATACTTTATTATTGCGGTTTTGCATAACAAGGCTATCCACACGATCTTCCAATACTGGAATTATAGAGATTGATACTACCGCCCCTATAGATAATCCAACAGCAGCAATGATTTACGGGGGGTTAATGGGAACGACGAGCGGGGTATCAGGCGGCCTTGCGGCCACAGACCCCAAGCTGGTTCCTTACGGGGCAATGACGGCGACATTTTATACGGGGATTGGCTGCCTGTTGGCACCTTCAATATTATTCCTGATTATCAAATATTTATGCTCATAAGAACCCAAGCTTAACTTTTTTGACGTGAGGGCAGGAAGCTGTCCATGGAATATATCACCAGTGCCCCCCAAATACAGCCAAAGGCCACCATATGGGTCATGGTGAAAGGCTCATGCCATAAAAATATCGCAAGCAGAAAGGTAATGGTAGGCGCAATATACTGTAGCAGGCCAAGTGTTGTAAGTGGCAGACTTCTAGCTGCCGACGTAAATAATACCAATGGGATTGCTGTTACGGCTCCGCTAATCACCAGCATAAATAATGTATAGTTATCATGACCAATAGCTTCCGGCGTTGCTGATATATTCAGATAAGCCAGATACGTGAGTGCTACGGGAAGAATAATAAGCATCTCGACCCACTGTCCCATTACGGCCCCTATTGCGGCTTTTTTCCTGACCAGCCCATATATGGCAAAACTGGTCGCCAGATAAAGGGCAATCCAGGGGAATTCACCACTTTCAATTATCATATAGAGCACCCCAAGGGCTGCCAAACTAACTGAAAACTGCTTGCGTTTACTTATTCTCTCGCCCAGTACAAGCATGCCTAGAGCCATATTCATAAGAGGGTTGATATAATACCCCAAACTTGCCTGCAGTACATTGTCATTGGCTATCGCCCAGATATAGACCAACCAGTTGGAACTGATCAAAGCCGCAGTAAACAAAAGCATCAGCAGCATTTTTCTATTTGTAATAATCTGCCCTATTTCACTTAATAACATAATGTAGGATCGTCTGAAGAATAGTAGGAAAATCAAAAATAAAAATGACCAGATCATCCGGTGACCAAGAAATTCCAATTCTGGCACATGAGATAATTCCCTAAAAAATAAGGGCATCAGTCCCCAAAGGATGAATGCACCCAAAGCATAAGCGATACCAGTTGTATTATTTTCCTGAGACATATGTAATTCACTATTAGACTTTAATCATGCCACTGGTATCGGATACTGTATGAAAAATCAACAATGTCTTGAAATCTGTTTTCCAGCATATTACGGTCAGAACCTATTAATTAATGCTGATACAAGGAAAGTTTTATGGCAAGGAAATCACTGGCAGGAAAACTCAAACTATTCTTATTGATTACAGTTGCTTTCCTTTTGATCGTTTATTACATCGGCCTGCCCATGTATGCGAGAAAAATGGATGCCAGTATAAACAGGACGACCAACTCATCCTCCTATCAGGTCAGTGAAGCCGCCCAAAAGCTCCATGACAGCCTGATTGTTGCAGACCTGCATGCGGATACTCTTTTGTGGAACCGTAATTTCCTGGAAAAAAATGATTATGGTCTTGTCGACCTGCCCCGAATGCAGAAAGGCAATCTTTCCCTTCAGGCCTTTACTATCGTCAGCAAAGCGCCTAAGAGCTTGAATATCCACAAAAATACAGCCGATACAGATCAGGTTACCCTGCTAATACTGGCCCAGCATTGGCCGTTAAAAAGCTTGTTCAGTCTTAAAGAAAGGGCATTGTTTCAGTCGCACAAACTTCATAAATATGCTGATAAATCTAAGGGCCAGTTTGTCATTATCAAAACCAAAAGTGATCTTGACGGTTTTCTCACCACCCGCGAAACAGGCAGTAAGCTAACCGCTGGTTTTCTCGGAATTGAAGGCGCACATGTGCTCGAAGGCGATATTGCCAATGTGAAAGCCATGTATGATGCCGGATTCCGTATGATGGCCGCGACCCATTTTTTTGATAACGAGCTCGGCGGTTCTGCCCATGGGATAAACCTCGGCGGACTGACCGACTTTGGCCATCAGGTTTTTCAGGATATGCAACAACGCGGTATGCTCATTGATATTGCTCATGCCTCTCCGGCAATGATTGATGACATTCTGGCCCTCACCACTACTCCTATAGTCTCTTCTCATACCGGGGTTCGCGGTACCTGTGATAATCAGCGAAATCTGAGTGACGACCAACTCACAGGTATTGCCCTGAGAGTCGGGCTAGTCGGTCTTGGGTTATGGGAAGTTGCGGTGTGTGATTCCAGCGTAGAAGCAATAGTCACAGCCATCAAATATACGGTGGATCTCGTTGGCGTTGATCATGTGGGTCTGGGCTCGGATTATGATGGTGCCATTCAACCACCCTTTGATGCCAGCGGCATGGCCCTGATAACTGAAGAACTCATGAAGCAGGGTTTTTCCGAGCAGGATATCCGTAAAATAATGGGTGGAAATACTATTCGGGTATTGAGTCAGATATTGCCAGACTAATCAAGTTGTTTGATTAAGTTTACCAGCGCATTATCTGAACGGTCCCGAGAAATGTCAATATGTCTCAAATTGGCTTTTAACCAAAACTGGCCATAATTAGATTTTATTGTTGAAAAGATACTCAGTAATTTCTCAAATGAACTGAAAATAAAAAATCTTTTACTTTTTCTCACGATATATTACTTTAGGAAGATGAAGATTATCCAAAACAAGGGCTTATTAAAAAATATCAGGTTGGGCGTATTTACGACAGTCTTCATTCTGACGAGCTTTTTCTATCCGGCAAGTAATGTCAATGCTGTGGTTATTAAATCAACTGATAAGCTGAATAACAACTATGAATTACACCATAAAATTATTAATTATAATAATTTATCAAGTTACCAAAATAATAATAAACAGAACTTGATAAGTCTGCAAAATATATCTGATCTTCTTATTGATGATCAAGGCAAAAGATCAAATTCACCGACAGAAAACAATGAAATTAAACTTACCCAATTTCCCATTGATACGTCGGATATGGAAACAATTTTTTCTTTAAATATTACTTCTAAAGATCAGACCGATCTGCTACCCGAGAATGAACGGGGGGACAATTACCAGGAAAAGGTTATTAGTTCTTTCCTGGATAGTTTTGATAATGGCAAAGATAACAATGATGAAAATATACTGGTAGGCTCTTTCCTTGATAGTTTTAAAGATGACCCACTGCTGAAATCCATATTTTTTACCTCAAAAGACCTAGTATTCAGCTATAAGAGAAAAATTGCAAATGTATTGCAACTGGGATTTGAATCGGAAGAAAGTGACTATAAAAAATATGTAGATACACGGAATATTAGCCCGGAAGAAGCAGACAGACCCTTAACAGCCGAAGAAAGGAAAAACTTAAAACGGGAAGCAGAATTACTGTCAGGATATATTTCAGATTCCTATCTCACTATTATCTATATATTTGCGGCTATGTTTGCAGCTATTTATTTAAGTTTTCGGTATATTCTGAATAAATATATATAAAATATGTTACTTTTTACCCTGTGGCGTAACATCAGACAAATCAGCCCTCAGAATTTTACCCCCCATTGCCCCAAGCCAGTCAAGCCCGGCTCTGAGTTTAACATTTTCACCAAGAACAATCATCGCCGGGGCCTCTAACTTTGCCAATGCGACATCCTCGGCTGCCTTGGCAAGGGTAGTCTCCAGCACGGCCTGATTTTCAGTTGTCGCCTTGCTTATTATCGCAATAGCTTCATCGGGCAGTCGTCCAGAGCTTAGGAACTGCTGGCACATTAATTCAATCCTGCTCAGGGCCATATATACCACAATCACCGGGGATGATTTCGCCAGCGCATCCCAGTCAATATCTTTCGACAGACCACCATCCTCACCATGACCGGTAAGAAAAGTTACCGCAGAATTAGTATGCCGGTCCGTAAGGGGTATCCCCGCATAGGCTAACCCACCTATTCCAGCCGTAATCCCCGGGATCACCCGAAAAGGAATATCAGACTTCACCAGAGAACGGGCTTCTTCACCGCCCCGTCCAAAGACAAAAGGATCACCAGCCTTTAGCCGCAAAACCTTTTTTCCTTCTTTTGCAAGTGATACCAGCCTTTCAGATATATCAGTCTGCTTAAAAGAAGGTCTCCCGCCCCGCTTTCCGGCAAATTCGAGCGGCACATCCCCGGCAATCAAATCCAGTATATTCTGGCTAACCAAAGCATCATAGACGACAATATCCGCCTGCTGCATAGCTTTTAATGTCAATAGCGATAAAAGCCCCGGGTCGCCCGGTCCGGAACCGGCCAGCCATACCCAGCCGGTCTCCATATCCGGTAAATTTTTCAAGATATTCTCTATATTCATTACCAACCTTCACTTCTCTCAGGATATTATCATATAAGCCCTATCCATCAATGAAATAAACTGGACATAGCTAATTTGGCATAGATAATATATGCTGGCCTTCAATTAATAAAAGTGGATATGAGTGAAAACGCCATTATTTTTCCAGGTTTTTTTCTGGCGAGGGGATTATGCAACTATTAGATATTTTCACCAGTTATCTGTTTTTCCTGAAGCTGGTGTTTTTTGTGACAGCCTTGCTGATCCTGTTGAGTAATATTGACGATGCTTTTGTTGATCTCTATTACATCTTCCACAAAATCAGGCGAAAATTCTTTATCTACCAGAAGTTTCGACCCTATCAGGCTGAGGATATTCTAGCGAAAGAAGAACAATATTTTGCCATCATGATTCCCGCATGGCAGGAAGAAGAAGTTATTCAGGCCATGCTGAAGAATACTCTCTCCAGCTATAATTATCAGAATTATCATATCTTTGTCGGTTGCTATCCCAATGATCCTGAAACAATAGCAGAAATAGAGGAAATACAGCACCAATATCCAAAATTACACATTACGCGCCTTAGTACCCCCGGACCGACGGGTAAAGCAGATTGTCTT
>JAJFIP010000079.1 GCA_021774875.1 Emcibacter sp.
ACCTCGCGTCATCAAACGCAGACGCGGTACCTACCCGCTGATGCAACAACCCAGACAGGTACTCAGGGACCGTTTACGCAACAATACCACTTGAAAGAAGTTAGAACTCGACAGTACCATTCGTTCCAGACACCTTTTTCTGTTCGGAGCGCGAACTGCTCCGACTTAGAGGCTGGAAGTTCAATATACAGACAGGAGCTTGGCATCCGCCTTCTTCTCCATAATCCAGATAATGTATTATACAGGTTGTATATTATGAATGACAATATGTGGGCTAACGAACGAGTAACATTCTCTGAACTTGTCTCCAAAGAGTTTCAGTTCTTGATAACGTCGTATGGCTTCAGTAAAACCTATTGGGACTCCCATTCAGTTCGATTCGAGAACGATTTGGTTCACGTCACCGTGAGCTACGGTCGAACATCGAGGGAAATTCGGGTTGGAATTGGCCTTTTGGATGAGGTTTATGACGGTCGGGAGATTTCATTTAACCTTGGCGAAATCGTACGCCTCACTGATCCATCCAAAGACCAGCTATTTACGCTCTTTCAAGCGAGTACGCTTGATCGACTGCGAGGGGCTATTGCCGACGTCGCTGGAATTGTTGCAAGATACGGTGCCCCTGCTCTGAGAGGCGATGAGGCGACTTTCAAAGCGCTGTCCGAGTTGCGTGAGCGAGAATGTAGTGCGCACATGCTAAAACTTGAGTTGAGTAGTGCCAGACCTCAGGCCGACGAAGCATGGAAAAGCCGCCAATACACTGAGTATGTAAAATTAATGGAGCCTCTCAAAGATGGCCTTGAGGAGCACGAAGTCAAGAAGCTCGAATACGCTCAACGAAAGACGTCTGGATTGAAATAACGGCTAATAGCAACAACTTTAGTTTGAATGATGAGAAGGCAAAGGAGAGGTCGTACAAACGAAAAGGTTCCTAGTATCTCGCCAACGAGCACCATTGAACCGGGCTTACAGGATTGATGTGGCTGACACGAATGTCATGAACTCTCTAAACAATTGACACCCAAAAAGGTGCCACAGCGTCCGGCTGCTCCCGCTTTCAGTAACAACCCCTGGGGCTATGGTAATGTGCCACCGGAGTTGGAATAGTTAACAAGACCATTGAATCTCCTGAGCGACAGGACGCTAGCCCTCGGTATTTTAAAAAGATTTTGACTACCACGAAAAACACGAAAGTCACGAAAAGTAAGACCGGCGGCTGTAGTGACTCTGTTAAGAATCAAGATACGTTTATCTGTCGCACATAATCTTTATCATTCTGTTGACAGATGACTTTCATTCGGTGTAATCATATATGCTGTTTCAAGTATTTGCCGCATATTTTCAGTTAAACGGTGATACTTTTTAAGATCATGATTTGATAATCAGAGTGAAGAGAATCTCATGGAAAATAAAACCCCGGAAGTCCAACAGCTATCGGAACGTTTGGTTGCTTGTATCTCGCATCAGGGTAACTACATTGGCAATGTAGAATTATTTCAGCGTCTCTTCACTCAGATTGGCAATTGGGCAGGCGCGAAAGGCTTGTTCTCGGCGGAGACGGTTTTCTTGTCGTCTTATGTAAATGATCCCTGTGATACACCACTGGATAAACTCAAGTTAGATGTCTGCATCAGTATCCCCGAGGGAACCGACGTTGATGATGCTGAGATAAAAGAGAAGCGATTGCCCGGTGGTTCCTATGTTGTAATGCATGCCGAATTAACGGGTCCCGCAGAATATGAAACCGCGTGGAATCTGATTGTAGATTGGGTCGAACAAAGTGACTATGAACGAGATGCTTCACGTCCCTGCTATGAACTGTATCTCAACAATCCGGAAGAACATTCCGAGAAACATCACATCGTGGAAATCTGTGTGAGTGTGAATCAATCATAATTAATGGTCTTGAAGCCTTTTGGGACTTATTGATTCTCTGGCGGTATCTCCTCATGGATGAAAGCCGCAACCACGCAGCCAACATCCAGAACAATTTAGTGTATATTCTCCAATCTGCCATTTTGTATAAATGACATAAAAATATAAATACTTAATAGACTTTTGAACCTAGAAAACTCCATAATGAGCATTTGATAACTTGTATAACACAATCTGTGATAGAATTGAGGTATAGTCAGTAGTATCTGCAACAAAGAATAAAGGTGAACATTATGAAATGGGCTGAAGATTTATGGAGTCTAGGAGCAAACTGTGTTCAAGCGTCACTTCAATTTGCCAAAAAGAACTTGGTTGGTCTGAATTTAATCGCAATCGTCTGTGTTTCGGCGTTCGTCTTTTACATTTTTCAGGACGTCTTCCAGAATCGATTTCAACTCCTCACGGGGCCAAAGGGTGGTGTTGGACCAACCAGTGCGAACCTGATTCTCAACCATGCAAAACATGGTTCTTTAGAGGGAAATACGACGGGGTTATTTCTTGAAGAAACTTCGACACAAGGGTATGAGGAGAATCGATCTCGGATTGCAGAAGACACGACTGGTCATCTCTTTGGGTTTGCACATGACGGATTCGGTAACTCAAGCAACGTTCGTGTGCTTCTTCCGCTCGACGACAGCTATCTTCACATTGTGTGCCGGCGTAAATTCCTGCATCAAGCGTGTAATGGATCAAGTTGTGATCCAGATTCCCCAATATTTGATCGGAATGATGAAGGTGATCTCTTTGTCTCATCAAGGAAGGATACTAAATCCAAACTCACACCTAAGCCTGAGGAAGGTGCCCTATGCCGGAAGCTTTCACGTGTGTCTTTGGAGACAATTATTGATTGGGCGGACGCGATAAACCATCGACCGAAGGTTTCACTTGGTCCCACACAAAGTGGAACGCGGCAGCTTTCTGAAATTGTTATGGAACATTTTCACCAAGTCGCAGACAGGGACTACATAAAGCATGATGTGAATGATTGGCTGGAACTGCGAAACGGACTACGCCTTGGACATATCGATATCGGATTCTATTTGGGACCACTGGGTTCCCATGTTATCAAAGAAATCGAATCAGACGAAACTGCAGTACTGGTTCATCTTCAGCACGTCGAAGCAATTGTCGCGCGACACACTCAAATTAGCTATACTGAATTTCCCCCACACCTCTATGGTTATCGTCCATGTCCAAGCTTTAGAAACAAAACTGGCGCAAACAAAACTGGCGCAAACGAAGCTGGCGCAAACGAAGCTTCTTCTGATATTCTTCCTCCTTTCTGTGCCGGTCTATCGATGCTTAAGACACGAAAAGTCCTCATTTGTTCGACAGCGATGCCAACATCAGACGCGTATGCTCTGGCAACCCTCACACGTAACGCCCTGAGCTCTCAAGTACCGCAACTTCGATGGACTGACGCTGACACTGACGTAGTAAAACGAAGACTCTCCTATGCTTTGCACCCTGGTGCTGTGCTTCTCCGCGACAATACGACGCCTGGATGGTTCAATACGTTCTGGGAAAAATATTGGCTGGCACTGTTTCCATTCGCACTTTTCGGAATCGGGTTGATGTCACGGCAGGTGAATGAACGAATATTTGGCAAACCGAATGACGATGCTGAACGAAACGAATTAGAGCTTGCCAATAACGTTGCGCAGGTAGGTGATACTGTCAGTTCTCCAAAAGACTTCCACACATTGCTTCACGAATTGTCCGATCTCGAATCAGTCATTTACAAGTTGCCCGAGAAGATCACAGTAAAGGAACACGAACGCTGGAAAAAACACATTGAAGAGTTGGATCAAGAAATAGAGACACAAATTGCCGCGAAAGTGATCAGCGAAAAAGAATATGATGTACTTACGACGGGAATTGGTCTTATAAAGGACGGAATCAAAGAGACTGCACCTGCGTCTCCGAAAACAAAAAAGAAGGGCGTGAAACAATGAAATGTATATAATAGCGTGAATTCTCCTCCTTGATTGATCGCTAGAGCTGCAAATCAAAGGGGTGAATGAGGTGTCTGGAGCCAAATATTAGTTCCATTATTCATCACTAAAAAATGGAACACTATGGCGATCGCGTATTTTCCGTGCGTACCTTCAGCCGTAATACTGATCACGCCGTTTTGAAAGAATCAAACTAACTAACCAATCGGTTGCGGCATCAGCACGTTGGGCTCTGGTTTTTCTTCTGGGGTTTCTTCGGCCAGGACGGTTTCGCAGAAGAAGATCAACAATTGTTTAAAGTCTTCGTTGTCGACGCTTTCTGCTAGCTCTTCTGCGCGTGCTCGTGATTTATCAACCAGTGCTTCTGCTTTCGAGAAGACATCACAGTCCTGGTAAATTTTGCGTAAGCGGCCGATTCGCATGCCATCGGAAGGATTGCCTTGCAGAATGTCTTTCAGGTCTGCTTTTTGGTGGTCGTCTGCGGTTTGCAGAGCCAGTGCCAGTAATAGTGTGGGCCGCATTGCCAATGCATCCTGGCCGGTGATGAGTTTGTTGTTGTCGTCGCCTTGCCAGTCTTTGAGGTCGTTCAGAATCTGGAAGCCAACGCCGATGTGTCTTGAGAACGAAGAGATTAACTTCTCGTACTCTCCCACGGAACCTGTCATCCGAATTCCGGCGTAAAGGGCGGCTTCGAATGCGGGTGATGTCTTGAGGGCGTAAATCTGTAATGCATCGAGTGGTGCCAATTCAAATGACTGGCTTTGCTGCCATGACATTTCTGCGCCCTGACCTTCACACAGCTTGATATGCGCGGCTGCCATCTTTTCGATTAAGTCCGAGGCGGCTTCGGCCCCGATGTCGGCACGGGCTTCGTTTAACAGGCGATACCCAATACCAATTAAGTAGTCACCGATGTTGATGGCCATGCCGGTGCCATGTTGGCGATGTAATGTTTCCTGACCATAACGGTATTGATCATCATCCTCGATATCGTCGTGAATGAGTGAGGCCTTGTGAAAGACTTCGATGGCCATCGCCGCTTTTTGAACGCCGAGTGGGTAACTTTGCTCTTGTTGATCAGTGTCTGTTGTAGCTGGCTGGTTTTTGTTCAAAGCATTAAAGGCTGCCAGGGTAATAAAGGGTCGAAATCGTTTACCACCATGTTTCAGCCATTCGTAGGCGATGGCTTCCGTTTTCCCCAGTGGAGTCTGTGCTGCCTGTTCTGTTTTTGTGCGGTGGGGAGGCAGAATCTGATCGAAATTCTCTTCGAATAACGAATTGGAGGCCCGCATTGTGGGCAGATAGCTTCGGGTGAGCGGCTCATCCAGGGGACGATACTCTTCGAGCACTTCCCAGATCCAGGGTTCGTCCATTTTTGTGTTTTTACAGTCACCGGAATGCAGGGGAACCGCGTAGGAAGGCACACCGGCTATCAGGACTTTATCAATCGATTTTTCCAGTACGTTCAGGCAGGCGACTCCTAAAATTCCATCGACATAACCGCCGACGATGATTTTGAGAACCACGGGGGAACCTTCTGCGACGAGCACTTTATATCCCAGTTTTTCTGCTCTCACTTTGTAATCAGCGATGGAGCAGGCA
>JAJFIP010000080.1 GCA_021774875.1 Emcibacter sp.
ATCACGGATACAGACCTTGATCAAAACACCTTCATAAAAGATCATCACAGCACCAACAGATACTAGTGTTCTCTCCCGAATACCTTCCCATGTTCGGATCAGATAATCAAAATCTCTTTTGATTTCAGTCTTGGTCCGGCTTTGTCCGGCAGTACGAATAATACAGGCTATACCACTGGGCATGTTCAGATCAGCCAGAATTTTTTTCAGAGATTTACGCTCGCCAACATTAGCAATTTTTCGGCTTACACCGCCACCATGCAAAGTATTTGGCATCAGCACGCAATAACGACCGGGCAGAGACATATATGTGGTTAACGCGGCTCCTTTGTTGCCGCGTTCTTCCTTTACGACCTGTATGAGGAGAATTTGATTTTTCTTGATGACTTCCTGAATTTTATACCTGCGCCGAAGTCCTTTAGCGATTTTAATACGCAGTTTTTCTTCTGCCTCTTCATCGTCGAAACTATGAGAGCCGGTTTCTTCAGTTCCCTCGGTTTCATCATCAGGATCATCTACTTCAGAATCATCACCATTTTCTGTCACATCATCCGATGAAACTTCCTCAGTGATAGTTTCCGGCTCCGATACACTTTCGGCCTTGGTGACTGATTTCTTTTTGGGCTTTGATTTTGATTTTTTTTCAGGATCACTATTTTCAACAGTTTTGGTTTCTTCTATTTCCTGAGTTTTATCATCCTCGGAACTATTATCTAAATTTTCAGAAACAGAAACGGCATTCTCATCCTCTGGAGTTGGTTTCGTATCATCTTTTGATTCAACCTCCTCTTCGGACTCTTTTGTTTTGACCTTACGTGGTTTGGCTTTTGCCTTTTTTCTAGGCTTTCTTTTTGGTTTTTTCTCGTGAATCTCCTCCTCCTCATCAAGGAGTTTGGCATAGGCTGCGGATTCTTCCGCAATTAATGCTTCACGGTCAGAAACCGGTATTTGATAATAGTCTGGATGTATTTCGCTAAAAGCCAGAAAACCGTGGCGATTGCCGCCATATTCAACAAACGCAGCCTGCAAAGAGGGCTCTACGCGCGTAATTTTTGCTAAATATATATTGCCTTTGATTTGTTTTTTAGCTGAAGATTCGTAATCAAATTCCTCAACTCGGTTTCCATGAACGATTGCGACACGAGTTTCTTCCTCGTGGCTCGCATCGATTAACATTTTTATAGTCATTTATTTTTTCTCCACAACCAAATCCGCTCGAACCTTTGATGTTTGTCACATCAAACAGGCGTGCTGGATTCAGGTTGTTATTTTTCTTAGGGTTCATAAGGGTGGCAGTCACAGACCTGACAAAGACAAATATCAGCTCAGACAGGCGGTGCATATAGCCCGCCAGTGGAAACTGACCAATAGTTTTTGTGTTGTGAATGCTAAAATTCATTTATTTAAAGTCTTTATTCTTCAGATTATCTGATTTCAGAACAATCTGTTACTTTTCATGTCCAAATAGAGGACATCGACTGTAACATAACCATACAAGCGGCACTCTACAATAGCTAAAGTATTTATTTTTATAAATATTTAATGAGGTTTAGTTATAGTTAAGATATATTCGGTCCAGTATTTATGTTATTATAAAACAACGGGCAGGTCATAAACGTATAAATATGAAACACATTATTAGGGAAATAATCAAACTTTGTCTGGTGGTCATTCTCGGGGGCGTATCGTTTACGATTTCCACGGATTCCCTGTTGGCAAGAGCACCTGAAGTTTCCGCTATCCGTATTGGACATACCAAGGATAATACACGTTTTGTTCTGGATATTAACCAGAATATCAAATTCAACATTTTTACCTTAGCCAGCCCAAATCGAATTGTAATAGATATTTCGGAAGTTGAGTGGAAAAGTAATTTTGGCGGGGCAAAAGGGAAAGGATATATTGATCGATACCGTTATGGCTTGTTCAAGCCAGGAACCTCCCGCATTGTGCTTGATGTTAAAAATCCGGTCATTGTAAGCAAGGCTTTTGTCATTGCGCCTAAAGGGAAAAAACCATACCGCTTTGTAGTAGACCTGAAAAAAGTCAGTAAACAGGCCTTTGAAAACAGAGTTAAAAAACCAGTGCCGCGTCCGGCAAAAAGAAAAGTCACCACCAGACCTAAAAAAGATTTGCGAAGTCAGCGCAGGAAAAAGCTGATAGTTCTTGACCCCGGTCATGGCGGACATGATCCCGGAAATCTTGGCGGCAAGAACTATCGGGGTTATCCGGAAAAAACTGTGGTTTTGAGTGCCGCACAGACCATAAAAAGGGAGCTGGAAAAAACAGGCCGCTATCAGGTTATTATGACCCGAAACAGGGATGTTTTTCTTAAACTCCGTAATCGCAGCCGCATTGCCCATAACAAACAGGCAGATCTTTTCATTTCCATACATGCGGATGCATTTAAAAGCCCAAAAGTCCGTGGCGCGACCGTTTACACTTTGTCGGAAAAAGCATCGGACCGGGAAGCAGCCGCAATGGCAGCACGGGAAAATAAATCTGACATCATTGCTGGCATGGATTTGGAAGAAGAAATCGATATTGTGCAATCAATACTAATAGATCTTGTCAAGCGTGAAACCATGAATTTGTCCAGCAGTTTCGCCAATGAGCTGATACCGCAGCTAAAAAGGGTTGTTCTCCTCAGGACCAGACCGCACCGGACAGCAGGGTTAATAGTACTCAAAGGTCTGGATGTGCCATCGGTTCTGGTAGAACTTGGCTATCTCACCAATAGTACGGATGCCAAGCTTTTAATGCAGAAAGAAACCCAGCAGAATATCGGAAAATCCATCGTCAGAGCCGCAGACAACTTTTTTAATAAAACTTACGTGGCAAATTAATACCATTCATTTCACTATTTACTTGCTCAGGTCATTGTGCTGACATATTTAATTCATAATAGTATGACTTAAATAATCTGGATATTTTACAAAGCCATGACAAAGAAGAGCCGTAACTTACTTATCAATATATTTGGAGGCACCATCGTTGCCCTCCTGACCGGTGGTATTGTGGCTTTTATAGCAATTATCTATATCCTTAATCAGTATGGCAAGGATTTGCCGGATTATTCCCAACTGGCTGAATATGAGCCCGCAATAATCAGTCGTATTTATGCTGGGGACGGGAGCCTGCTTGCAGAATATGCCAAACAGAAAAGATTATATATTCCCATATCAGCTGTTCCGCCTCAGGTAATTCATGCTTATCTTTCTGCGGAAGATAAAAATTTCTATACCCATGGCGGGCTGGATTATCTTGGTCTGATGCGGGCCGTCATTACCAATATAAAAAATTCTTTTACGGGCAGGGGTAAGGTAGGGGCCTCAACCATAACACAGCAGGTTGCCAAGAATTTTCTGCTGAGTGGCATTCAGACCTATGAGCGGAAAATCAAGGAAGCAATCCTGACTTACCGTATCGAAAAAGCCTTCAGCAAGGACCAGATTCTGGAATTATACCTCAATGAAAATTATCTGGGATATGGCTCCTACGGTATTGCCGCAGCCGCCCTTGGTTATTTCAACAAGCCCATTGATCAATTGGAACTGGAAGAAATCGCTTATCTGGCCGCACTGCCAAAGGCACCGGGCAATTATCATCCGGTGAGAAATTACGAGCGGGCTGTTGGTCGCCGCAACTGGGTTCTCAAACGAATGTATGTTGAAGGCTATATCTCCCAGCAAGAAAAGCTTACTGCACAAAGCAAGCCGCTTATTACGGCAAGCCGCGACAAAACCCGTACCTTCAAAGCCGAGTATTTTACCGAGGAAGTGCGGCGCGAACTCAAAAGCATGTTTGGGAGTCAGGAACTTTATGAAGGTGGGCTGTTTGTAAGAACCTCACTTTCACCTGATTTTCAGATAATTGCCGAGCGGGAACTGAGAAAGGGACTGCTTGCCTATGATCGTCGTCATGGCTGGCGCGGACCCATAACCAGAATATCTTTGGAAGATGATCCCTCTCTTCTTGAACAAATGGAAAGTCTGAATGCGGTTATTGAACGAGACATTCCCCTTGGTTTCAATAACTGGGAACTGGCTCTGGTCACGGATGTTAATGATGAGAATGCCTTTATCCTGTTATCCGATGGTGGCCGGGGGCGCATTGGTCTGAATGAGGTTAAATGGGCCCGCAAGTGGAAGAAAAAAGAATATCTTGGCCCCAGGATCAAGAAAGTAGGCGAGGTTCTTGTCGCCGGTGCAGTGATCATCGTTGAAAAAATATCTGCACAAAAAAACGGGTTTGAGGAAATAGAGGTTGCAGGCGCATACAATCTGCGTCAGATACCTGAAATTAATGGCTCATTGGTTGCTATGGACCCCCATACTGGACGGGTAATGGCTATGGTGGGTGGCTTTGACTACAAGCGCAGTGAATATAACCGGGCAACACAGGCAAAACGTCAGCCGGGGTCTGCTTTCAAGCCATTTGTTTATGCGGTTGCGCTGGAAAATGGCTTCACCCCTTCAAGCCTGATTCTTGATGCGCCATTTGTAATTGAACAGGGGTACGGCCTCGGTAAATGGAAACCACAAAATTCCAGCAACAAATTTTACGGGGCCAGCACTTTGCGTTTGGGGCTAGAAAAATCCCGAAACCTGATGACAGTACGCCTAGCACAATATCTGCAAATGGATGGAATTGTGGAAATTGCCGAACGTATGAATATCATCGAAGATATGCCGGATGTGTTGTCGATGGCACTGGGGGCAGGTGAAACGACCCTGCTCAAATTAACCAGCGCTTACGGCATGATTGTTAATGGCGGCAAGGAAATAACACCCACACTTATTGACCGGATTCAGGACCGTCAGGGCAAGACTGTGTTTCGCCACGACCAGCGGCAATGTCAGGGCTGTCAGTTGCAGGAGTGGCAATATCAAACAGAACCGGAAATCCCGGACGTTCGCCGCCGGGTGTTGGATCCGGTAACCTCCTATCAGATGGTTTCCATGCTAGAAGGCGTAGTACAGCGCGGAACCGGCATCAGAATCAAAACACTTGGCAAGCCCTTTGCCGGGAAAACCGGGACATCAAATGACAGTTTTGATACCTGGTTTATTGGTTTTTCCCCGGACCTTGTGGTTGGGGTATTTGTTGGTTTTGACAAACCACGCTCCCTTGGCAAACGGGAAGAGGGGGCATCCGTTGCGGTTCCAATATTCCGGGACTTTATGCAGGCTGCGACAAAAAATACCCCTGTCATTCCCTTTAGGATACCCCAAGGTGTCAGATTGGTCAGAGTTAATCCAAAAACCGGGCAAATAGCCACTGCCGGTGAGAGAAATACTATTCTCGAAGCCTTTCGCCAGGGATCTTTTCCGACAAAAGAAGGCGAAGTGCTTGACGGCATTAATTCTCTGGTGCAAACAAAGACCAAGCTCCGTACTGGTACGGGGGGAATTTATTAATTTTTCAGGGTAGCCCATAAATGAAAGCCGAAATACAAACATTTGTCGATAAAATCAAGCAGTCGCTCGAACTGCTGAGGAGGCACCTTTGACTGGGATATTGCCCTCGACAGACTGGAAGAACTGACTGCCCTCTCGGAAGACCCCGATCTTTGGAGCAACCCATCCAACGCCCAAAAACTGATGCAGGAAAAAAACCGGCTTGAACAGTCGATCACCCTGTGCAAATCCGTCGATCAGGAATTGAGTGATAATTTAGAACTGATCGAAATGGGTGAATTGGAGGAGGATAAGGAAATAATCCTTGAAGCCGAAAAAGCCATTGAATCCCTGACAGAAAAAGCCGGAGAACTTGAGTTTCAGACCCTGTTGTCTGGTGAGGCAGACGCCAACCATGCCTATCTTGAAATTCATTCAGGCGCTGGCGGTACGGAAAGTCAGGACTGGGCTAATATGCTGCTCAGGATGTATAGCAGATGGGCAGGAGATCACGGCTGCAAGGTTGATCTGATCGAGATGCATAACGGTGAAGAGGCCGGGATTAAATCTGCTACTATCCAAATCAAGGGTGAAAATGCCTATGGCTGGTTAAAAACAGAAAGCGGCGTTCACAGACTTGTGCGTATTTCGCCTTTTGATTCCAACGCCCGCCGCCATACCAGCTTTGCCAGTGTCTGGGTGTATCCGGTAATTGACGATAATTTTGTGGTCGAGATAGAGGAAAAAGACCTGCGTATAGATACTTACCGGGCATCGGGAGCCGGCGGAC
Organism: Emcibacter sp.; assembly: GCA_021774875.1. Classification (GTDB taxonomy): domain Bacteria; phylum Pseudomonadota; class Alphaproteobacteria; order Sphingomonadales; family Emcibacteraceae; genus Paremcibacter. The sequence continues at coordinate 6,190 of JAJFIP010000080.1, forward strand.
AGCATGTCAATACCACCGACAGCGCGGTTCGTATCACCCATGAGCCGACAAATATCATTGTCCAGTGCCAGAATGACCGCTCACAGCATAAGAACCGGGCCACCGCCATGAGTATGCTCAAAGCCCGGCTTTATGAGGCTGAATTGCAACGGCGCGAGGATGAAGCCAATGCGACCCATAACAGCAAATCTGAAATCGGCTGGGGTCATCAGATCAGATCCTACGTCCTGCAACCCTATCAAATGGTCAAGGACTTGCGAACAGGTGTTGAATCAGGCCAGCCCGACAAAATTCTGGATGGTGATTTGGATATTTTTCTCAATGCAGCCCTTGCCGCACGGGTACATGGCAGCTCGGAAGATGTAGAAGATTTAGATTAAAAAACAATTTATAACAATAAGTAATACTATTTATTTAAACTAATAACTTAGATATTAGTTATTTTTTGTTCCGAAAGACTGTTTCTCTGCTACTTTGGAAAAGACGGCTTTGTCTTGTGGAACTTCTTTTGGTTTTTCCTGTGTAGCATCTTTTTTATGGGTCAGTTTGCCCTCGATGTAGGCTCCGGCCTCAACACTCAGGGTTTCATGGAACAGGTCGCCTTTAACCTTGGCTGATTTCTCAATGCGGATATTGCGGCCCTTGATCTGACCAGTCACAGATCCTTTAACGATGACTTCTTCTGCGGTAACAACGCCCTGTACGGAGCCCTGTTCGCCAATGGTGAGAGATGCGCTTCGTACGTCTCCCTCGATAATACCGTCCAGCTGCATTTCCCCAAGCGTTGTAATATCACCTTTGATAGTAACGTCGGAACCAATAATAGAAGGGGCGGAATTTATAGTGCGTGATGATTTATTCATTGTATTAGCTGTCATACTCTTGTCGTTGGATTTTGAGAACATTATCTGAGGCCTTGAATATCTTTTGCGGATTAATTGGTTTGCCGTTAAACCAGATTTCATAATGCAGGTGAGGGCTGGTACTACGTCCGGTTGTTCCCATTAAACCGATTTTCTGTTCAAGGGTAACCAAATCACCTTTTTTCACTTTTATCCTGGAAAGATGACCATATCGTGACCTAAATCCATTTCCATGATCAATTTCGATAAATTTCCCATAAGCCCCATTTCTACCTGCCTTGGCAACCCTGCCGTTGGCAGAGGCAAAAATTGGTGTTTTCCACCATCCGGCCATATCAATTCCATTATGACGGGCCCATTTCTTCTTGAAAGGGTCTTTGCGAATACCATAAGAACTTGAGATATAGTATTTTTTTGCCGGTTTTCCGATCGGAATATGCTGGACCGCACTTTCCAGATCAATCAGTCGATTATAATGGGCATACAGTTTGGCAAACGGCTCATTAGATGAAAGGTCAATATCATTATTCTCAGAATAAAGGATAAACGGTCCACCCATTGCCATAGACAGAGAGGGTCTGTCTTCAGCAAGCTGCATGAGTTTACCACTTGTGATGCCGGATTTTTTCAAAGTATTTTCAACATAAGTAATTTTGGTTGAAATGCGATCGATCATTAATTCGGCAAGGTTTTGTTGTTGTTGTTCAATGCGCGAGATACTGAACTGAAGTCTGGCCAGCTGATCATCATGATCTTGGTAAATTTGGGAAATATCGGGGTTATTGCCGACATCAGGTGCTGTTGTAACTTTTTCCTGCTTTTTATTACTTTCCGTAGTAGATTCATTCTGGTCTGGTAAAATACTGGTGGAAAGAGATTTATCAGCATCAAGTAGCTGCTGCAAATAAATCTGACGCTGTTCAAGAGCTTTGGTGGATTTCTGAATATCATTTTTCAGCTTATCGAACTGATTATTTGAATCTGCATAATTTTTTTCCGCTTGCGCCAGTTCCACATCTTTTGCCGCCAGAATTTCCGCGCGGAAGAGAAAACTGAAAGACGTAAGGGTAATCCAGGAAATTATGCTTAAAAATAACAGTGATGCAATAATCTGTGTTTTATGAGAAATGGAAATAAAACGGACAACGCCATTTGCCCTGAAATACAGTTGTCTTTCAGGAAAAAAGCGAGCACTCACGTCTCTCAATTTCTTCAATAAATTGGAAATTATTATCTTCCTCTTGCTCGATCAAAACCCGATTTATTTTGTTATGTTCTTTTATAGACTGCATTTGATACCAAACTGTAAATAAAAGCAATAATTTTCATTGATTATCAGGTATTTACTTTAAATTTATCGCCAATGGCAGGTAAAAATCCACTTCAAAACCGGCCTGATCGCGGGCTTTTGTATTAAATGGCGGCTTGATCTGGCCTTTAAAATACTGCCGAACCAGTCGCTGATAGCATTGTTTTGGCTCTATTTCTTGACCTTCACAAAGATATTTAAACCATTTCTGCCCTGCATGAACATGACTGATTTCCTCTTCATATATGATTTTCAGCACCTGGGCGCTTTCCTGATCCTGAGCTTTATCAAATCGGGCGATTATTGATGGCGTGACGTCAAGCCCTCGGGCTTCCAATACTAAAGGTACTATCGCAAGACGGGCTTTAAGGTCATGGGCGGTATCCATGGCAGATTGCCATAAGCCATCATGAGCTGGAAGGTCGCCGTAACTGGCATCATAGCTGCTCAACCGATCGCAGAGCATCCTGAAATGACGGGCTTCATCATCGGCAACCCGGACCCAGTCATCAATAAAGCTGCGTGGCATATTCTGTCCAAAACGCGCCACCATGTCCCAGGCCAGATCAATGGCATTTAGTTCAATATGAGTAATGGCATGCAACAATGCCACCATATTATGTCTTTTTGGCATATACCGGGGCATCAGAAGGCGCGGCTTATCAGGCCGGGCAGGGCGATCAGGGGGTGGTTGCGGAAAATCATGGGCCAGTTTGTCAGTGAACCACGAATTGGCGTGAGATCGACCAAGGCGTGCTTTTTCATCCGGGTCTGCTGTCATTAATACCTCATTGGCAGCTTCACCTACGCTTATCATTAAAGAGCCTGTGCGGCTTCCAACACCGCATCCACATGGCCCTTTACTTTCACTTTGCGCCAGATATTGCGAATTACACCTTCGTCATCAATCAGGAAGGTTGCTCTCTCTATACCCATATATTCACGGCCATAAAGCTTCTTCTGTACCCAGACACCATAGGCCTCGCACAATATACCTTCCTCGTCAGATATTAGGCTGATGGCGAGTTCTTGCTTGGTGATGAAATTCTGATGACGTTTGATGCTGTCTTTTGAAACACCCAG
>JAJFIP010000009.1 GCA_021774875.1 Emcibacter sp.
TGACCGAGGATTATGATCTGGCACTGCGGCTTAAAAAGAACAATCTCAGACTGATCTTTGCACGGTTTCAGGCGGGACCGGGTGATATTATCGCTACCCGTGAATTCTTCCCCAACAGCGTCAGGGCAGTGGTACGGCAAAAAAGCCGCTGGTTAATTGGTATTGCCTTTCAGGGCTGGCGGAATCAGAAATGGCACGGCAACATCGCCATGAAATATGCCCTGTTTCGCGACAGAAAAGGTGTATTTACCGCACAATTATCCGTAGTGGCTTATTTTATCCTGCTCAATATTCTGATTGTCTGGCTCATTGAATGGCTGATTCCCGATGGCTACCGCTATCCGCCGTTGGTTCGGCGCGGTGAGATACTTGAATATCTGCTGTGGATAAATCTTTTTTTTCTGACCAGTCGCGCTTTGCACAGACTATATTTTACTCATCAGATTTACGGCTTATCATCTGCACTCCTGTCATTACCGCGGCAATTATGGGGTAATATTCTGAATTTTCTGGCCGCTAACCGGGCCATATATCTTTACAGTGGACATTTATTTTTCAGCACTCCGCTCGTGTGGGACAAAACGGAACATATGTTTCCCGATATGGAGCAATTAATTTCTTACCACAAGAAACTTGGTGAATTACTGTTACTTAACAAGGCACTAACAGCAGACATGCTACGACATTCTCTTTCCGTTCAGAGAAAAAATGGTGGTATGCTTGGGCAAATACTCATTGAAAAAGGACATATCACAGATCAGCAATTGTCAGAAACTCTAAAACTTCAGAAAGTGCAGAATGAGTACAAGAGTTAAGTTTCTGGCACTGTTATTTATCAGCTTTGGGGGAATTTCCCTCGGGTTCATACTTTTCATGTCCACAGACTATGCCAAAAATGAGCAGGCCTATTTTAATGCCTATCCTTACATTGAGATAGCAGCGCGGGAGAATATCAACACACCTGTTAATGCAAAAATAGTGACCGCCAGCGAGGAGATTGAGGAATTTAAGCAGGAAATCATGCCATTAACATCTGTTGTCCAGCCAGTAATTTCACAATCTGAAATCGAAAAGAAAAAACTTGTTATTACTAAGGATTCCCCGCAGAAAATTTTTATTAAAACCAACCCGCAGTCGAAAAAATCTATTAAGATAATAAAGAAACCGGAAATAAAGACTATTGTTCTTGCTCCCCCTTCACCAGCACCAAAATCAACCACACCCTCAGTTACAAAAGCACCAATAGAGCCAGTAGAGCACCATCAGGCAATAAAACTATCTGAAGAAGGCTGGGTGTATGAAAGTGAACTGGCATATGAGGCTTATGATGATGGTGTATATGATACGGCAATAACGCATTTTGAGCGGGCTTTAAATTTCTCTCCAGATAATCGTGATATTCAGCTGCAACTTGCCTATGCCTATAAAAAAACCGGCCAGAATTCAAAGTCCATAAATAATTTCAAATCTGCCATCGACCAATATGATGACGGTACAGCTCCCTTCAACATCAGACGCGAAGTGGAACAGCTGGAAGATCGCCTACAAGTAAACGGTTATGTAATATACCGGAACGAATCCTCCAATGCCCGGCAGCTTGGTGCCGATCTCACCCAGTCTCAGGCCGGGGTGGAATTCAGCTATCAACCAAAGGATATTGGCTTTGACAATGGCCGTAAATTTCAGATTTACACGCGTTTTTTATCTGGCATGGAACCGGACCGGATTGAACTTAACCCGGACAGTTATCAGGCTGGCATAGGGATGCGAATAAAGCCGCTCGCAGATCATAATCTGGTCTTGTCTGCGGAACGTCTGTTCAAAGTCGGCGATTTTGCCCGCAATGACTGGATGGTACGGGCGGGATATTCTTACGACCACGGCACGGACTACCGCGAAGACAAGACAAAATGGTGGAGCTATAGCCTGTATCTGGATGCAGCCATGATTGACCCTGCGGATCCTGATATTTTTCTCACCTCGCAGATCACTGGCGGCTATAGCATGGCCATTGCAAAGGGCCTTGTACTGCAACCACGCCTGACCGCCCTCGCCAGTTGGCAAAAGGATGATTTTAGCGAAGCCAGCCTGATTGAGGCGGGACCGGGAATGAATCTGCGCTATTATTTTAATGACACAAAATACGAGGCCTACAGAAGCTATATTGACCTGACAGCTGAATACCGCATAAAGTTGTCAGGTAACAGCACTGGTGGCTCTGGTCCGGTGGTGAGCTTGTCAGTTCATTTTTGAGGAAATCCAAGGAGATAACAATGAAAAACTTGATTTTACCAATTCTGGTCTACATTGGAACTATATTCAGTCACACTGCCAGTGGAGCCGAATGTAAAGACGCTGATCTGGTACTATTAAATGGTAATATCTATACGGGATTGAGTGAGAAACTGATCCCGGCTAGCATTGCGATCAAGGACATTATGACCATCGAAGAAGATAAAATCATGTCCGCCCAAGTGGTGATGACTGTGGTTGATGGCAAAGTAGTGTTTGAACGAAAATAGTCTGGGAAGATTGTTACTTCAGACTTTTTGACACGATCTCATAGGTATTTTCTGATAGATTGGGCAAGTTTAAAATCCGCTGCAAAGTCTCTTTCATGAGATTCTGGCGCGTATGATCATAATATTTCCAACGCCCCAAAGGCTGCACCAGACGCGAGGCAATCTGCGGATTGATGGGGTCAAGTTTTTCGATCATATCACCGAGAAAGGCGTATCCCCGACCAGATTTTTCGTGAAAGCAGGTCAGATTCAGACCACAGAACGGCCCGACTACCGACCGTACCCGGTTCGGGGTACTGAGATCAAAATCCTTATGGTGGATCAGTTCCTGCACCCGATTTTGAGTTTCTGGACGAGCAACCGCGCTTTGCACAGCAAACCATTTATCCAGCACCAGATCATCATGGTGCCATTTCTCATAAAAGCTCTGGATTGCAGCTTCACGCTCTTTAAATTCGCTATTGACGATGTATGACAGTGCGGCAATCTCATCGGTCATATTATCTGCTGTGTTAAATTGCGCGTTGCAAAGGTCAAAGGATTCACTGTCTTGCAGCCTCATCAGGAAAGACAGGCTCAAATTCTTCAACCGTCGATCCGCCGCATCATTCTGGGTAAATGCATAGGGATTGTTGGTCTTGCAGGCATGATAAATCTCCCTGAATTGTTCATGGTGAGCATCTACCAAAGCCCGACTGACAAAATTCCGTGCCTGATGAATGGCATCCACATTAATGGGTGAGCGATACTGCCCCAGAATGGCTTCGCTCGGCAGGGTCAACATCTCTGCCATGAAGGCCCGGTCAAGATCAGGCTGGCCAAGTATCTTGCCCATTGCGGCTGTAAATTCCGGGTCGAGGGAAAGTGTCCTGTCGGCAGTAATATCATCCACCAGCGCCATAATGACGCTGGTCGCTATATTCTGTCCCGCTTCCCAGCGGTTAAAACTATCGCTGTCATGGCTTAACAAAAACAGGTGATCGGCGCGAGACAGATCACTTTTCACCGTCACAGGTGCAGAAAATCCGCGCAAGACAGATGGCACAGCGTTATCTTTCACCCCGACAAAGGTAAAAGCCTGCTCTGGCTCGGTCAGGTCAAGCATTCTGGTGCCCCCTTTATCCATTACCGTATTTTCCCCGTCAAGCTGAAGTGGAATATCATCACCCTCCGGCCCAATCAGGCCAATCGCCATGGGAATATGCACAGGTTTTTTACCCGTCTGGCCCGGGGTATCGGGAATTGATTGCCTGAAGGTCAGTGTTAAGCTTTCAGTATCCCTGTCATAGCTGTGCGACAGAGTAACTTCCGGCGTACCGGCCTGAGAATACCACAGACGAAATTGTATGAGGTCTATACCGGAAGCGTCTTCCATGGCGGCAACAAAATCATCACAGGTCACCGCCTGCCCGTCATGGCGTTTGAAATAGAGGTCCATGCCTTTGCGATAATTCTCGGCACCCAGCAGGCTATGGATCATGCGGATGACCTCTGCGCCCTTCTCGTAAACCGTCACAGTATAGAAATTATTAATTTCCATATAGCTGTCAGGGCGCACAGAATGAGCCATAGGGCCGCTGTCTTCGGCAAACTGGTGCTGACGCAGAATTCGCACGTCTTCGATACGCTTGACCGCGCTACTGCCCATATCTGCAGAAAATTCCTGATCCCGAAATACGGTCAGACCCTCTTTCAGAGAAAGCTGGAACCAGTCCCGACAAGTGACACGATTGCCAGTCCAGTTATGGAAATACTCATGGGCGACAACGGCTTCTACGGCGGCAAAGTCAGCATCTGTCGCTGTTTCCGGCTTGGCCAAGACGCATTTGGTATTGAAGATATTCAGGCTTTTATTTTCCATAGCCCCCATATTGAAATGACTGACCGCAACGATATTGAATATCTCTAAATCATATTCCAGACCATAAACCTGCTCATCCCATAGCATAGCCCTTTTCAGGCTAGCCATTGCATGAGGGCATTTATCCAGATCTTCAGGATCAACAAAAATACGTAACGTCACACGTGCACCGGACCTGGTGGTGAAATGGTCTTCCAGATAGTTCAGGTCACCAGCAACAAGGGCAAAAAGATAACTTGGTTTAGGGAACGGATCATCCCATACGGCAAAATGCCGACCTTCTGAGGCGTCGCCTTCATCCGTTTTATTGCCATTGGACAGCAACACCGGAAAAGCTGATTTATCGGCCTCTATACGTACCCGGTAAATGGCCATAACATCAGGCTGATCAAGAAAATAAGTGATAGAGCGAAAACCTTCGGCCTCACATTGGGTGCAATACATTCCCTTGGAAATGTAAAGTCCCTCCAGCGAAGTATTGCGGGCCGGTTCAATATCATTTTCAATGACCAGCTCAAACTGATCTGGAACCTCGTTAATTATCAGGTGATGATCGGCAAGCTGATACTGATTTGAGTTCAGTTTAATACCATCTATGACGATTGACTTCAGAGTCATGCCATTGCCAGCAAGTTTTAATGCAGCATCTCCCTTTACCATTCGGCTGACTAATGACTTTGCCGTAACATGCGTCACACCATCACGAAGGTCAAAATCCAGATTAACACGCTCAATCTGGAAATCCGGTTTCTGATAATCTTTTAGATATTTTGTCTGGGGAAAATTTTGATCTGCCTTACGCGCATCAGCCATATTAATTCAATTCCTTTTTTGGCCAGGATTTTAGTTTTCGATAGATGGTTGACGGATTGATATCCAGATAGGTCGCAGCACGGGAAATATTGCCCTCGCAGATTTTTATAGCTTCTTCAATCACTTGCTGTTCTATTTCCCGCAAGGGTCGGATAGTCTGAACGTCTGGCTTTTTTTCGGTGACATTGCTATCCCGAAAAGCTGAACCAATATGATTTTCATCGTCTATGAGACTATCAAGAAAATCCTTTGGCAGCATCTCTAATTTCACTACCTCACCCTCGTTGAGCACAACAACATTGCGAATGATGTTTTGCAATTGCCGGATATTTCCCGGCCAGTTATGGCGCAGAATAACATCTTCAAGCCGCGGTGAATAATTTTTGAAATTTTTACCCTCTTCTTTAGAAAATTTCCTCAGGAAATTCAGGGCAATTTCCAGCTTGTCCCGGCCCCGTTCCCTTAAAGAAGGCAATTTTAACGGTATGACATTCAGACGATAATATAAATCTTCCCTGAACCGCCCCTCTTCCACCATTTTCAACGGATCACGATTTGTAGCACATATATAGCGAATATCAACGGTACAGGTTTTTGCATTTCCCACCTGCTGATAGGTGCCTGACTGAATTAGTCTGAGTAATTTTGATTGAAGGTTAATATCCATTTCAGCAATTTCATCCAGAAACAGGGTTCCCCCATCAGCTCTTTGTGCCGCCCCTTGCCGGTCCGCTATTGCGCCGGTAAAGGCCCCCTTCACATGACCGAATATTTCACTTTCCATAAGATCCTTTGGAATAGCACTACAGTTTAAAATTACCATCTCTCTGTGACCGCGCGTGCTTATGTCATGAATAGCCTGGGCACAAAGTTCCTTGCCAGTGCCGCTTTCACCGGTAATAAAGACCGTGGCCGAGCTTGGAGCCACATTTTCGATAGTATCATATACCTTCTGCATAACATTTGAACTGCCCAGCATGCCGTGATATTCGGTTATGCCAAATTGACTTTTATAGCTGTCGACCATCTGACGCAGATACATGCGTTCCATGGCATTGCGAACGGTAAGAACAAGGCGGCCCTGATCAAATGGTTTCTGTAGATATTCAAATGCCCCCAGCCGCATTGCATCCACTACCCGCGATACAGACCCATAGCCGGTAATGACGATAACACAGCATTTCATTCCGGTGTCAGAAACATATTTCAGAATATCCATGCCATCCGCATCAGGCAGGTTCATATCCAGTAGTATAATTTGGGGGCTATGGCCCGACAAATATGAAAAAGCTTCCTCACCGGTTGTAACATGATTGATTTCTGCATTTTCGTCCTGCAGATATTCCATATATACTTCGGCTAGAGGAATTGTGTCTTCTATGAGCAGTATTGACATTTTATTCACAGTATTGCGCCCCACGGGTTTGATAAACTGTAAGCAACTGGAATGTTATCCCGGCAGACTGCCAGATAATGTAAGAAACTGTTTATGCGACCTCACTAAACAACCGATCAACCTCATCGACCATATCTTTAAGATGGAAAGGTTTTTGCAAAACTTTGGAATTTGCCGGCCTGTCTTTTGCCTTGTCCATGGCAACGGCAGCAAATCCGGTAATAAACATGACATGCAATCTGGACTGCATATTAGTTGCACGACGGGCCAATTCAATGCCATCCATTCCCGGCATAACGATGTCTGTCAACAGCAAATCAAAACCACCTCCGGCAAGCAGGGGCAACGCATCTGTACCCAAACCTACAGACACAACCTGATAACCCGCTTTTTCAAGAGATCTGGTCAAAAAACCTCTCATAGTTTCATCATCTTCAGCTAACAATATACGCGGCACTACCTAAAACCTTATATTTGTGTCCAAATTCAGGGCTCTCACCCATCCCTGTATTTTTTAATAACGCACTAGTTATGAATAATTCAATAAATAATTCATATATTTTCTTTTTCTTAGTGTTTTTTAAGGTAAACATATATCTTCACCATATCTCTTTGATCATAAATTGATAGGTGAAAATACACAAGGTCCCAGAATCATTAATATGATACAACCCTATTCAGTATTCCTGCCAGAATGCAGCCAAAATGGCGTTATATTTAACAGCCCGCATAGTGGTGCTTATTTTCCGGAAAAATTTCTGGAACAAATTTCAATTGACGCCTCTCTCCTACATTACTCAAGCGATCTGCTGGTTGATCAACTGATCAGGGATACGCCTCTTTTTGGTGCTACCGGCTTTGTCAACCATTTTGCCCGCGTCTATGTGGATACAAATCGGTCCTGCCGTGAAATAGATCCCGAAATGTTCCAAAATTCGCCTCAAAAGGGTAATTTTAAAAAAAACAGCAAAGTGGCGCGAGGCTTTGGAATTTTTTCCCGTAAATCCTATGATGGGCAAGAATTATATCAGACAAGATTACCTTTGTCAGAAATTGAAAACAGGCTGGATCAAGTTTATAACCCGGTTCACAAGGCACTCAGCGGGCTGCTCGACCAGATCCACCAAAAACATGGATTTTACATCCTGCTCGATTGTCATTCCATGCCATCCTATGAATTCATCGATCCTGAACTATCAAATTCTAAGCAGCCAGACCTGATCATCGGAAATTGCTTCGATGACAGTTGCAGCGAAAAACTGACCCAGTATGTAGCTAATTATTTCACAAATCATGGACTGAAAGTTGCCTTTAATATCCCCTATGCGGGTGGCTTCAATACTCAGAATTATGGCCAGCCGCACGACAACCGAAATGCGCTCCAGCTTGAATTCAGCCGGGCATTATATATGGACGAGAATATGCTGAAACCCCATGAAGGCTTTTCACCCCTGCAATTACTTCTGACGGGACTTAGTGAAAATCTGAGCAAAAACCTATCTGTTTTTTTTCCCGAACAACGACCTTAACTCACTAGGTTTTATAGCTCGCGTGATAAAAGTCATCATCAGATAGCTTCCAACCCCGACGATTACCAATATCAAGATGCCTGTGATTTTTATCTTTAAAGGGCCATCAAGCATGTCAGCAATTTGACTGGAAGTTACCCATATAACCACGCCCATAACAGCACTTGCCATCAGATATTTGGTAATTCTGACCAATACCTTGCCATCAAAGCTGAAATGTCCACGTCTTATCAGTCCCCCTGATAACATGGCCACATTCACCCAGGCCGATATAGCCGTTGCCATCGCCAGCCCCACATGGGCAAAATACTGCATCAGGATCAAATTCAGGGTAATATTCACTACAAGCGCCACCAGAGCAAATTTCACCGGTGTTCTGGTATCTTTGCGGGCAAAATACCCGGGGCTGAAAATTTTCGCCAGAACGTAAGCCGGAAGCCCCGCCGCATAGGCGGTAAGTGCATAGGCCGTCTGCCAGCTATCAGCCGCCGTAAATGCCCCGCGCTCAAACAGAACATGGATAAGTTGATAGGGCACAATCATAAAGGCAACTGCCGCTGGAATGGTCAAAAATAACCCAAGTTCGATGGCCCGGTTCTGATTATAGCTGACCTGTTTCTCGTCGCCTTCAGCAATATTCCTCGCCAGCAGCGGCAGTAGCACGGCACCAAGTGCCACCCCAAACACCCCGATGGGTAACTGATTGAGTCTGTCGGCATAAAACAGAAATGAAATAGACCCATCGGGCAGATGAGAAGCAATAATCATATCCAGAACCAGATTAATCTGTATTACGCCCGCCCCCAGTGCTGCCGGCATCATAATGATGAGCATCTCTTTTACTTTGGGAGACATGCGAGGCATGACTATCCTGACTTTATAGCCGATACGCCGACAGGCAAGATAGAGCCATACCAATTGAATAAAACCCGCAATGGATACTGCTAATGCCAGTGAATGTGCCGGAGTTTCAAACCGGTCCGAGAAAAAAATCAGTGCGGAAATCATGAAAAGATTGAGGATGATTGGTGTCGCAGCCGTTTCAGAAAATTTACCCAGCGCATTCAATATGCCGCCCAACAGGGAAACCAGACTGATAAACAAAAGAAACGGAAAGGTAATGCGGGTAAGGACAACAGCCAACTGAAATTTGGCCTCATCATCACTGAATCCCCCCGCCAGAATATAAATCACTCCTGGTGCCAGTAATTCCATGAGAGCAACAAGAGTTAGCAGCACCACAATCAGGCTGGAAAAGGCGGTCTCTGCAAAATCAAGGGCCTCTTCCTTACCTCCCTGGGTCAGGGTTGCGGTGAATACCGGGACAAAAGATGCGCTGAACGCCCCTTCGGCAAATAGACGCCGAAAGAAATTGGGCAGTTTCAGGGCCACGAAAAAACAATCCGCTACTATTCCAGCCCCAAGAATAGACGCCGAAAGAATATCCCTGATAAACCCCAAAATCCGGCTGATAAAAGTAAAACTGCTAAAGATTGCAACGGCTTTCACGATAGACATATCAGTTACTTACCTGTTTGAGTTTTTTCTTTTTTTCCGGGGCTGGCATAATACCTGCCAAGAGAGCCTCCATCAGTTTTTTTCTGATTTGTTTCAATTTATTTTCACTATGTACTTTATGACCAAACAGATCGCAGATAAAAAATACCGTTACCGCCCGTTCACCAAAGGTGGCAATATGCGCACTTGCGATGGATAATTTCAGGTCTACCAAAGCCTGAGACAGCATATAAAGGAATCCCGGACGGTCAAGGCCATTGAGTTCGATGACCGTATAGCGATTACTTGCCTTATTGTCGATCAGCACCCGTGGCTCAATGCTAAAGGCATCACTTTTACGAGAACGGCTACTTAGTGATGCCAATTCTTTCCTTGGCAGCAATTCACCAGCCAGGGTCTTCTCAATGGTTTTCCTTAAGCGTTCAAGCTTGTGCTTGTCATTGAACAGGCCACCACCCGGTTCCTGTACCCAAAAAGTATCCAGTGCCATACCGTCCTTGGTGGTAAAAACCTTGGCATCCTGAATGGAGGCTCCGCAAACCGCTATGGCACCTGTCATTCGCGCAAAAAGTCCCGGATGATCCTGAGCATAGATGGTCAGTTCTGATATACTTTGAAATTCGTCCACATGGATATTAATGTTCAGCTTCTCATCTTGTCTGTCTGATGCGGCGATCATGCGGGCATTTCGGGCATGATTTTCATCGTTAAGCGCCAACCAGTAGGGTTGATAGAAACGGCGGCAATAGCTGTCAAATTCTTCATCTGTCCAGTCGGCAAGTTTCTCTCGAAGTCTGTCCTTTACTGCCTCTATCCGGTGTTTATTTCCCCCTTCTATCTGCCCGCCCAGAAGATATTCTTCGGCCAGATAATACAGATCCCTCAGCAATTGACCCTTCCATCCATTCCAGATTTTAGGCCCAACCGCCCGAATATCAACGACAGTCAGAACCAGCAGCAACCGCAATCGTTCTGGGCTTTGAATTATTTTTGAGAAATCCTCGATAGTTTTCTGATCATTCAGGTCACGTTTAAAGGCCACATGGGTCATCAACAAATGATGCCGCACCAACCACGCCACTGTTTCTGTCTGAGCGGAAGTCAGGCCGAGACGAGGGCAGAGTTTCAACGCCACCTGTTCACCCAACACCGAATGATCCCCCTTGCGCCCTTTGGCAATGTCATGGAGCATTACAGCTACATACAATACCTTTCTTGATAGAACCTTATGGACTATGTCATGGGACAGCGGATGGTCCTCTGCCAGCTTGCCCTGCTCCAGCTCAGATAAAAGTTCAATGGCTCTGATGGTATGTTCATCAACGGTATAGGCATGATACATATCATATTGCATCTGGGCGACAACCCGGCCAAAATCAGGCACAAATTTGCCAAATACCCCCGCCTCATTCATCAATCGCAGAATAAATCCCGGACCCTTGTCATAGGTCAGAATTCCCATAAACAATCTGTTGGCTTCCGCATCATTACGCAGCGCACTATTTATCAACCGCAGATTATGGCGGATCCGGCGCATGGCCCGGGGATGAATATCCAGATTATTCTGCTGGGCCACATGAAAAATGCGGATCAGGTTAACCGGATCATCTTTTAAATCCTTGGATGTTGTCAGGGATATACGACTGCCTTCAACAGGGAAAATACCTATTTTTCGTTTGCGAAGTCCGAACTTTGGCATCCTGAGGCGTGGCTTGCGTTTATGTTTATCTTCAAGGTAAGCACAATAAATCCGGGTCAGATCGCCAACGGTTTTAGCGGTAAGAAAAAAATGCTTCATAAACCGTTCCACATTTGACAATCCGGCACGGCCCACATATCCAAGCCGGTCGGCCAGTATCTTCTGGACACCAAAGGAAATGCGTTCTTCTGCCCGGCCAGAGACATAATGCAAATGACAACGTACTGTGGTCAGGAAATTGGACGCCTTCTGGAACTGACGATAATCACTGCGGGAAAACACGCCCTTGTCCACTACTTCAGACACACTATGGACACCGTAGATATATTTGGAAATCCAGTAGAGCGTTTGCAGATCACGCAAGCCCCCTTTGCCTTCCTTGATATTAGGCTCCACAACATATCGGCTCTTGCCGAGCTTTATATGACGCGCGTCCCGTTCCGCCAGTTTTTCCTCGACAAATTCAGGCTCTGTCCCCGCAATGACCTGAGTATCATATTTTTCAACAAATTCCTGATACAGGTCTTTATCAGCACAGATATATCTGGCTTCAAGCAATGATGTCCGAATAGTCAAATCCTGTTTTGACAATCGGATGGATTCTTTTACGGTGCGAACCGCATGGCCCACTTTCAGGCCAATATCCCACAGCATATAGAGCATATATTCCACTACCTGCTCACCCCAGGGGGTTTGCTTGTAAGGCAACAAGAACAACAGATCCACATCCGAATAGGGTGCCATATCAGCACGGCCATAGCCACCAATAGCCACCAGACTTAAGCGTTCGCTTAAAGTTCGGTTCTGAACCGGAAGTATGAATTCTGTCGTCACCTTATAAAGCTGCACAATAATTTCATCGGTGAGGAAGCTCTGGGCAATGACCAGCAGTTTGCCATTCTCACCATCTTCACAGCGATGCTTTATTTCATCAAACCCCTGCTGATAAAAATCCTTGAAAAGGGTCAGTAAAGCGGGCCGAATATTAGAAGACGAGCTATCTTCCTTAAGAAGCTCAAGTCTTTCCAAAAACTTCTTGCGGTTAAATATCTGCCTGTGCTTTTTTACTTTAGGTCTAGAAATCATCCTGTTGTAGCTTCTTCAATTTATATAGTGCATCCAGAGCTTCTCTCGGGGTCAGTTCGTCGGGATGAATATGCGATAATGCTGAAAATATTTTCACCGCCGGACTATCATCATCACTTTGATTCTGCTCCATTTTTGTCTGTATGGCAGAAAATAATGGCAAATCATCGGCAAGGTCATATATTTTCTGCCCCGTTGCTGAGCCCTGCCCTTCCTGTTCCAGGCTGTGAAGCACCTGGGCGGCCCGTTCAACAACAATCTTTGGCAGGCCAGCAAGCTTGGCGACCTGAATACCGTATGACCGATCAGCCGCCCCTGCTGATACCTCATGCAGGAAGATAATTTCGCCTTTCCAGTCCTTGACCTTCATATAGTGCAGGGCCAGATCATCGAGCTTTGTCGACAGGGCAGTCATCTCATGATAATGGGTGGCAAACAGGGCCCGGCATTGGTTCACTTCATGGATATGCTCAACTGCCGCCCAGGCAATAGACAAGCCGTCATAAGTGGCCGTCCCCCGCCCAATCTCATCCAGTATCACCAGTGACCGCGCCGTTGACTGGTTCAGAATTGCTGCGGTTTCAACCATCTCGACCATAAATGTCGATCGACCCCGCGCCAGATCATCGGAGGCACCGACCCGGCTAAACAAACGGTCCACTATCCCCACATGGGCCGACTTGGCCGGCACAAAACTACCCATTTGCGCCATCAGGGCGATCAGGGCATTCTGACGCAGGAAAGTGCTTTTACCGGCCATATTAGGGCCAGTGATCAGCCACAGGCGATTGCCCGGACCCAGATCACAGTCATTGGCAACAAAATGATCCATATGAGCCTTTTCTATGGCAGCTTCCACAACCGGATGACGGCCATTTTCTATCTCAAATAACAGACTGTCATCGACCTGAGGTCGAGCATAATTTTTTTCTGCGGCCAGTTCTGCCAAAGCTGTGGCCACATCCAGTTGGGCCAGGCTTTGAGATGCCAGACTAATTTCCTGCCATCGCAAAAGAACATCCCCGACCAGCTTCTCATAAATTTCATGCTCAAGAGCCAAAGCACGGTCCGCCGCCTGACCAATTTTTCCGGCAAGTTGCGCAAGCTCTGTGCTGTTAAAACGTACTACATTGGCCAAAGTCTGGCGGTGAATGAATTCTTCGTTCAGAGGCGGGGTCATCAGTTTGTCAGCGTGAAGAGCCGTTACTTCAATAAAATATCCTAACACATTGTTATATTTGATTTTTAGGCCATTAATTTCAGACAATTCACGGTATCTTGCTTCAAGTGCCATGATCAGTCGCTTGCTTTCGCTGGACAATGTGCGAAACTCATCAAGGGCAGCATGGAAGCCCCTGGCAATGAAATTTCCGTCCCTGATAATGATCGGCAATTCTTCAGCCAGTGATTTCTGCAGCAGGTCGATGGTTTCCTGATGGGTGCCCAGATTCTCCAGAATAAGTTCAATATCCTCTGGCAGAGATACCAGATCGCCTTTACGGCTGTGAAAATTAAACTTGATATCTGCGGCCTGTATCAGCCCGTCCCTGACCGCGGCAAGATCGCGTGGTCCACCCCGGCCCACCGAAAGCCGCGACATGGCCCGCTCAAGATCTGGGCAGCGTTTTAACAGCTCCCTGATTTTACGGCGGAAGGCTTCGTGATCGTGAAAATATGACAGCAGATCAAGTCGCCTGTTAATGACCCGGACGTCCATCAGAGGAGCACTCAGGCGACTATTCAACAATCGCGCCCCGGCTCCTGTTACAGTCCGGTCAATGGTGTGAAGCAAACTTCCCTGTCTCGACCCAGCCAGAGTATGGGTCAGTTCCAGATTGCGCCGGGTCGCACCGTCAATCAGCATAACACTGTCTTCACCCACCGAAACCGGACGAGCTAATTTCGGCAACTTGCCCTTCTGGGTTTCCTGCAAATAAGTCACCAGCGCACCACAAGCGGATAACTCAGCCCGATTAAACCCGCCAAGCCCTTCCAGTATTTTCACCCCATATATTTCTTTCAGGGTTTTTTCGGCCCCGGCACTATCAAAATTACTACTTTCAACAAGACTGAGAATGTCTTGCCAGTCTTCCAGAGCATCGCCAAATTCTTTACTTTCCAGAACCTGCGCCGACAGGATCAACTCCCCAGCCTGAAGCCGTGATAATTCAGCTTCCAGATTAGCGGGTGTGACAGTGCTTACATAAAAATCACCCGTGGATATATCAAGCCATGCCAGTGCAAAGACATCCTGCGAACGCGCCAAAGCCGCCAGGAAATTATTCTGCCGGGCATTGAGCAGGTTTTCTTCCGTGATAGTTCCCGGTGTCACAAGACGAACAACATCCCGCTTTACAACCGACTTACCGCCACGCTTTTTAGCTTCCGCGGGATTTTCCATCTGTTCACAAACCGCTACTTTAAAACCCTTTTTTATCAGGCGGGACAGATAAGTTTCTGCCGCATGAACCGGAACGCCGCACA
>JAJFIP010000081.1 GCA_021774875.1 Emcibacter sp.
AGCCTGCAGAGTGGTGGTTTTGGAGGCCCCGTTAGATTTAATCCCACGACAATGATGATAACATATCGAAAGATCGAGGCTCTTATTGCAGCCGAGGGAAAGGGCGAACCAAATTCATTTGCCAGCGGAATTCAATTCTCAAAACTACTTGAATTCACTGCTGCCAAAGACCACGACAATGTCTGGAATATTAAATTGCCTGAATTGAACCAGTTAAAAGTAACTGAGGGAACCAAACATGTGGAAGTCAATGGGTCTGGTGGGGGCTTCTTCTGAAGGGAAGCGTTTCGGACGCGTTAAAAAAAAGGGAGTCCCCGGTGAGCTGGCCTGAGATCAGTGTTGACGATTTTCCGCCGCGGCGTGACGATGAACCGTCGTCGCTGCGGCAGGATATTCTCGATGAACTCAGCGATCACTTTGCATGTGCCTTGAATCGAGAGTTATTGAAGAATCCGGACGAGCAGATCGCAAAACAACGCGTAATCAATCAATTCGGCGACCCTATTAAAATTGCCTATCAACTCTGGCTGGACGCGATGAAGGAAAAAATCATGTCTCAACGCATTATGACCGGTATTTCTGTTTTCATGGCGGTCTGCTGTCTGGCTGTGGTGGGCATTTCCTGGATGCTGTTTCAGGAAAGTCAGTCCATGAATCAGAAAATGCTGGTTCAAATGGCAGCGATGGCAGATCGGCCTATGCCGGACGCGAACACGAAGTTGGATCAACAATTTCTAACACAACTGGAAGTCATGATGCAGAAGCAGATTGAGCAGGCCGATTCCAGTTCCGAAGAGATGAATCCGATTTTGTTTCAACTGCTGGAAGAGAATAAAGAGGGAAAACCAGCGACTGGGTTTAAAGCGAGTCTGATGAAATTTGAAAATAAACGATCCGTCTTTAGTGTCGGCGCCGTCAGTGATGAAACGGGAAAATTGGATTTTGGGAAGCTTCCTTGGGGAACATACAAGATGACACTGCGTACTCCGTGGAATGAGGAACTCAGTACGCTTAACATCACAACGATACCGGGACGAAAGTACGAACAGACGATTTTCTGCCCGGCGGGAGTTCCTGAGAAGGTTCCTGTTGAATTTCAAGTAGAGTGGCAAGGCAAGCCGGTAGCCGAAGATATATTTCTGCTATGTGATTTTCGCCGCATCGATTCATACTATGGCCCCAGGAGCAGGCAATACCACCTGAGTTCAAGTCGATCAATTCAAGATGACCGCTGGACCTACCGGCATAATCAGAGTCTGGAAGCTGAGAGGGGCGTCTATCTAATTGATGTGAAAAATAATCAGACGACCCCCTGTCCTGTATCGGCAAACGGTAAATTTGAAGAGGTTGATTATCAGAATCTGGTCTGGCAGCCGACCGTCGAGGTCCTGCAAGGAGAGTACCAGTCACCAACCATCTTTTTTATTCACAAGAGTGAATTGTCCAAATTGTCGGAACTGAATTCCATCGATATCGTTGAATTGCTTACCAGTGATAGTAATGGAATGAATTTGAAGAAATATGCGTTTCCAAGCAGGGGAATGTTTGTTTCTCCGTTCGAAAAATTCACGGTGGAACCACAGCTTCTTGGAGTACTGGAAAAGAAAGGTGGTCAAGCAGCGAAGATGATTGATGCCTTTCGGGCCAGTCGACTGATCAATAATTACAAAGCTAGAAAAGATTCCCCCAGTGTTTGGGAGATCATCGTTCCTGATCTGTTCCCAATTACTCGGGAATCCGGTTCATTGAGTAGTGCCCTGTGACTGGAAAG
Organism: Emcibacter sp.; assembly: GCA_021774875.1. Taxonomy (GTDB): domain Bacteria; phylum Pseudomonadota; class Alphaproteobacteria; order Sphingomonadales; family Emcibacteraceae; genus Paremcibacter. Next base: position 1,772 of record JAJFIP010000081.1, read on the forward strand.
AGTTTAGAGCCTGCTTTACCGATTTGTTGGCAGCTGACTTCGTAGACGAACTTTTCTTTGAGTTCGTTGACTTTCAGACGCACTGTTTTCTGGTCATCAGAAACGGTCACCGCTTCCACTTTGACCTTATACCGGCCGCTGTCGGGGCTGGCGTAGCTGCCGCTCCAGACGCGGGTGTAGCCGGCGATGGTGTAGACATCTTTGTCAGCGGCTTTCTTGCCATCGATGGGCTCGAAGAATTCTAGTTCAAAACCGTCTGGAGTTGCGCGTAGCTCTTTGATGCCGTTCGGGAATTTTCCGTTGGGCGTCAATTTGGTGATCGAGCCGGTGTTTTGGCCGCCGAGCCATCCGCTGTCATGGATGCTGCCGACGTAGATATCGCCTTTAGGGCTGACGGCGACTGACATAGGGCCAGTGAAATTTTTCTCATCAGGAGGCACATCGGCACGAGTGAAGTAATAAGTGGCTCCCTGAACGGTATCACCCACTTTTTGCGTGGTGAAGCGAATTAGTAAACGGTGGTTGTATTCGCAGCCCAGACCCTGATCGAATAGAGCCGGGTAGGGGAACTGTTTCGGAATACACGTTAAGCCATTGACGCTGCGCGTCCAAGGGTGGGGCACTTGAATCGCGGCTCTTGTTTCTTTCAGATTCTGTTTTGCGCGTAAATCGGATTGACTGGGCACGCCATACGCTTTACTCGGAATTAAGAAATTGATTTCGTTAAAGGTGTTCTGCACTCCCTGTTGATCAGAAACGAAGATTTCATCTTTCGAGTTAATGGCGAGTCCGATGGGATAACGAAACGCGTGCCCCAATGGTTGAATGTCGCCATTATAACTGATCTTGAGAACTTTTCCTCGCCAATGAATCTGATCATCAGGGCGTTTCATTTGTGCATAATCGCTACCTAAGCCAATATAGAGATTACCTTGACTGTCACGAATACAACCAGTGGCCCAATCATGATAGTTGTCATTCAGTCCCCAGCCGGTGGCGATGACCGTGCGTCTGTCGGCGCGACCATCTCCGTTGGTATCGGAAAGCCTTAAGACTTCGGGTTTGTGAGAGACAATCAAATCAGTACCATCGACAACAACTCCGAAGGGGGCAGAGAGCCCTTCTTCAAATAACGTCATTTTATCTTCCACGCCGTCGCCATCGGTATCTTTTGCGAGAAAGACGTCTCCCTTCAAGGAAGTGAAAACGAGTGTTCCATCATTGAGCCACGCGAACGCGGTTGGCATGATGGAACGATCTAACGGTAGACGAACGCCATCAAAGCCGGGGGCGCTGGTGACTTTTTCGAGTGCAGGTTTGGGCTTGGGTTTTGTTTTGACCTGCAGTGCATCTGCTGTGAGATTACAAACGTAGTCTAGCGTCAGTGATTCGTGTTCTGCAGAGTCACGATTCATTTTAACATATTCGTGTGAATTATTGTCGCTGATGTGCATCCACTTGGCTTGTGGGTTTTTCGTGGCAGAAATTTGTGGATTGCCGATGCTCTTTGAAAATCTGACACGTCCTATATAGAGTTCGTATCCAGCGGGAAGATTGCTGGCTTTGATGGTTCGCTGCCAACCCGATTGATTTTGTTTTTCAGGAAGTGTTTGGTAAGCATCAGAGACTTCAACTGTCGTTGTTTTTTTATTTACTTTAAAGGTGAGCTCATAGTCTAGACTCACTTTATTTCCATCAGAATGATAGCTGCGTAGCGCCCCTGATAAACCATTTTGTAGATGCGGATAAATCACAGTCATTGGTTCTTTACCGGATTTCACCAACGCAAAGTCATTGCCTCGCTCATAGCCGGAAACAATCGGGGATCCTTCCATGTCCCAATACCAGCTTTTACCTTCCGTTCGCTGACGGGCTAAATCTCCCAGTGTCCATTGCACCAGAGAGAAACGGTCCAGATCAATCAACAGGT
>JAJFIP010000082.1 GCA_021774875.1 Emcibacter sp.
CATTTGATGTGATGATAACGAAGGACAGGAAACCAAAAATCCAGGCATCTCGCCCGCAACCATGCTCATGAATGAGCGTTTTATTGATTGGAGACTGGATCCGCGGAAATCATCAGGGTCAGCGGCAATAAACCGCACAAACAGGCCGGACACATGACAGCACCTAATCCTATCGTTACAAAAGATCAAAATATCCCTTGCATTTAAAGGGCCGTCCACACATGGTTGCGGGGGCGGGAGGCAAACTCAAACTATACTCTGTATTATTGTTTCTATATTAGACCTGGGATTGAACTTGCGACCCACCAAATAAGGGCAAGCCAATAATCTCCTGCTCCAACCATGGAAACCCTCAAATTTTCTTTTATTCATTACGATGAAACCAAAACACTCTCTTATACGAGTACTAACGGGTTTGACAAAACCTTTTATTCTAGCAAATTGTAATACCCAACATGACGCGTGCTTCTTCAGGGGATGCCACTTCACAGCCCAAATTTTCAATAATAGTAACCGCGCGTTCCACCAATTGACCATTTGTGGCAAAGACACCACGACTAAGGTAAAGATTATCTTCCAGCCCAACCCGTACATTTCCTCCTAACAGCACCGCCTGCGCTACCATGGGCATCTGCATCCGCCCAATCCCAAAGGCCGCCCATTGGGCATTTTCGGGAAGCAAATCCCGCATATAAATCATAGTTTCAGGGGTCGCAGGCAGGCCCCATCTGTTCCCCATCACGATCTGAAAACAGGGCGGAGCATCAAAATAACCCTCTTCGATCATCTTGTTGGATAACATAATATCACCGGGAGCAAAGACTTCGATCTCTGGCTTCACCCCCAACTCCTGAAAACGTTTTGCCATCTTCTTCAAGGTAAAGGGCGTATTGAGATAAACCATATCCGTATCCCCATCCTGCTGGTTCTGGGTGGTCACATCAATAGAACAGACCTCCGGCAAGATTTTTTCAATATGCAAGTAGCGTTCTTCGGCAGAGGCCATATCACTACCGGGACCAGCGCGACCTTCATCAGCGGGATCAGGGATATAAACCGCCCCGCCGCCACAGGTAATATTCATCACAGCTGTAACACCCTTGTCACGTACGCGGCTGGCCATATCCAGAAATAATTCGTGATCACGGCTGCCATCTCCTGTTTCAGGATTTCGCACATGAAGATGAACCGCAGAGGCTCCTGCCTGTTCTGCTTCCCATGCTGCATCGGCTATCTCTTGCGGTGTTACAGGAAAATTTGGATGTGCTTTATTATAGTCATTTTCACCAACAACGGCACAGGTCAAAATTACTTTTTGTTTCATAGACATCTGACTTTTTTCCAATTTCTTTTACTGTTTCACTTTTTTTGATCAGGTGCAAAATATGGTTTATATTCACCCAACAAAGTCCCGCCATCACAATTCAATAATTGTCCGGTAACATTCTCGGATAGATCACTAGCCAGAAACAGGATACTTTTGGCAATAATGTCCGCACTGCTGCCGCGTTTCAATGGTGTGGAATCCTCTATCTCTGTCAGCCATTTATTTTTTTTCTCTTCCGGCATATGTCCAAGGCACTTATCAAAGAGGGGTGTATTTATAAAAGCCGGACAAACTGCATTGACCCTGATTTCTGGTGCCAGCGCGCGACCCAAAGATTTTGTCATGGTGTTAATAGCGCCCTTTGAAGCGGCATAGGCTACGGAACTTCCACCACCAGCCAATCCGGCAGCAGAGGACACATTCACAACAATACCAGCCCCCTGTTCTTTCATAATTGGCGTAACTGCACGTATCATTAGAAAAGCTCCAATAACATTTACCTGATACATATTGATAAAATCTTCCGGGCTTAACCCATCAAGATCAAAATGATCGACAAATTTATTAATACCCGCATTATTTATCAAAATATCAACATGCCCCCAGTGTTCATATGCTGCCTGGACTATTGCTTTGCAGTCATCATCATTTGTAATATCACCAGCATAACAAAGGCTATCACTCGCACATTCTTCTGTGACGGCCCGAGCTAAACTTTCCTGACCATTCATATGATTGATCAGAACCTTTGCCCCCGCTTCAGACATCATGCGCGCTGTCGCCGCCCCAAGGCCTGTTGCCGCACCGGTAATGATGGTAACCTTGCCCGATATTTTTACTAAATTGTCATTCATATTCTTACCCTTAGTCATTATCACCACGAAGATTAAATATCCTTCTGGTTTCCAATGGTGTTGCCGGTGCACGACCAACTTGATGAGCTATCTCTACGGCGCGCTCAATTTGGTCATAACTTCCTTTTGATAACGTGCGTGTACTGTTATCTGTCCATAATCCATCCTCAAGTCCAACCCGGATATGACCGCCAAAGGCAGCAGAAGCAAGGGCCACTTTCCAGCAATTTGGGCCAATACCTATGCCCATCCAGGTCGCATCATGAGGAATCAAGGAAAGGCAATTGGCAAAATTGGACTCATTGAATTGCATGGCACCTGCAACACCAAAAACAAGGCCAAAATGAAGTGGGTCCTGTGCGAACCAATCATTATACTTTTTTAACCACAACACATTTTCAATATGTGATGGGGTAAAACATTCCATTTCCGGTTTGATATTTTTTTCATGCATGATACGGGCATATAAAAGTGTATATTCATATGGATTAATATAAGTGTTATCCACCGCAATCTCACCCGTACGCCAATTGACAGAATTGAAATTTATTGACCCTGGGTTCAGTGATGCCATTTCAGGCCGATGCTGGAGCACTGGTTCTTTACGTTCTTCCAGGGAAACATTGGCACCAACCCCCGTGCTCAGATTAACAATACAATTGCAGTTCGATGTGATGGCATCCATTGTTTCCTGCATTACAATAGTATCCACAGTAGGTTCGCCTAAATCATATTCCCTGAAATGTACTGCGATTACGGCGGCACCGGCATCCTCGCACCGCTTGACCTCAACCGCCCATTCTTCGGGACGATATGGCACGGCAGGATTATTCTGTTTACTTGTTAACGCACCCGTAAGGCCAGCAGTTATAACAATTTTATCGTTATCTGACATTGAGTTTCTCCTCAAATATTATGTTTAATCATTTATGTAATTTTCGGCTAATAAGTGGCAGAAGTAAAATATATATAGCCATCCCCTCGCTTCACTTTTCTCTAAGCAATTTGCCCGGTGATATTTTTGTCTAAATGCCTGGAAGTTAGTAAAATCAGATGCCAAGTATCATTAATATCTTATTTATCGCACCTCCCTTAAGGCTTACACTTAAGTAATATTTTCAATATGAACGCTGGGAAATTATATGGAAGAGCTGTCAATCAGACAACTTCAGGGGCAATTAAGTGAAGGAAAAACTACAAGTAGAAAGATTGTTTTATCCTATCTGGATAATATTGAAAACTTTGATCGGAACGGCCCCACATTAAATTCTATAATTGAAATAAATCCGGACGCCGTTGCCATAGCTGCCTCATTGGATAAAGAATGGCAAGACGGTAAAATACGCGGCCCCCTCCATGGTATCCCTGCCATCCTCAAAGATAATATAGATACCGCAGACAAAATGATGACAACTGCGGGATCATTGGCATTAGAGGGATCCATTGCTAAAAAGGATTCTTTCGTTGTAAAAAAACTGCGTGAGGCTGGAGTTATCATTCTGGCAAAAGCTAATATGAGTGAATTTAATTCTCTCGGTAAAAAAGAACAAGATGGCAAATTTAGAGAATTTGGCAGAGTTACTGAAAAAGCTGCAGGGTACAGTGTTGTTCCTGAAGCAGTAAAAAAAGCTGCACTTAAGCTTTCTAAGTTCCCAGCCGTTGATCTAGT
>JAJFIP010000083.1 GCA_021774875.1 Emcibacter sp.
AATTAAGTTCTTCCATAAACGAAATTACCAATCAGGCCGAACGGTCGTCTGGCCTGATCACGGAAACAGTAGGCGATGTTGGCAATGCCAGCCAAGCCATGACAGAACTTTCCGAAGAAGTGAACCGGATTGCAGGCATCCTGAACATCATCACGGAAATTTCCAGTCAGACCAACCTGCTGGCGCTGAATGCCACCATTGAAGCCGCCCGCGCCGGAGACGCCGGCAAAGGTTTTGCAGTGGTCGCCAGTGAAGTTAAGGGGCTGGCACAGAAAACCTACGAGGCCACAGATCAGATAACCAGCCAGCTTCAGAAAATTCAGAATGTAACCAAGACAGCCATCGACACTGTAACCCAGATCGGCGAGAAAATTGATCAGGTCAATGACATCTCAGTCAGCATTAATAATGCCATGAGCGAACAGTCTGCCGCAACCAATGAGATTAGCCGCAGCGCCCAGGTAGCCGCATCTAGCATGGAATAGGCCAGCCAGCCCATTGACGAAGTGAAGTTATTTTATCTTCCCCGCCCCCACAAGGGCGGCATTGGCTTTAGTACCAATTGCATTGATCACAGCACGAAAAAAATGTCATTGTTAAAGATTTTGACGGTCAGAACTGGCAAAATAATATTGCTGATATTGCCTGATGTCTGTTTATCAGTGGGCAGATCCCCTTCTTTTTTTCCCTCAAAAAACAAAAGATTCAATAATTATTTAACTTGTTAATTAGTTCTTAAGATGTATCCCCCATAAATGTTATATCAATAGTATTGATAATTAATATCAAATAGAAAAACTGTAGTTTTGTAATATAAAGGTTCGTAAAATGCCAAAGGAAAATATCACACCTACCGGAACTGAAATCTTCTTTCCCGAAAATGAATTTATCGTCAGCAAGACTGACCTCAAAGGTAAAATCACCTATACCAATATCCTGTTTGAAACAATGAGTGGATATTCCCGCGATGAACTTTTGGGTCAGCCCCATAACCTGATCCGGCACCCCGATATGCCCCATTGTATTTTTAAACTCTTCTGGGATACCCTGCAGCAGCAGAAAGAGATATTCGCCTATGTGGTGAATATGCACAGAAGCGGAGATCATTATTGGGTATTGGCCCATGTAGTTCCAACCTTTGATCTGATGGGCAATCATGTGGGCTATCATTCCAGCCGCCGTTCCCCCAACAGACAGGTCGTCCAGAAAATGCAATCCTACTATAAGGAATTGAGCGCCATTGAAAAAAGACATGCAAATACGAAAGAGGGTGCCCAGGCCGCTCTGGATAGTTTCACTGACTTATTGAAACAGGAAAATGTGTCTTATGGTGAATATATCTTTTCATTAAATGCTGCCGCATGAGCGCAACAGCGTTAATCCCTGTGAAAAGAATGATGCAGAAAAAGGGACTAATCCCAAAGTAATAGGCCACTAAAAATTGATTATAGTTTTATATATTAATTAGTTTTTAACAAGTATCCCTTAAAAAAGATAACAGTAGTGATAATTAATATTAGTTAAATAGGTTTATTATAAATAGTAAAGGTTCTCAGGATGTCAAAGGAAAATATCACCCCGACCGGAAATGAAATCTTCTTTCCCGATAATGAATTTATCGTCAGCAAGACTGACCTTAAAGGTAAAATTACTTATACTAATTTACTGTTTGAAAAAATGAGCGGATATTCCCGCGATGAACTTTTGGGTCAGCCCCATAACCTGATCCGGCATCCCGATATGCCCCATTGTATTTTTAAACTCTTCTGGGATACCCTGCAGCAGCAGCAAGAGATATTCGCTTACGTTATGAATATGCACAGAAGCGGAGATCATTATTGGGTATTGGCCCATGTAGTTCCAACCTTTGATCTGATGGGCAATCACGTAGGTTATCATTCCAGCCGCCGCTCCCCCAACAGACAGGTCGTCCAGAAAATGCAATCCTACTATAAGGAATTGAGCGCCATTGAAAAAAATAATGCAAATATGAAACAAGGTATGCAGGATGCACTGGACAGTTTCGTCGATTTGCTGAAACAAGAAGAAGTGTCTTACGGCGAATATATCTTTTCAATGAATGAAGCTGCTTGAGCGCAGCATTAAACAAGAGGCAGAGATCAATGAGTATTTTTTCAAAAATAACCGCATCAGGCAATCTAATTACCGCTGAAGATATCAGTTACCTGACCACCAAATGTAATGAAGTCGCATCAGGCAGCAACCCGGATTCTTTAAAAGATTTTTCCGGTAACCCTGAACTGCAACAGCTTGCTGAAGCTATTAGCTCTATTGGCCAAAGCGATAGTGGTTCAAATGTCAGCGATTCAGATGATAACTCTGAAATTGACACGGTGGTAAGCGTTTTTGACCGGGTGATGAAAGGTGATCTGGAAGCCCGGGTGCTTGATGAAAACCGCGACTCATCTATTGGAAACCTCGCCGGGGAACTCAACAGTTTCCTCGATGTGGTACAATGCTTTATGTCCGAAGCCGGGGAAACCATGCGCGCCGTGCGGGACGGTGAATATTACCGCCGGATAATGCCCGAAGGCATGGGCGGTGAATTCCTGCGTCACAGCCGGGCCATTAATGCCGTTGTCGCCCAGATTCAGGATAAGGACCGCGTGGTTAAAGACATCACAAGTAAATTTGTTGTCAATGTGGAAGACATGATCTCGTCATCCAGCGAATTGGCCCCAATCGCAAATTCTGTGTCTGATACCGCAACAAATACCAAACAATTCTGCGACCATGCAGTATCATCAGCCAATGAAACCAAATCCAGCGTGCAGACTGTGGCCAGTGCTGCTGAAGAACTGAGCTCTTCCATTAACGAAATTACCGGCCAGGTTGAACGCTCATCAGTGTTGATCACTGAAACAGTGGATGATGTGGGCGATACCAGCACTGCCATGACCGAACTTTCCGAAGAAGTGGAACGCATCACCACTATCCTGAATATTATCACGGAAATTTCCGGCCAGACTAATCTGCTTGCCCTCAATGCCACCATTGAAGCCGCCCGTGCCGGGGATGCTGGCAAAGGGTTTGCTGTTGTGGCCAGCGAGGTTAAGGGGCTGGCGCAGAAAACCGCTGAAGCCACTGATCAGATCACAAGCCAGCTTCAGAAAATTCAAAATGTGACCAAGGTCGCTATCGGCACCGTAACCCACATCGGTGAGAAAATTGATCAGGTCAAGGATATTTCTGTGGGCATAAATGATGCCATGAGCGAACAATCCGCCGCCACCAATGAGATCAGCCGTAGCGCTCAGATGGCCGCTTCAAGTACCGAAGAAGCCAGTCAGCGTATTGATGAAGTCAATGGTGGTGCCGATGAAACCGGAACTGCTGCTTCAGACATGCTTACCACTGTGAATGCCATGGCGGAAAAAAGCACCTCTCTGCAAAATGACCTCAATGAGTTCATCGCCCAGAACGGATAGAGTGAATAGTCTTTAATAAAGCCTGTCCGTTATATATCCCGAATCTTCTACATTCTCCCCAAACCATTTCCTGAAGAGGAATTGAGTTGGGGAGATGCGTAGCTTCTAACCCTTTTGGCCCCTATTATGGAGTTCACGTTTACTAGAATGGTGGCACCTTCTCTTATCTCACAGTTTTGTACAAATTAAATATGAACTGCCTTGAATATCCTTGATCTGGATCAGTGTTATTGACCTCAGATATGGCATATGGATTACATGACTATTGGCCAGATAAAATTATATGCTCGGGAAAGGGTGCGCCGCCTGCCGCGTTATACCAGCTATCCGACGGCTCTGGAATTTCATGACCTTGATCCCTCTCTTTATCAGGAGTGGCTGCAATGCCTGCCCGATGATCAGCCGATAAGTTTGTATTTTCATATCCCCTTTTGTGAAAAACTATGCTGGTTCTGTGGCTGCTTCACCAAAATTTCAAATTCATATGAGCCGGTTCAGCGTTATCTGGAAGTGCTCAGACGTGAAATCAGCCTGATTGGTGCTATTACAGGCCGAAAGAAGATCAGCCATATTCATTTTGGCGGTGGTTCGCCGACCATCATCAGTGCAGAATCATTTAAAGGATTGATGTCATTGGTCCGGGAAAATTTTGATATTCTGCCCGATGCTGAAATTGCGGTCGAAATTGATCCCCGCACCTGTTCAGAAGAAAAGGTCAAAGCCTATGCCCTGAGTGGCGTCAACCGCGCGAGCCTCGGCATTCAGGATTTTAACGCCCATGTGCAAGAGGCCATTAACCGGATACAGCCCGATGAACTTATTGCAAAAAATCTGAATTGGTTTCGGCAGGCTGGCATAAAAAATATTAATTTTGACCTGATCTACGGCATGCCCCGGCAGACGCTGGAAACCATCGAGGAAACCGTCACCAAGACCAGTGAATTCAGGCCATCCCGGATAGCGTTATTTGGTTATGCTCATGTACCGTGGATGAAAAAACACCAGCAAATGATGGACAAAGACCATCTGCCGGGACAGGCGGAACGTCAGGCCATGTTTGAACTGGCCAGTGAAAAATTGCAGCAAGCTGGTTATCAGGCCATCGGCCTTGATCATTTCGCCCTGCCCGGAGATAGTCTACTGATCGCCCGCGAACAGGGTGACATGAAACGGAATTTTCAGGGTTATAGTGCTGATCCAGCGACGACAATCATTGGCTTTGGTGCCTCTGCTATTGGGTCTTTGCCCGGTGGCTATGCCCAGAACAGCCCTGATTTGAAAGCCTATACCGAGGCACTGGAGAAGGGTGAAATTCCCGCGCGCCGGGGATTGAAAGTCGATGCCCTGGATTTGATGGTGCGGGAGGTAATATCCACCCTGATGAGCTATTTTACCGTTGATCCCCATGCCATTGCAAAAAAGCACGGGCTTGATTATGACTTTAAGCGCGAAAAGGATGATCTGGAAAAGCTGGTAACTGTGGGCTATCTGAAGCAGTCTGGGACATCTTACCAGATAACTTCAACCGGGCAGCCTTATCTTAGGGCCATTGCAACCCTGTTTGATCAATATTTCCCGGAAAACTCAGATATCATTGACCGCTGTGTCCATGAAAGCGAAGGTTAATCCTCGGTCACATGACTGGTTAGTTTGCTGAGCAGATGGTCAAGCTGTGATAATTCCTGGCTGTTTAAACTCTGCAGCAGGGAATCTTCATAGCAGGTGACCAGTGGTTCAATCTGTTGATACATATCTGCCCCTTCTTTGGTCAGGTTTAATACCGAACGGCGGCGGTCTTCTTTTGAAAAAATCTTGTGAAGCAGTCCCTTGTCACATAGACTTTTTATTGCCCGGCTGACGGCTACCTTGTCCATGGCGATTTTCTCACCTGTTTCTGCGGCGGAGATATTGGGGTAACGGTAAAGGTTGGCCATAATCCGCCATTCATGGGGATTGATGTCAAATTTCTCGGAATATAACCGGGCCAGCGAACGGCTGATAATATTGGTCAGATACGAAAGCCGATAGGGCAAAAATTTTTCCAGCACCAGATGATTGTTGTTATTGTCTGACATGGGGCATATTCCTTAATAACTTAAATATCTTGAAATAAGTTTCATTTGTAACTATAATAATGTTTTTTACAAATTGCAAAACCTAAAAAAATCTTCAGAATGATTTTATGATATTTGAAATAGATGGAATATACCAATGAAATTAGCATCATTAAAACACGGACGTGACGGCCAGCTGGTCGTTGTTTCAAAAGACCTGAGCAAATATGTATCTGTGCAGGCTGTGGCCCCAACCATGCAGGCGGCTCTGGATGACTGGGCCGTGACTGAACCCAGACTGCGTGTGATCTATGATGATCTGGAGGCAGGCAGGCTTGATGCTTTGCCTTTTAACCCGGCAGACTGTGCTGCACCCCTGCCCCGCTCTTATCACTGGGTGGATGGCAGTGCCTATGTCACTCATGTGGAACTGGTGCGAAAGGCACGCGGGGCGGAACTGCCCGAAAGCTTCTGGTCAGACCCGCTGGTTTATATGGGCGCATCTGATGCCTTCATTGGCCCATGTGATGATATAGATGTGGAAAGCGAAGACTGGGGCATTGACTTTGAAGCCGAAGTTGCTGTGATTACCGATGACGTTCCCGCCGGGGTCAGTGTGGAGGATGCCACAGGACATATCAAATTGCTGGCTATCCTCAATGACGTGTCGTTACGTAATCTGATACCAGGAGAGCTTGCCAAACAGTTTGGTTTTTACCAGTCCAAGCCCTGGACTTCTTTTTCGCCGGTATTTGTTACGCCTGATGAACTGGGTGATGCCTGGGACGGCACCAAAATAAGCCTGCCGCTTCATGCAGTGCTCAATGGCGAGACCGTCGGCGCCCCCAATGCGGGCGTTGATATGACCTTTGACTTCACCCAGCTAATCAACCATGTTGCCAAGTCACGCTCATTGGAGGCAGGAACCGTAATCGGGTCCGGTACGGTGTCCAACAAAGGCTCGGCAGAAGGGTCTTGTTGTCTGGCAGAAGTGCGATGTCTGGAAACTATAGCAGACGGCAAACCAACCACCCCGTTCATGAGCTTTGGCGACCGGGTCGAAATTGATATGTTTGACAAGGACGGCAACACAATCTTTGGCCGGATCAATCAGGTAGTAAAACAATATACGCCTTGAGGATTTAAAAATGGAACTTTACGGATATTTCAGATCGTCAACTGCCTACCGGGTGCGCATAGCCTTGAATATAAAGGGACTGGAATGCACCCATATCCCGCTGTCCATTCTGGCTGGAGAACATAAGGCGCAAGAATATATGTCAAAAAATCCCCAAGGATTTGTGCCTTATATGACAGACGGCGATGTGGCTATGGGACAGTCCATGGCTATGCTGGAATATCTGGAAGAAACTTATCCAGTGCCAGCTCTACTGCCCACGGATGCCGCAGGCAGAGCTAGGGTTCGTCAGCTATCCGGTATCATTGCCTGTGACATCCACCCTGTGGATAATCTGCGGGTGCTGAAATATATTATGGGCGAATTTGGCGCCAGTGAGGAACAGAAAACTGACTGGTATCACCATTGGATCTTAGAAGGTTTTAAAGCTTTTGAAACCATTCTTAATGATGGCAGGACCGGTGACCATTGTCATGGTGACACTGTGTCTTTCGCTGACCTCTGTCTGGTGCCGCAAGTTTATAACGCCGTGCGATTTAAATGTCCGCTTGATAAATTTCCCAATATTATGCGCATTGTTGATAATTGTAACAAACTGGGTTCATTCCTTACAGCACTACCAGAGAATCAGGAGGATGCTCTATGAAAAATCTATTTGATATTTCCGGAAAAGTTGCCGTTGTCACTGGCGGCTCACGGGGAATAGGCGCCATGATTGCCCGTGGGTTTGTAGAAAATGGCGTTAAGACCTATATCTGTTCCCGCCATACGGATCAAGCGGAACAGACAGCCGCAGCCTTGTCCGAATACGGCACATGTATTGCGTTTCAGGCTGATTTATCAATAGTTGAGGGCATCGAAAAATTTGTGTCAGAAATTGCATCACGAGAAGAAAAAATAGATGTTCTGGTCAATAATGCCGGGGCGGTATGGGCCGCCCCCATAGACGAGTTCCCCGAAAGCGGCTGGGACAAGGTGATGGATATTAATGTTAAATCAGTTTTCTTTCTGACCCAGAAATTCCTGCCCCTGCTCAGGGCGTCAGACATGGCCCGGATCATTAATATTGCTTCTGTTGACGGACAATCGGTGCCGGGCTTTGAAACTTACAGCTATTCTGCCAGTAAAGCCGCTGTGATCCATATGACACGGGTTCTGGCAAAACGACTGGCGCAAGATAATATTCTGGTCAATGCCATTGCCCCGGGTGCCTTTCCCAGCGACATGACCAAGGTTGTGCTGTAAAGCCATAAACAATCGATGCTGGACAAGATTCCCAGTGGTCGCATTGGTGAGCCTGGCGACATGGCCGCTGCTGCCATATATCTGTCCAGCCGCGCCAGCAGTTATGTTACAGGTATCACCCTGACCGTGGACGGTGGCTGGGCCACTACAATGTGATTTCTATAACCGGTCAATGATGGCAGCGAGGGCATCCAGATTGGAATGGCCCAGTTTGCGGCATCGGCGCGGTGACCAGCAGGTTTCCGGCCGTGGGCAATTGGCCGTATCCTTGAACGGCATTTCGAGTGTCATGGCGACAGCCTGAAAGCGGTGGGCCAATTGATGAGTGCCGACGGTCATATTGGCGGTACCGGGAGTGTCTTTCGGATAACCATATTCCATCTGAAAGTCCGGGTTATATTGCATCAGCTGGCGTTGATATTCATAAGCCAGATCAAGCTTTGCCTCGTCCGGGTCCGGAATACCTTCAAAGCAGGCTATGAAATTATAGGGCAAGGCTTCATCACCGTGAACATCCAGCACCAGATCAATACCGGTTTCATCCATCTTGCCGCGCACGTAAAAAACTTCCGGACAGGTCGCCACGTTGGGATTTTCCCATTCCCGGTTCAGGTTGGCTCCCTTGGCATTAGTGCGCAGATGGCCGCGACGGCTGCCGTCCGGATTCATATTGGGCACCACATAAAACACCGCTTTTTCCAACAGGCTGCGGCTGAGGGCGTCTTCCTCATCCAGTAATCTTTCAAGGAAACCTTCCACAAACCATTCAGCCATGGTTTCCCCCGGATGCTGGCGGGCAATGACCCAGATCACCTTCTTGCCTACGGCCATATCGCCAATAGTCAGCAGATCCATATCCTGTCCATCCAGCGTTTCGCCAATCACATGGAGGCTCACTCTTTCATCCTCGGCGGCCTGAGACACCAGTGAATGATGCCGTTCCATACTATAGGGGGCAAAATAGGCGTAATAGACGCTGTCACTTTCGGGGATATGCTGGATGGTAATTTCACCGTCATGATAAGTAGTACTGACCCGCACCCATTCTTCCCGGTCATAGGACGCGCAGGCCTGATAGCCTTCCCAGCCCCTGGCATAGGCGGCGCCGCCAGCATTTTCTATGGTCATGGCGCAAAGCTGACCCTTGGCTCCGGTCAGGCGGAAATAAAACCACTGGTAAAAATCAGATTTATTATCCTTAGCTATGCACAGACGGATATTACCGGGATTTACCGCCTCGATGACTTCGATATTTCCGGCGTCAAAATTACTGCTGATTTTCATAGTGCTATTCCTGTTTTTTCTGCATCAGATATATACGAGGGGATATAACGATGCAAAGACAAAGATTTGATTTTATAGACAAGATTCGTTCTCTGGCGGCCTAATAAGGCGTAAAATATCGTGAATATATTGAATAATATTACCTAAGCCGGTTTGGAAGAGGAATATTCTGTTCTTTTTCCCATAAAAGCCCGTCTTCGGGTGACAGACGATTCCTTTTCTGCCAGACTGCCTGACTTTAAAAACAACAATTAAAAAAATGTCATTTAAAATAGGGAATATTAATGTCTGACATAACAAACGAAACTGATCCTGAAGATTTTTATCAGGGGTCACAAAAACGCGAACTTCTGGGCCATCCTATCGGGCTATCCATTTGTTTTCTGACCGAAATGTGGGAGCGTTTTTCCTATTATGGAATGCGTACTATTCTGGTTCTATATCTGGTAAAATATCATCTTTACAGTGCTGGCGAAGCCAGCATGATATATGGGGCTTATGCGGGACTTGTCTATATGATGCCGATCATTGGCGGTTATATGGCGGACCGTTACCTGGGCAGCCGAAAGGCTGTAACCTTCGGCGCACTCTTACTTGTTGCGGGTCATAGCCTGATGGGTTTTCATGGTCCGGCGTCTTTCATGGACGGGGATACGGTCATCAGGAATGATATGTATATTAATATCTTTTTTCTGGCAATGGCTCTGATCATAACTGGTGTTGGATTCCTTAAAGCCAATATTTCCACAATCGTTGGCGCATTATACGGCCCCAATGACCCCCGCAGAGATGGCGGGTTTTCCATTTTCTATATGGGGATTAATCTGGGCGCAGTATTTGCTACGGCACTGGTTGGTTACGTTGGAGAGGTTCATGGTTGGAACTATGGCTTTGGCCTTGCTGGTATAGGTATGCTCTTTGGTCTTATTGTTTTCTTATGGGGACAAAAGTTTCTGGATGGCCGAGCTGAACCCTCAAACCCAGCCATCTTGAAAGAAAAATCGCCCCTTGGCATTAATAAGGAATGGACTATTTATCTGTTTGGCCTTGCTCTTGTGGCCATAAGTTGGCTGTTCATTCAAAATCAAAAACTGGTTGGGCAGTTCCTCGGTATTTCTGGTTTTGTGATGATTGGGCTTATTTTAATATATGCTTTTAAGAATTTTACCAAAATAGAACGCGAACGGATTACAGTTGCTCTTTTTCTAATAGCAATACAGTCCGTATTCTGGGCATTGTTTGAACAGCAGGCAGCCAGTCTGACCCTGCTCGCAGATCAGCAATTTAATCTCAATGTTATGGGAATGAATATTCTTGCCTCTCAGGTTCAAATGATGAATGCGTTGTTTATCGTCTTGTTGGCACCGGTCATGGCATGGCTGTGGGTGGTATTGGCCAAGAAACATGTCGAGCCTTCTACACCGGCGAAATTTGGCATAGCGATGCTGTTAATTGGCCTTGGTTATATTATATTTGCCTGGGGCATGGGACTTGATGACAGTACATCAAAAAGCTTTATCTGGCTTGTGTTCATATATCTTTCACTTACTATTGCCGAGCTTTGTCTTAGCCCGGTTGGTCTGTCTATGGTGACAAAGCTCAGCGTGACAAAAATCGTTGGTATGATGATGGGAACCTGGTTCCTGTTTTCTGCATTAGGCAATTTTGTGGCTGGTTGGATCAGTTCCCTGACCGGAAGCGCAGAACATGGTGCAGCCAGTGGACAGCTTGATGTCGTGGCAACTATGGATGTATATACCACCATTGGCTATGCCAGCGTCGGAGTCGGCATAGTGATATTCATGCTGACCCCACTGCTCAGAAAACTTATGCATGGTGTTCATTAAGTTTAAAATTGTGTAAAAAATACAAAAACCGGGTAGTATTCTATCCGGTTTTTTCATTCCAGCTTTTCCCGCATCAGTTCAAGCTCCAGCCATTGTTCTTCCTTGGTGCTGAGGTCGGTAATAGCTTGTTCCATGGCATCGTTGATCTTGTGAAAACCATCTGGGTCGCGGGCGTAAAAATCCCCTTCGCCCAACTTTGCCCGAAATTTGGCAATCTTCTTTTCCAATTCATCAATTTCACGGGGCAAAACTTTCAAAGCATGTTGATGTTTAAAGCTCAGTTTGGCCATACGTTGTTTGGGCACATCGCTGATCTTGACCGATTTCTTGCCAGAAGTGGCAATGCCCTGCGTATTCTGGTCTTTGCTTTGGCGGATATAATCACTGTAACCACCGGGATATTCGGTGATCCTGCCGCCGCCTTCCATGACAAGGGAGGTGGTCACAATCCGGTCAAGAAAATCCCGGTCATGGCTGACCAGTACCAGCGTGCCGTCATAATCACCCAGCACATCCTGCAACAGGTCCAGCGTATCCATATCCAGATCATTGGTCGGCTC
>JAJFIP010000084.1 GCA_021774875.1 Emcibacter sp.
TTTTTATCTATATTGCCGATTTTTCCGGTCATGGCGTTTCGGCATCCTTAAATACTTTCCGGCTTCACTCGCTGATTTCAAATTATCAGACGCCGGATAGCAAAAATTTCACGCCGGCGGAATTTCTGGAGAAACTCAGCCGGGATCTATTCAAATTGCTGCCCGTGGAACAATATGCCACCATGCTTTGTGGTTTCATTGACATCAGCCAGAATAGCTTTACCTATGCGGCGGCGGCATCAACAGTGGCGGTAAAGTTAACTGTAGGGACTGATGAAATGACCTGTCTGGACCCTTCGGGCTTTCCCCTTGGCATGATTGAGGATGCCACCTATGAAAATCATGTGATCCCATTCAGAAAAGGTGAATTGCTGTTCCTCTATAGCGATGTGCTCACCGAAAGTCAGGTCCAGAAAGGCCGGATGATTGGTGAGGCGTATTTTCTCGAAACCTGCCAGGAAACAAATACTCATCTGGCTCATGGCCAGACATTCCTTAACCAGCTTATGAAAAGTTTTGATCAGTTGGTGGTCAGACCACTCAGGGATGATTTGACCGCAGTCACTTTTAAAAGACCCTAAACTGCCTAAATCTCATATTTCGTTGACAAAACGATGGAGGAGGTAGTTTTTTTGATGCCTTCCATTCTACCTATTTGATCAAGGATTCTGTCTATTTCCTCGGTAGTTTCTGCCTTGACCAGAACGATCATGTCATAAATACCGCTGACCGCATAAACTGACTTGATCAGGGGAATTTTTTTCAAATTCTGCAATATCTGGTCAGCAAATTTAGGGTTCAGCAACATCAACACATGGGCCGTAATCTGACGCCTGTCATAATCTTCGTTAAAACGGATGGTATAACCCGCAATGATGCCCCGGTCTTCAAGCCGTGATATACGGTCCTGAACCGTGGAACGGGACAGACCCAGTATCCGCGCCAGTGCCGTTGTGCTTTCCCGGCCATTATTTTTCAGCAGATTGATTAATTTCTGATCTGTATCATCCATCACATGAAAATGCCGGAAAATCCGTTAAATTGCAAGATGAAATCATCATTTTGCTTATATATTGTCTGGCAAGTAAAATGCCGCTATGTTATGCCAAAAATCATTGTCAGGAGGATACTATCAAAATAGCAGACACACGGGATGTTGCCCGCCTTGAAGATGTTCCTTTAGAAAAACGTCTGGACGGGCTTCAGTCAACTTATGATGTGATCCTGAGAGCGGCGAGGAATACCCCTGAAAAAATCGCCCTTCATTTTTTACGGTCAGGAGATACCACTGAGCAAGCCGTCGATATTTCCTACGCCCGGCTCGGTTCACGGGTAACACAGACGGCTAACCTGTTCCATGATCTGGGGATAGGCTCCTGCGATGTGGTTTCATATATTTTGCCTAATCTGCCGGAAACTCATTATGTGCTGTGGGGCGCGGAAGCTGCTGGAGTAGTCAATCCCATAAATCCTATGCTGGATCTGGATCATATGGCGGGCATCATGAATGCAGCACAGTCAAAAATACTGGTCATTGCTGAGTCTATGCCAGATATGAAAATCTGGCAAAAAATCAAAAATCGGGTGCCGACCCTGAAACATATCATTCAGCTGGGGGGCAGACCTGCAGATGATTCGGGGACCGATGTGATCTATTATGAGGAAATTATTGATAATTACTCTGGTAGCCAACTTGATAGTGGCCGGTTGATCAGGCGCGATGAAGTCTGTTCCCTGTTTCATACCGGCGGTACTACAGGCACGCCCAAACTGGCCCGTCACAGCCATTATAATGAAATTTCCAGCTCCGTAATGACGGGGCTGTCCATGGATTTATCATCTGAAGATATTGGCTTCTGCGGCCTGCCCATGTTTCATGTCAACGGACCCATATTAACCGGCCTCACCTGTTTTATGGAAGGGACGACAGTGGTTCTCGCCACCCCTGAAGGATACCGGTCGCCGGATGTTATCCCGAATTTCTGGAAAATAGTAGAAAAATACCGGGTGACATTCTTTAGCGGCGTGCCGACAATTTATACCAGCCTGTTAAATGTACCAATTGGCGACAGGGATGTATCCTCGCTGCGCATGGCTCTTTGCGGTGCGGCCCCCATGCCGTGCGATGTCATCGATAAATTTGAAGCCGTCACCGGACTGGTTCTGGTCGAAGGTTACGGCATGACCGAAGGCACCTGCGTCAGCAGCTGCAATCCTCTGGGAGGGGAACGCCGGGTAGGATCAATCGGCATCCGAATCCCTTATCAGGAAATGAAGACGGTGATCCTTGACGAAGATGGTCGTTACCTCAGGGACTGCAACACAGATGAGATAGGAACTGTGGCGGTCAGGGGGCCTAATATTTTTGATGGCTATCTACAGGAGGAAGCCAATAAGGAAATCTGGATCGCTGAAGGCTGGTATAATAGCGGCGATATGGGCCGGGAAGACGCTCAGGGTTATTTCTGGCTCACCGGAAGAACCAAGGAACTGATCATCCGGGGCGGACATAATATTGATCCGGCGGTGATCGAAAATGCCCTGACCCCTCATGAGGATGTTATGGCCGTTGCCGCCGTTGGCAAGCCCGATAGCTATGCGGGAGAAGTGCCGGTGGCTTATGTGGTGCTTCATCAAGGGGCAGATTGCAAGACTTCCGAGCTGATTGATTTTGCCAGAAAACACATTACCGAACGGGCGGCAGTACCCAAGGAAATATATCTGATAGATGCCCTGCCGTTGACGGCGGTCGGTAAAATATTCAAACCCGACCTGAAACGGGATGCCATAAAACGGGAGATTATAAATTCATTGGCAGAATTTAATCTGAAGCCCAATATTTCTGTGGAAGCCGATAAAACTTATGGTACTGTGGCAAAAGTTTCAAATGTCCCGGAAGAAAAAATAGCGGACATAAAAGACATCTTGGGCCAATATGCCTTTCACACAATAATAAATAACTAAACCTTGGGATTTAAAACATGCAAGCAGCAAAACATGAACATTGGTCATCGGGATTTACCTTTCTGCTGGCCGCCGTTGGCAGTGCCGTGGGACTTGGCAATATCTGGCGATTTCCTTACGTAGTAGCTGAAAATGGTGGCGGCGCATTTGTGCTGATCTATCTGGCTATTGTTGTAATAATCGGTATTCCGCTGTTGATGTCAGAACTTATGATCGGACGCAGTTCCCAAAAACCACCCCTTGCAGCCATGCAAAGCTTTGGAGGCTCCAAAGCTCAAAAATTATGGAATGCCGTTGGCTGGTCATATCTGCTGGTGCCAATGGGTATATTAACCTTTTATTCGGTGGT
Organism: Emcibacter sp.; assembly: GCA_021774875.1. GTDB lineage: Bacteria > Pseudomonadota > Alphaproteobacteria > Sphingomonadales > Emcibacteraceae > Paremcibacter. The sequence goes on from JAJFIP010000084.1 coordinate 3,314, forward strand.
CGCCGGATGGACTCTTGATTATGCCTTGGGAATGGGTATTGGTACCTTTAATAATCTGGAAGATGGTGCCTCTGCAAGCATGTTCCAGGAACTTCTGGCAAGCCCGGTCAAACTCATATTCTGGATGACATTATCCATCGGCATTACCGTCGGTATTGTGGCCCGTGGTTTGAAATCCGGTCTGGAACAGACGGTAAAAATCCTCATGCCGGCCTTGTTTGTTATTCTGGTCATTCTGGTGCTTTATGCCTCAATCACTGGTGATTTCGCCCGTAGTTTTGCTTTTATGTTTGAGCCTGATTTTTCCAAAATCACGCCGGAACTGGTTCTGATGGCGGCAGGACAGGCTTTTTTCTCACTCTCGCTGGGTAGCGGTGCGATCATGGTTTACGGCTCTTATCTCACCCGTGATATTTCGATCCCGAAAATGGCCGTGGGGGTTGCTTTTGCCGATACTGGAGTCGCCCTGCTTGCCGGTTTTGCCATCTTCCCCATCGTGTTTGCTTTCGGGGTCGATCATGCGTCAGGACCGGGTCTGGTGTTTGTCACCCTGCCGATCGTATTTAATGATATGGGCGGTATTGGTCAGATATTCGGGGTGCTGTTCTTCATGTTGCTGGCATTTGCGGCGATCACCTCAACCATCTCCCTGCTGGAACCTATGGTGGCGCAACTGTCGGAAGAAGGCAGATTCAAGCGGGCCCGCGCAGCAGTTTATTGTGGTGCGGTGCTCTGGACTGTGGGAGTCTTTGTCGCCTTGTCCAATAATATATTGAAAGACGTGCATCCTCTGGGCTTCCTGCCGCTGTTTGAGGGCAAAACCATTGAAGGTGTTATTGAATTTTTATCGGCCAATGTCTTTATGCTGCTCAATGGCTTGCTGGTATCAATCTTTGTCGGCTGGTCCGTCAAACGCTCGGTGACGCTGGAAGAAATGGGACTGGGCGATTCCATGCTGTTTAAAATCTGGTTCCTGCTGGTACGTTTCGTGGTGCCGCTTGGCGTTGGCTTTATTTTTTATGACGTGGTGCTGTAAGAAAATAATCTATCATTGCCTTTAAGGTGGGCCGCAATCTGGCGGCCCGTTTTTCGCAAAAATCAAAATCTGGTGTCTCATCCATATAAGTGATCTGGGAAATTTCCAGCTGGATGGCGTGGATGCCCTGATCAGGTTCTCCATAATGACGGGTGATATAACCACCCTTGAAGCGGCCATTCAATACTGCATCATAGGGCGAGCTGGTCGCTATGGATAATAGTCCCTGCGCCAGTTCAGACGAACAGCTTGTGCCATCCCCGCTGCCGAGATTAAGATCCGGTAACTGGCCGTCAAAGAAACGCGGAACCTGTGCCTGGATAGAATGAGCATCCCATAACAGGGCATAGCCATAATGATCTTTAATCCGGTTTAACTCGGCATCGAGTTTATCATGATAGGGCTGCCAATAGGTTTCTTTCCGGCGCTGAATTTCCCTTTGGTCCGGCGAGCGTCCTGCCTGATATAGTGGCTGATTATCAAAGCCCGATGTCGGGCAAAGTTCGGTCTCGCTCTGTCCGGGATAAAGCACACTACCGTCCCGGTTCAGGTCAATGACTGTGCGGCTGTAGTAGGCGATCAGGGTGGAGACGCCCATATCTTCCAGAAAATCATAGAGCTGATCCAGATGCCAGTCGGTATCGGTGAGCTGTAGGCCTGCATCCGACAAAGCCCTCTCAACTTCCGGCGCAAGGGCGGTCCCCACATGGGGCATACTGACCAGAAGCGGGGTGCTTCCCTGTGTGAAGTGAAAGCCGGGCATCAGCTAATCTTTTCCCGATGGCAGAATATCCATCACCGGGGCGGAAAAGTCGCCCTCCATAACCAAGGTTGTGATGGCTTCAATATCGGGGGCAAAATAACGATCCTTGTCATAATAGGTGACTTTGGCGCGGATTTTATCATGCATTTTCTGCAACTTTTCAGATGTTTTTTCCGGGGCGCGCAGATCAATTCCCTGTGCCGCCGCCAATAATTCAATGGCAATCACAGTGGCGCTGTTAAAGGCCATATCACCAAGACGCCGCGCGCCAAAAGTTGCCATGCTCACATGATCTTCCTGATTGGCACTGGTTGGGATGCTGTCCACGCTTGATGGATGAGCAAGGGTTTTATTTTCTGATACCAGAGCAGCAGCCGTGACCTGTGCAATCATAAAACCGGAATTAACCCCACTATCCTTCACCAGAAAAGCAGGCAAATCGCTCATTTTGGGATCAATCAATATGGCTTGTCTGCGTTCGGAAATACCAGCAATCTCACATATGGCCAGAGCCAGTGTATCGGCGGCAAAGGCCACAGGTTCGGCATGAAAATTGCCGCCGGAAATCACATCACCGCCAACAAATATTAGTGGATTATCTGTGGTAGCATTAGCCTCAATACGCAATGTATGGGCCGCATTATTGATTATATCAAGGCACGCCCCCATCACCTGTGGCTGACAGCGCAAAGAATAGGGGTCTTGTACTTTGTCACAATCCAGATGGGATTTCATAATGCTACTGCCCTTAAGCAGCTCCAGATATTTGGGGGCGATGGCCATTTGTCCCGGTTGACGGCGAGCAGCATGAATACGATCATCAAAGGGGGCGCGGCTACCCTTCAGCGCATCAATACTTAATGCACCGGCGACAACAGCGGCGGCAAATATATCTTCGGTATAAAATAACCCAACCAGTGCCAAGGCCGTCGATACTTGTGTACCATTAAGGAACGCCAAACCCTCTTTTGCGCTTAAACTGATCGGCTCCAACCCTGCTTGACGCAGGGCGTCTGCCGCAAGAATTTTCTTTCCTTCATAGCGCACATATCCTTCACCCATGAGCGGCAATGTCATATGGGCAAGGGGGGCCAGATCACCGGAGGCCCCCACGGACCCTTTTTCAGGAATACAGGCAACAAGTCCGGCATTGATAAAATTGATGAAGGCTTTGATGGTGCTTAACCGTATGCCCGAATGGCCTTGGCTAAGACTTGAAATTTTCAAGACACATATCAGACGAACCACATCATCGCCAAGGTCTTTGCCCACTCCCGTGCTGTGAGACAATATCAAATTGCTTTGCAGTTCTTCCAGCTTTTCATCGGCTATACTGGTGCTGGCGAGCAAACCGAAACCGGTATTTATACCGTAAACCGTACGGCCCTCGGCAATAATATCTTCCACTGTCGTCCGCGCCCGCTCAATAGCGGGAAGGGCGGCTTTATCCAGTTTGATCTGATAGTCCGCCCGGTAAAGCCTGCGCAGATCACTTAACGACATTTCTGCCGGTTGAATAGTGAAGATATTATCAGATATATGGCTCATGTCCGGTCCCTGACCATGGGTAGATTCAGACCCTTGTCGGCGGCACATTCAATGGCAATATCGTAACCGGCATCGGCATGACGCATGACGCCAGTTGCCGGATCATTCCACAGAACCCGACCCAGTTTTTCTGCAGCATCATCCGAGCCGTCCGCCAGAATAACAATACCCGAATGCTGGGAAAAACCCATACCAACGCCGCCACCGTGGTGGAGACTGACCCAGGTGGCCCCGCTGGCCACATTGAGCATAGCATTAAGCAACGGCCAGTCGGATACCGCATCGGAACCATCTTTCATATCTTCAGTTTCACGGTTGGGGCTGGCCACAGAACCGCTGTCCAGATGATCGCGCCCAATGACGATGGGTGCTTTCAGCTCGCCGTTTTTGACCATTTCGTTGAAGGCTAATCCGAGCTTGTGTCGCTCACCCAGACCGACCCAACATATGCGGGCGGGCAGTCCCTGAAACTGGATACGTTCGCGGGCCATATCGAGCCAGTTATGCAGATGGGGGTTGTCGGGGATCAGTTCCTTGACACGTCGATCGGTTTTATAAATATCTTCCGGGTCACCACTTAGTGCCACCCAGCGGAACGGGCCAATACCCCGACAGAATAGCGGACGCACATAAGCCGGAACAAACCCCGGAAAATCAAAGGCATTTTCAACCCCCTGATCAAAGGCCACCTGCCGGATATTATTACCGTAATCAAAGGTGGGAATACCCATATTATGATAGTCCAGCATGGCTTTGACATGAACAGCCATTGCCGCCTTGGCCGCACTCTCAACCGCTTCAGGATCGCTATCCCTTTTTGTTATCCATTCATCTACTGTCCAGCCAATGGGCAGGTACCCATTATGCGGATCATGGGCCGATGTCTGGTCAGTGACCGCATCGGGTTTGATGCCTCTCGCGATCATTTCAGGAATGATCTCTGCCGCATTGCCCAGAAGCCCCACTGAAATGGCTCTGCCTTCTCCGCAAGCGCGGGAGATAATATCCATAGCCTCAGCCAGTTTTTCCGCCCGCATGTCGAGATAGCCGGTACTCAGCCGGGCATTAATGCGGTCCGACTGACATTCGATGGCAAGCATAGATGCCCCGGCCATAGTGGCTGCCAGAGGCTGGGCGCCACCCATACCACCAAGCCCGGCGGTTAATATCCATTTGCCAGTCAGGTCACCGTCAAAATGTTGGCGGCCCATTTCGACGAAAGTTTCATAGGTACCCTGGACGATGCCCTGACTGCCAATATAAATCCAGCTACCGGCGGTCATTTGGCCGTACATCATCAGACCTTGTCGGTCGAGCTCATTAAAATGATCCCAGTTGGCCCAGTGAGGCACCAGATTGGAATTGGCAAGCAGCACCCGCGGCGCCCCCTTATGAGTGGGAAATACCCCAACTGGCTTGCCGCTCTGGATCAGCAGGGTTTCGTCTTCGCCAAGATCTGTCAGGCTTTTGACAATCTTATCAAAGCATTGCCAGTTACGGGCCGCACGCCCAATGCCGCCATAAACTACCAATGCTTGCGGATTTTCAGCCACCGCTGGATCAAGATTATTCATCAGCATCCGCAAAGGGGCTTCCGTTGCCCAGCTTTTGGCACTGAGTTTTGTCCCCGTCGGGGCCTTGATAATACGAGAATTCAATCTGTTATCTGTCATCTGATATAAACCTGTCTATACAACCTGTCTATACTATTGCTATTTTAACAAAAAAAGCAAGCTTTTATGAATTTATTTCCCTTATTTCAGCTTTTTATGTTAGCTTGTCTATACAGCAAGGATTACACTTATGGCACAACATCAATCGACAACCGTCTGGAAAGATGTCACCCTGCTCACCATGACCGAGGGCTATGGTTTGATTCGGGATGGGGCAATAGCGGTAGAGGGCAGCAGGATCGTCTGGCTTGGTGAGATGCGGAATTTGCCTGCGGCCTATGACAATGCTGAAATAGTTTCCTGCGCGGGCAGATTCCTGTCCCCCGGTCTGATTGACTGTCATACCCATCTTGTCTACGGCGGCAGCCGGGTGGCGGAATTTGAAAAACGCCTGAGCGGCATGAGTTATCAGGACATCGCCCGCGAGGGAGGTGGCATTCTAGCCACCGTTCGGGCAACCCGGGATACGGATGAGAATATGCTGTATTTCTCTGCCCAGAAACGTCTTGCGCAATTACAAAAAGGTGGCGTTACCACCATAGAAATCAAATCCGGCTATGGTCTTGATCTGGAAAATGAACTTAAAATGCTGCGGGTCGCGCGGAAACTTGGGAAAAGTTCATCCGTAGATGTGATCACCACTTTCCTCGGCGCTCATGCGGTAGCCCCGGAATTTAAAGGCGACTCGGATGGTTACATGGATTATGTATGCACTGATATGCTGACAGCGGTGATGCGAGAAAATCTCGCCGATGCCGTCGATGCTTTCTGTGAGGATATCGCCTTTAGCACCGATCAGGTCGAGATACTTTTCACCAAAGCCCGCGAGCTTGGCCTGCCTGTCAAGCTCCATGCGGAACAATTAAACGATAGCGGCGGGGCAAAACTGGCGGCGGAATATCAGGCCTTGTCAGCCGACCATCTTGAGCATCTCACCGAAGAAGGTGTGAAATATATGGCCGCCTCGGGTACGGTAGCAGTCTTACTGCCGGGGGCCTTTTACAGCTTACGCGATGAAAATCTGCCGCCCGTTGAATTATTGAGAAAATATGACGTTCCCATGGCGGTAGCCAGCGACAGCAACCCCGGCTCTTCGCCCGTACTCTCGCTGCCCCTGATGATCAACATGGCCTCAACCCTGTTTGGTCTGACACCAATTGAAGCCCTCATCGGGGTCACCCGTAATGCTGCACGGGCTTTGGGGCTTCATGACCGGGGCGTGCTGGAGGTGGGCAATCTAGCCGACTTTGCCTTATGGGATATTAGTCATCCGGCGGAACTGTCTTATCAACTGGGGGGAAATCTCTGCGTTGGTGCGGTCAAGGACGGAAAGATTATTTTTTGAGTCGGACTACTGAAATCTGATCCTCGGTCAGGCCCAGGTCGATCATATCCTGCGGTAAACCTTCTCCCATAACAAGCGATGAGGTAATCCGGCCCATGGCGGGCGCGGTTTTAATGCCAAAGCCGCCTTGTCCGGCGAGCCAGAAAAAACCGCTTGCCGTCGGATCAAAACCGACAACCGGATGACCATCTGCTACCAGATTGCGCAAGCCCGCCCAGCTATGGTCAATCTTATCCACCTTTAAGCTGGTAGCCTGTTCCAGGAAATGCGCACCATAAGCAATATCAATTTCTTCCGGCTGCACATCAGACGGGGCCATGGGTTTTTCATCGCCCGGCGTCAGAAGGATTTTGCCCTGCTCGGGCTTGAAATAATAACCTTCTTCCGGGTCCATAACCAATGGCCACTCATCAGGACAAGTGCCACCCGGTAGGGCAACCATAATCACGGTCCGGCGCATAGGCTGTATATTAATCGGTGAAATATCTGCCATTTCAGCGATCCGGTCTACCCATGCCCCGGCGGCATTAATCACGACCGGAGCCTGATAGTTGCCATTGGCGCAAGTCACCTGCCAGATATTTCCCTCTCTGGCTAATCCGGTGACTTCGGTACTGGTAATAATATCGCCGCCCGCCAGTTTTATGGTGCGCAGGTAGCTTTCATGGAGCGCACTGACATCCATGTCGGCGGCTCCCTGCTCCAATAGCACCCGGTCCTGATATTTACTCGCCAGAATAGGCAGAAGACGGGTGGATTCACGATCATCAATAAATTCTGTTTTGACATCTATATCAGACAATTTCTTATGAAGGTCATCCAGTGCGTCCTGATTTTCACAAGTGGCTATATAGATCAGGGGTCTGGGCCTGATCAGGGCCTGAGTAGTAAACCCTTCCGGCGGCTCACACAGGAAATTTTCGCTCGCCCTTACCAGAATATTGAGCAGCGGATCCCCCTTGTCATAGCTTTTCTGGAAAATGGCCGAAGATCTACCTGTGGTGTGATACCCGGGCTGACTTTCTTTTTCAAGTATGATGACCTTGCCGCTTTTGCAAAGCTCAAAGCCAGCGGATGCGCCAGCAATGCCGCCACCGATAATGATAAAATCTGCTGTTTCTGCTACGCTGGTCACGGCTAGAATCTGGTCCAGTATCAATAATTTTTGCCACCCTATTCCGATCTGGG
>JAJFIP010000085.1 GCA_021774875.1 Emcibacter sp.
CGATCAGAATAGCAAATTCCTGTTCCCGTTTCTTGATTTGGGAATTATTCCAGATATGTGTGCCATGTATCTGTTAACTCAGCGTGTTGGCCTGCCAGAGGCTCGGCGATTATTTTTGCTGGGCACACCGTTGAATGTCGAAGGGGCCCAGAAGAATGGACTTGTTGATCATGTCTGTGCAGCAGACCAAACCCAGAATGAAGCTCTGGCCTTGGCAGAAAAATTGGCTAAACGATATAATCCTGCTATGACGTTTACTAAATTACACCTGAATGAACTGGGGGAAATGTCATTTATGGAATCTATGAAGCAAGAAGTCTTTCAGCAAACTTTGCTGTGGACAACACCTGAAGTCAGGGAGAGAACCAAGGCTATGCTGGCGAAATTGGCGGAGAAAAATCAGTGAAATGAGTACGACATGTGATATGAGTTTAGAAAAAAGACAGGAAAGAAAATCCCGCGAGAAAGAGACGCGTAAAAAGGAGATTCTGGATAGTTCAATCACTGTTTTCAGCAAGTATGGCTTTGTAAAAACCAGTATGGAACTGGTGGCAAATGAGGCGGCTTTGGCTGTGGGAACCTTATATCGTTATTACAAGAGCAAGGAAGAACTTTTTGTTTCGATAGTCTTTGAGGCGATTTCGACCATGCATATTGGTTTGGAAAGAATAACAGAAAAAGACATCTCTTCTGAAAAAAAACTAAAACATATCTGGGATTATTATTATCAGTTTCATCAAGATAACCCCATGTATTATCAGGCAATGTTATTTTTGCATGATCCCAGTTTTGCCAAGGCTTTCAGTGAACCGGCTCATAAATCTGTCGTAGAATTTATGGCAAAAAATTTCAAATTGTCTGCCAGAATTATTCAGGATGGAATTGATGATAATTCATTTGAGCGGAATAATCCTTACGAAGTGTCGGATTTTATCTGGTCGACTTTTGTCGGGTTGGTAAATCTTATTGAAACGCGAAAACAGTTTGGCACTGGGAAACATGACATGGGGAAAGTGCATAAGGCCATGTGGCCCAAGGTAAAAAGAGCCATAATCAAAGTGAGTTAATGATGGTATTGGAAGGCATCAGGGTATTGGATTTTGGCCGCTATATTGCGGGACCTTTTTGCGGAGCTTTGCTCGCGGACATGGGGGCTGAAGTTATCCGTATTGAAAAAATTGATGGCGGTGAAGACCGTTTTGTGGCTCCTGTTGCAGCAGATGGCAGTGGTGGCATGTTTATGGCTGCCAACCGCAATAAAAAAGGCATGACCCTTAACCCTATGAAGCCGGAAGGCAGGGAGATCGTAAAAAAACTGGTGGCGGGCGCAGATCTGGTTATTGCCAATATGCCACTATCGGCCCTCAAACAGATGGGTCTGGATTATGAGTCATTAAAAGCAACAAAAGAGGATATTATTCTGGTCATGATGTCAGCTTTTGGCGCAGGTGGCCCCTATGCCGACAGGGTCGGTTTTGACACGGTGGCTCAGGCCATGTCCGGGGCGATGTTTCTTACCGGGGACGGCGATAAACCAGTGCGGGATACGGTTTTATTTGAAGACTATGGCACCAGTATGTTTGCCGCTTATGGTGCCATGTGCGCTCTTTTTGAACGGCAAAAAAGCGGTCAGGGTCAATGTGTTGACTGTTCTCTGCAGCTCACGGGGGTAAATTTAATGAATAACCTGCTGATTGAGGAAAAACTCACTGGTAAGTCACGTCAACCACAGGGAAACCGTAGTTTCTATGCAGCCCCCGCTGATACTTATAAAACTGCAGATGGCTGGGTAGTTATTTCTGTGGTTGGTAACCCGATATTCAAAAGATGGACAACCTTGGTCGATCGGCCTGATTTGCTGGAACATCCTTCACTGCAAGATGATACTGCCCGGGCTGAATCCGTCGATATTGTTGATGCGGTGATGATCGACTGGTGCCTGTGCCGTACCAATGCACAGGTATTGGAGGAATTGGATAAAGCACGCATACCCTGCGGCCCGGTTTATAATCTGTCAGAGACACTGAATGATCCCCAGGCCATAGATCAGGGCATGTTCAGTGAATTTTCCTATCCCGGTACAAAATGTCCGGTTCCCGTAGCCGATACCCCGGTGCGTCTGTCAAGGACGCCGGGCAGCATCCGCACACCGGCCCCCACGCTGGGTCAGGATACAGATGAGATTATGACCAACCTTGGTTATGATCAGGATACTATTAACCGCCTGCATGAAATGCGGGTTATCTAGGCTATCTAGGCTTAATTGATGCCACGGGCCTTTCCCTGCCAGTAGGGTGCTCTCAGATCCCGCTTCAGGACTTTTCCAGCACCTGACAAGGGCAATGCAGATTCGCGAAAATCAACACTCTTCGGGCATTTGAAACTGGCTATGAGCGAATGACAGTGATCAATGATCGATCGTTCAGACAGTTCAACACCCTTGCCCGGAACAACGGTGGCATGAACAACTTCGCCCCATTTATCATCAGGGACACCAAACACAGCAACCTCTGCCACACCGGGATAGGTGGAAATTGTATTTTCAATCTCGGCACAGTAAATATTCTCAGCCCCGGAAACAATCATGTCCTTCAGCCGGTCAACGACAAAGATAAATCCGTCCTCATCCATGTATGCGGCATCACCAGTATGGAGCATGCCATCTTTAAGAGTTTCTTCGGTTTGTTCTTTCTGCTTCCAGTAGCCCGTCATCATACCGGGGCTAGAGGCGACGATCTCCCCGACCTCACCCCTTGGCAGTTCGGCACCATTTTCATCCATTATTTTTAATTCAACGCCAAATCCAGGCCGCCCTGCTGAACGTAATTTACCAGATTTAGGGCCCTCTAGTTGATGATAATCATCGGACAGTATGGTGATGATCGGTGCCATTTCCGTCTGACCATAACATTGCATAAAACGCATTCCCGGCATACGTTCCATAGCGTCGCGCATCACGCCCTCGGGCATAGGTGATGCGCCGTAAATAACATATTTGAGGCTTTTGAGCTTACGGAAATTAAAATCAGGGTGTTGCAAAACCATACCTAAAGCCGCAGGGACAAGTAACGCATGAGTGATTTTATCTCTTTCTATGACATTTAATGTTTCAACGGGGTCAAAAGTTGACATAAAGATATGAGTTCCAAGAGTAGCCAGTGTGGCTAACGTCCCAGCCAGATCAGCCAGATGGAAAATGGGAGCCACATGAAGATAGCGGCTTTCTGGCTTAAAATCAAAATGCTTGGCCCCGATAAAGGCATTAAACCACAACGCCCGGTGCGGCAACATTACGCCTTTGGGAAATCCCGTGGTACCGCCCGTATAAAATAGCCCTGCCAGATCTTCACCATTCCGCCCGGCATCGGGGACAGGCTCGGACGTCCTGATAAGTTCTTCATAAACCAGTATGTCTTCCCCGGCTTCTTTTTCGCTAAGATAGATAACATTTTGTAAAGCCTCCGCTTGGGCGCGAATATCATCAATTTGCGGCAAAAAGGTATCATCAATAAAGAGCATTTTTGCTCCTGAATCATTGAGGGAATAAATATTTTCTGTCACCGACCATCTGGTATTCATTGGCACTACAGCGGCTCCTGCCCACCAGACGGCAAAATAATATTCAAGATAACGATCTGAATTGAG
>JAJFIP010000086.1 GCA_021774875.1 Emcibacter sp.
GGCTGGATTGATAATTGGCATCTGTTTCCCTTTTAACGGGTTGATCTAATTACTATATCCCCTGTACGGTCTCTGTCAAGCGGGCTCACCTGATAATGAATTCTGAAAAATAAACATCATTGATCTTACCACTTCCGGTCACAAGTAAAGTATTAGCAGAAGTCACGATTTCGCTTTTTAACCGCTCTTTTATGGGTTTTTTGGGATTCAGGTAATCTCTTGGCCGTTTTCTCTCAAGAATTTCATAAATCGTTTGCCTGATTAACGGGAGCACGATGTCAATCTCTTCATTCAGCTTGATATTGCTCATCTGGAGATGAATCCGGATATGCACAAATTGCCCGGTTTCCTTTTTCTTATCAACCAAAGGCAGAAAGAAGGGTTCCAGGTCATAAAACTTTGGAGCTTCAGCTTCCCTCAATGCCTGTTTTTTTTCTTCTGTTATTTTCGGTTCTTCAATTGGTTTGGCTAATTCTTCAAGTGAGGGTTGAGCTTCCTCTTCCGAACTCATCATAAAAAATCCGACCACACCGCCAATCAGCAAAACTGCGCCTCCTGCAATGATTAGCAGTTTCTTTTTACTTTTTCCGCCTTCTTCTTCCTTGGCCGCCTCGCCTTCCTCTTTGTCCCCTTCTTCTTCAAGCAGACGTTCTAACGCCTGGGCTTCATCTTCAGTAGTATTCTCGTCTTGTTCTGCCATTTGATCAGGTCAATGCCTTGAGGTTATCAAATAACTCTTCAACTCTCCGTTCAAGGCTCTCGAGGGAGGAATCGTTTTCAAGAACGTAATCGGCCAGGACCCGTTTTTCTTCCAAAGACATCTGGTGGCGAATTCTGAGTCTTGCATCTTTTTCCGTAAATCGACCCTTCGCCACAATTCGCCTGATTTGCTGCTCTTCAGGACAGGCCACTAAAACTACTTTATCTACTTTTCGGTAATTTCCAGATTCAATTAACAGGGCAGCGTCCAAAATAACGACAGAGGAGGGATTTTCCTGGCTTAGTGATTCAAATTCTTCCTGTTCCTCTTCAAACACCTTTGGATGCAGAATCTTCTCTAACAAGTCTTTTTTCCCAGAATCGCTAAAGATAATTTGTGCAATTTTTTTTCGATCCAGAGTTTGGTCAGGCAAAACAATTTCGGTGCCCAGGACCTCCACCACTTCCTTCCAGGCCTGTTTACCGGGTTCAACAAGACGGCGGCAAATCTGGTCCGCGTCAATGATATGCCCGCCCAACCTGGAAATAATTTCGGAAACAGTCGACTTTCCAGACCCCATCCCGCCCGTGACACCCACCAATATCGCCATAACTGCTCTTTCTCGAAGCCACTACCCGGAGGAGGACTTCCCTTCTTCTTCCAAAGCCTCGTCGTAAAGTCGCATCATGCGTCGGGTCACAGGACCGGGTTGGCCATTCCCAATTGAACGACCATCGAGATGCGTTACCGGCATCACCTTTTTCACCGTCCCGGTGATGAATGCCTCGTCAGCCTTGGACAGACTTTCAGGTGGCCATTCCCCTTGCTCGACCAACACGCCATTTTCCTGTGCTACCTGGAGCAATACATCCCGGGTGATTCCTGCGAGAATTCCACAATCCAGGGACGGGGTGAGGATTCTTCCCTCAACCACAAAGAAGAAATTACTAGTGGTACATTCAGTGAGGTGCCCCTGATGATTCAGCATCAGAGCATCCTGTGCGCCCATCCTGTTTGATTCCACCTTTGCCAAAACGTTATTCAGATAATTGCCCGTTTTTATCCCCGGGTTGACCGTGTCCCTGGAATTACGCTTGACTGAAACCAGGGCAACATTAATGCCCTTTTCGTAGCTGGAAAGAGGATAGGGCTTTAATTCGGTGACCAATACAATCAGTTCAGGATTTGAGCAGGACGTCGGATCAATGTCGAGTTCACCCACACCCCGGGTAACAATTATCCTTACGTAAGACTCTGCATTGCCCGCATCTTTTATGGTGCGCATTATCTGCTCGACAATACTTTCATCAGACCAGGGAATTTCCATCGTGAGACCAGCTGCAGAATTGCGTAATCGTTTCAGGTGCCCTTTCATAAAACAGGGAACACCATTCTGGGTCACCACCACTTCATAAACACTGTCTCCAAACAAAAAACCGTGGTCCAGGACTGATATAAAAGCATCCTGCCCGATTTCACCTTTAAAATTGATACGTGTTGTCATATCAGTAGATTATTCCTTGGTGACTGACTGGATCAGTTCATCCAGTTTTTTCTGATCTTCCTGACTGTGCTTATCCTGGGGTTCCGTTTTCGATGCTCCAAGATCGCTAGCCTGCTTTTTTATTTTTTCAAACTGCTCGCCCATCTCCTTCATTTTTCCAATATCCGGCATTTCCTCTTTCAACTTCTTCACTTTACCCAGATTCCGTTCAAAGAAGTCTTCATCGACGTTTAACAGGTGTTTAACTTCAACGGTGGCTTTTTCTAAATAGGGAACGGTAATAGAATCCCGCGTGACATCTTTATAAAAATCAGGAAACCATTGAAGAGGAACAATCACCATGGCAATCAGCGCGACAGCCTTGAGTAATCCAATTCCGCCACCAATAATACGGTCCACCCCTGAAATGGCGTCGGATTTATGCAGAAGTTTTTTCACCATAAAACCTACCAGAGAAACGGCCATTGAAACAACGAGGTAAAGCCCGACAAACCCAACCGCCCGGGCAATGGGTTCAGAGTCTATAATTCCTTTGAGCTGAAGTGCGGCCTCGTGGTTATATTTGATCGCGACCAAATATCCTATCGCAATCGAAAGAAGAGAAAATATCTCCTTGATCATTCCGCGAAACAAAGAATAAATAAGACTGACACTTAAAACCAGAACTACAATCGTATCAAAAGTTGTCATAGGGTTTATTGGGTTTATTTTGGGAGTTAGCGGATTTCAAAGTCTGCACCAGACTAATTTGGTTTGAACACTTCTTAACGCAGACTATCGCCAAACTTATCGAGTATCAACCTGAAGGTTGAAGTGAAAGGTAAGGATGTATCTAAAATTGCTTTTTCAATTTCTTCAAAAGTCCAGAATCGGCCTTCTACTATTTCATCCAGGTTGATAACAATGCGATCATCTGAGGTGCAGGTATAGACACGAACATGCTCGGAATAGGTTTCAGGACACGCACTGAATTTCCCGATTTCCCTTAGATCCGCCTTTATGCCCAACTCCTCATCAAGTTCCCGTAGGGCGCAATGTGCGTATTCCTCCCCTGTATCCACATGACCCGCCGCTGAGGTATCCCAATAGCCGGGATTTTCATCCTTAGCCATAGACCTTTTCTGGAGAAACAACTCGCCTTTTGAATTGAATACCAGGATGTGAACCGACCGATGGAGCAAACCACGTTGATGAACTTCCTTTCGACTGGCTTGACCAATGACCTGATCCTCCTGGTCGACAACATCAAATATTTCTTCCGAGTCAATCATGGCCAAGTTCACATATAATGTTATTCAATGGAGCCTCTCAGATAATCGAGTTCTGCGGGAACCTCCTGCTCCTCGCAATAGTTACAAGATGCCAAAATTTTCAAGTCATCCAGCACTCTTTTATCCCCTTCAAACACAACCGTTTTATACCCCTTGTCCGCCAATTCACCACCTGCCTGCAATAATCCCATCACTGACTTGGCGTCAATTTTTTCATTATCAATGATCATCCAGGCATCGCCTTCGTAGCGCCGAACAATTTTTGACACATAAGTTGAAGGACGCGCATGGAATCCAAGCGGGTTGGGAACAGGCAATTCATAACGAACCGTTTTCACAAAAAACTTCAGCAATTCTTTGCTAAGCTTGTCGCCCTCATGTACGTAGTACA
>JAJFIP010000087.1 GCA_021774875.1 Emcibacter sp.
GTCATTGCCGGGGCCTTTGGGGCCTATATCGATGTTGAGAACGCTATTACTATCGGAATGCTGCCGGATATTTCTTTGCAAAAAATTGAACAGGTCGGTAATGCCGCCGGGGCCGGAGTAAAGCTCGCGCTACTGTCCTATCCGTTGAGAAAACAAGCCCACCATCTGGCCTGTGACAGTCAGTATATTGAACTTGCCGGAACGCAGAGCTTTATGAAAACATTTATGAATAATATTAATTTTCCACTGGAGAATAAACAGCAATGACCCAGCAGAAGCTTAAAATCATTGGGGAAAGAATAAACCCGGGCTTCAGAAGCTCAAAGGTATTATTCGATAATAGCGATATAGACGGTATTCAACAGTTAGCCAGAAAACAACAGGATGCCGGGGCTGATTATATTAATATCAATATTGGATCAAGAGCCTTAACGGATATTGGGTTTATGGCGGATGTGATCACCGCCATTCAGGATGCGGTTGATATTCCGCTGTCTTTTGATTTCCCAAGCTATGAGGTACAGAAAATTTGTCTGGAGGCCTATGACCAGAGTAAGGCGGGGGGCGCGAAACCGATCATTAATTCCATATCAGAGCATCGTGAAGATATGATGGATGCCCTTAATATACGCCCGTCAAAAGTCATTATTATGGCCTCGGAAAGGCTGGAGGACGGGGCCGGGAAGGCTAATAAAAAAGCTGAACAGGTACATGCCGTCGCCCGTCGGCTCTCGGAACGGCTGGTTGATAAATATGATCTTGATAGGGATGATATTATTATTGATATTTCCATAACAACATTGGCGTCCGACACTGAAGGCCTTATTCGAATGGCCTTGGATGGTATGGTGCTCATTCATCAGGATCCCGACCTGAAAGGCATCCACATGATGGGCGGCATCAGCAATGTGGGCATGATGCTGCCCAAAAAAGCTGTTGATGGTTCTCCATTGAAAAACAGCATTGAACGGGCCTTTACCTCGCTCGCCTGTCCTCGGGGTTTTGACATGGTGCTTGGCACACCGTGGCATGATTATTCGCCCCTGCCAGAGGATCACTTTGTCCTAAATAAATTTAAGCAAATCATAGATTTGCAAGGACTAGATGCCCTCAGGACGTTACGCAGTCTTTACAAGGCATAAGAAAATGGAAATAACCACAAAAAGCTATTTTGATGGCGATGTATATCACAATGATGGCCCCTATCATATTATCATAACAGATGGTGTTATTTCATCAATTGAGCGCAAAAATGCCCGCGTCACTGTTCCGTTCCTGATGCCGGGTCTGGTTGAGGCCCACTGCCATCTGTTCCTTGACGGCGAGGAGCTTGATACGGCAAAAAGAAGTGCTTATCTCAAAACCTCAAAGGGTGAAATGCTGGCGGTCGGCCGTAAAAATGTCCGGCAGAATATAGCGGCGGGCATTACCCTGATCCGGGATGCAGGGGATAAATATGGCATCAATCATGCCCTGCGCGATGAATTTCCGGCAATCAGTATCCGCTCCCCCGGACAGGCATTACGTAGCCCTAAAAGATACGGCAGCTTCATGGCGCGAGAGGTTGAAAGTGAAGATGACATTCGCATGGCCCTGGCGGAAAATTCGCTAGTATCCGATGATCTAAAAATCATTCTGACCGGTATCATCGATTTTGAAGCGGGAGCCGTGAAAGGCCATCCGCAATTTGATTCAGCGGCACTTAAACTTATTGTGCAATTATCCCACGAACAAGGCCTGAAAACCTACGCTCATTGCAGCGGGGATGAGGGACTTGCCCTTGCCCTTGCCGCAGGTGTGGATTCCATCGAGCATGGATTTTTTATGTCCCGGGCCATCCTCGAACAAATGGCAGAAAAAAAAATCGCCTGGGTGCCAACCTTTTCGCCGGTTCAGTTTCAGTGGCAGCAACCGGAAAGGCTTGGCTGGGACCAAAAGACTGTTGGTAATTTACGCCAGATTCTGGACCAGCATTTGTCGCATGTGGCTCTGGCGGCAGAAATGGGCGTACCGCTAGTGGCCGGGTCTGATGCGGGAAGTTACGGCGTCTGTCAAGGCACCGCGCTCATTGATGAATTATTTTACTTTGCAGATGCAGGGATTGATGTTGCAGAAATTTTGCGCAGTGCTACCTCGCGACCCCGCGCAATGTGGGGCTTGGAGACGTCAAATATAACAGTTGGAGTCCAGGCTGATTTTACGGTCTTTGCCGGCTCGCCCTTTGATGACATGGCGGCTCTCAGGAAAGCCCTGTGCAGTTACCGAAACGGAACTTATCTATTGCCCATTGAAGGGAAGATATGAAAATATTCCGACATATTGCCGCAAGATATTCTGGATTTTATCTTTATTTTTATAAGGTTACCGAACATATATTTCTTTTTCTGCGGCCTGTCTTTATGTGGATCGGCCTGTCCCGGTTTGAATGGTCCCTGTCGTTTGTGGAGTGGGCCTCAAAAGGCATTTTGTTTGATTGCAGGATGTGTGGGCAGTGTCTGTTGTCATCTACTGGCATGGTTTGCCCAATGAATTGCCCCAAAGAAATACGAAATGGCCCTTGCGGCGGCGTACGGGAAGGTGGATTTTGTGAGATTGATTCCCGGATGAAATGCGTTTGGGTTGAGGCATGGGCAGGGGTCAAAAAGACCGGAGAAGAGGAAACATTCACCATCCCCCTGCGGCCTGCTGAAGCCAATCAACAGGGCAGTTCTGCCTGGGCCAAGGTCATTGAAAAGAACAAGGATGAGGACGAATTATTCCGGGTTAAGATTTTTCCGCCAACCTCTCTGGAAGTCGGCCCCCACCTCCGCCCAAGTGGTATTCTCGAGCAGAGGCTTCAGGCTGGCAAGTTTGTGGTGACAGCGGAATTATCGCCGCCGGATTCCGCCGACCCTGATGAAATTACCCAGCGTGTCGCCCCCCTGAAAGGACTTGTCACGGCGGTGAATGTGCCAGACGGGGCAGGTGCAAACTGTCATATGTCGAGCCTTGCGTCATCGGTAATACTGCATAATGCCGGGGTCGTACCCGTCATGCAGTATGCCTGCCGTGACCGAAACCGTATCGCCTTGCAGGGTGATATTCTGGGGGCTGCTGCTCTCGGCGTGACTAATCTGTTATGCATCACCGGCGACAGCATACAGGCCGGAGATCAAAAGGGGGCAAAACCTGTATTTGATCTGGATTCAATATCACTTTTGCGGGTGGCAAAAATGATGCGTGATGACGGTATTTTCCTGTCTGGCCGTCAATTGAGAAAAAAGCCTGACCTTTTTCTTGGTGCCGCTTTAAATCCTTTTGCCAGTCCATTGGATGCTAGAGTATTGCGCATGGAGCGAAAAATAAATGCCGGGGCACAGTTTTTTCAAACCCAGTTCTGCTTTGATATACCAGCCCTGCAACGATTTATGGCAGAGGTCAGAGCGCGGGAGCTGGATAAGAAATGTTATATTTTGGTTGGGGTAGGGCCATTGGTTTCTGCAAAAGCCGCAAAATTTATAAAATCTTCCATCCCCGGTGTGGTCATTCCTGAACACATCATTGAGCGCATGGAACGGGCGGGTGATGAACGGCAGGAGGGTAAAAAAATATGCATAGAGACCTTAAATCAGATACGTGAGATCGAGGGTGTCTCGGGCGTACACATCATGAGCTACCGCAAGGAAAGGCTGTTGGCTGAAATAATTTCTCAATCATATATTTTGGGTTAACCAAGGTCATGACCCTATTGTATCCACTCTACGGGAGAGGAGTAATGGCTATAATTGTACAATAACAATAAAATAAAAAATTTAAAGTACAATATTGTACTTTTATGATATATAAAATTGCACCTATAGGTGCAGGAAAAAATGTTACAGGGCAGACCCATATCAGAACTGGAATTTATGAGCGAAGCCGGTCATTCCTGTGTCCTTTAGAATAACGCTGACATTTATATGACCGATAAGGCGAATGATTTTAAAAATATAAATCTGAAAGAGCATGACATTTTTTGCGGCGAAGCATAATCTTTCAAAGAAGTGATGAAGATCGGTAATGGGACCTGTGACCCAGTCAGGAATTCAGAAAATTGAGGTATGATAATGAGATGTTTAAGTAGCATAGTAAAATATGCTTTGATTTTTCTCCTGTTGATGGGTGGCGGTAATCTCCCGGTATTTGCTGATAACGCTTCCGAAGTAAAAGAATGGCAGATCACGAAGCCTTTTGGCAAAACCCGGAAAATTGAATTCGATACGGATGAAGGTACCTGGATGTCAGTCGATATTTCCCCGGACGGGAAATGGGTTGTTTTTGATCTATTAGGCCATATTTACCGAATACCAGCTCAGGGGGGGCAGGCGCAGAGTCTGACCCAGGAAAGCGGGCTTGCGACCAATTATCACCCCCGTTTTTCCCCGGATGGCAAGAAAATAGCCTTTATTTCTGATCGAGAAGGGCAGAATAATCTCTGGATGATGAATACGGATGGCTCAGACCCACAGGCCATATTCCTTGATCCGCAATCCCGAATTTCAAATCCAAAATGGTCGGCAGACGGCAAGTACATTATTGCAGTAAGGAGTTTTCCAACCTATTCCTGGGAACGTCAATCCGTAAGATTATGGCAATTCCCGCTTTCCTCCAGCATTGGGGGACCCAGAAAATTGGTTGGAAAGGCATCCGGTACACAAGCCTATTGGCCGTCCCCGTCCCCAGACGGAAAATATATTTATTATCAATTTACAACATTTGCTGAACCCCTGCATGGCAGGCAAAGAAAACAGCATATCAAACGTCTGGACCTTGCCAGTGGGGAAATTTTGTCAGAAACCAAAGCAGAGACAGACCGGATATATTGGGGGCCGGGTTCTATCACTCTGGCACCGGAAGTTTCTCCAGATGGTAAATGGCTTGCCTTTGCCCGTCGCCTGCCGGAAGCGAAGATTAGCTACCGGGGTCACGAATATAATCGCAGAACAGCTCTGTGGCTCCGTAATTTTGAAAGCGGTGAAGAGATTCTTCTGATGAAAGAAATTAACGCCGATATGTCCGAAGTTCATGGCACCAAGTCGTTGCGGGTTCTTCCGGGTTATAACTGGGCAGGCGACAGTAAATCAATTGTCATTTCTCAGGGGGGAAAAATTCGGCGGGTCTGGTTAAATGACAAGCGCATTGAAACTATCCCGTTCAAGGCCACGGTAAAACGTACCCTTTCCCAGATGGCCCGTTCCCGCCATGATATAAAGGGGGATCATTTCCAGGCCCGTGCCATTAATTTGCCCCACACGACAAAAGACGGGAAAATACTTGTTTTTGAAGCTGTTGGTTCTATTTGGCGGCAGGAAATGCCAAACGGCAAACCGGAAATGCTGGTTCAAGAAAATCGGGAAGGTCTGCATTTTATGCCACAAATTTCTCCCAATGGGGAATGGGTTACCTTTGTCAGTTGGGATGACGAAAAGGAAGGGCATGTGTGGAAAGTATCTCTGACAGGTGGTAAGGCCATAAAACTGTCCCAAAAGCCCGCAGAATACCGTTATCCCATTTGGACACCAGATGGTCAGTCAATTATCGCCGTGAGGGATACTAACATTAATATACTTGGGCGTGCCAATGGTCAGAATCAACGTTTTGAGATGATTTCTATTCCACTTAAAGGGGGAAAAGAAACCATAGTGAAAAATAATGTGGCCCCATACCGGGGGATGTTTGGTCCACAAGGACGCATCTATTTACCACTTCCTGATGGGGGGAGTTATGGCGCTGTTCAGGTGGGACTTGCTTCGGGCAGTGATGTGTCAACACCTTCCGTCACCCTCTATTCAGTTAATCTCAAGAACGGAAAACCCACGAAGCATTTTCGATATTCTTCACCAGAGCCTATCATTCTTCAGCCAGAGGCCCAGCCATCCCCGGATGGAAAGTGGCTGGCCTTTCGGCTAAATGGTAATATTTATCTGAAGCCCATTTCCGGCGATCAGGCCGAATATCGCTCTGACTACTATTGGAAAGGTGTTGAGCAGCCTATAACAATTGATATCAACAGTGCTACAACCAATGCTAAACGTATAAGCTCCAATGGGGGCTATCATCTTAGTTGGCTGGATTCAGATAAACTTCAGTATGTGGTGGGGAACCAATTTATCACCTATGACCTGAGTAAAAAGAAATCGCAAAAAACGCTCATTAATTTGCAAATTGAGCGGTATTCCGCGAAAGGTCAGGTAGCTCTGATCAATGCCCGTATCATTACCCTGAAAAATCGTGAAGTTATTGAAAGCGGTACAATTGTTATTTCCAACAATAAAATTTCCTGCGTCGGGGAATGCCAAAATAACAACATCGAAAATGTGATTGATCTTGCCGGTAAAACGGTTGTTCCCGGTTTTATAGATGTTCATGCCCATCATCTGGATGATGGCCCCATCTTTGGGCAACATAATTATAAGTCTTCACTCTATCTCAGCCATGGCGTGACCACAGTACTCGATCCTTATATGTTTTTGGAGAGTGGATATAGCCATGCTGAACTGATAAAGGCTGGCCTTATTTCAGGGCCTCGCACATATACTACTGGCCCAGCATTGCATCCTGTGTCACCCAATCCTGGAATTCAGAATTATCAGGAAGCCCTTAGCCGGGTTGAAGAAAAATCCGTAAGGGGGGCTATCTCGATTAAAAACTTCCTCGGTTCCAGACGGGACCAAAGGCAAATGTTACATAAAGCGACTATGGAAAAGGGGATGACGGTCTCCAACGAAAACTCTGACCTGAATTATAATGTCAGTGTCATTCTTGATGGTGCAACCGGATTTGAACATCCTATCAATTATCTTAACGTCTATAAGGATGTTGCCCAGTTTTTCGGACAGGCGGGTACGGTCTATTCACCAACTTTAATCGTTGGCAGTAATGGTATCTGGGCAGAAGAGTATTTCCGCGGCAAGGGCCAGTTATGGCACAATAAAAAACTCCAGCGTTTCATGCCCTGGCGCCGTCTGTCGCGGAGCATTGATAATAGCAGGCGAAATGACAATGAATATTCCTTTCCCATATTGGCGGAAACAGTAGCGGATATTAAACGTGCAGGCGGCAAGATAGCATTGGGAGGGCATGGCGAACAATTTGGTCTGGATAGCCAATGGGAAATCTGGACCTATGGCAGTGTTCTCAGTCCAATGGAAACACTGGAAGTCGCCAGCCTCGGAGGAGCATACATGCTGGGACTGGAAGATGAACTCGGCTCGATTGAAGTTGGAAAATTTGCAGATCTTGTGGTTCTGGATAATAATCCACTAACCGATATTCATCATACAAAAGATATTCATTTGGTGATTAAAGATGGTCATATTTATGATGGCAATACATTGGATGAGGTCTGGCCGACAAAAACACCTTATGGCATTCTTCCCTGGTATGACGAGCAAATGTTTAATAATTGAGATTTATATCATAGGCAGCAAATCAACAATTGAGTGAACTCCTGTTCTGACAGGGTCAATGCAGGGCAGTTCTAAGGCATTCTCCGTTTGGGACAGAACATACTTTGCATCGCAATCTGTCATTTTTGAGGTATTCATAGCGATTGCAATCACTTTTGCCGCCGGGTTGGTTAGACGAGCCATTTCTGTATAGGCATCAATACATTTTTCAAGAGAGGGTTGCAAATAGCTGTCAAATTTTCGAATATGAGTTCGACAGGGGTCTGTGCATAGAACCAGAGCGTCAGCCTGACTGCCATGTAAAAGCCCAAGTGTTACACCGGCATAAGCTGGGTGGAAGAGGGAGCCCTGTCCTTCTATAATATCCCAATGCCTATCATCATTGGGCGGTGAGATTAATGCGGTTGCTGATGAGATAAAATCTGAAACGACAGCATCAACGGAAATGCCGGAACCGGAAATTAATATTCCAGTCTGTCCAGTTGCTCTAAAATCCACATTATACCCCCTTTGCTTCATTTCTTTTTCTATAGCTAGAGCCGTATACATTTTGCCAACAGAACAATCGGTTCCAACTGTTAACAGGCGATTTCCAGACCGTTGTTTGAATAAGGGAATTTCAAATTCCTGATCTGTATGACGGACGTCATGTATTTCTTGTCCCTTTGTATTTGCCAATGATTTTAGCTCGTCCACATCTGCGATCCGGCTGTGAAGTCCACTGGCAATGTCATATCCCATTTTCAGGGCGTCCATTAAAAATGTTACCCAGGTCTCTGGCAGTTTCCCCCCCATTGGAGCTACCCCGATCACGAGTGTTCTGGCTCCCTTTGCCCGTGCTTCAGCAAGGGTAAGTTCCTGTATGCCATTGTAAGAGGACTGGGGCGGGAATGATATTTGACCGACACAATATTCGGGTCGCCAGTCAAAGATGCCTAACGCTGTTTTGGCATAATCGGACTCCCCCATAAATAACAGGTAGGGTTTCTTAATTTCAACCATCATATTTCTCAGATTATATTATTGAATATATCGTTCGTGCTTAATCTTCAAAATCTATTCTTAAACTTCAAACCGGACACGCAATTCCTAGTATTTTTGTCAGATTTTGTTGTATTTCTAATATTATATGTAGTGTAAGCTTCAAGAATTTTTTGACTATAGCGCAATTTTATGTTTGATCAAACATCAATTTTATTTTATCATTATAGGGTGAACATACAAAAAGGGTAATAATATATGTCTAATCAAAAATCAGAAAAAAAGCGAACCGCCTATTTTAATGGTCAGTTTGTTCCCGAATCTGATGTGCGTATTCCTTTGCGTGATCATGGGTTTATTTTAGGCGATGCCGGCTATGATATGGCAAGGACTTTTCATGGTGTTCCTTTTAAGATGAAAGAGCATATTGATCGGCTTTATCAGACGCTTCGCTATCTACAGATTGATCCGGGTATGGCTTCTACTGAGATGCTTTCATTAAGCGAAGAAGTTCTGGATCGTAACAAACACCTGCTGACAGAGGATGCAGATTATTGGATAGCACAAAGGGTAACCCGTGGTATCCCGTCTCTTTATGTCGAGCCTGGTGATCATCAAGGACCGTCAGTAATTATTGAATGTTCTGTTATTCCTTTTTATGAGCGTGCCCGCCACTATCGGGATGGTATTAGTATTTTTATCTCGTCGGTGCGCCGTACGCCTCCTGAATGTCTTAGCCCGCGGGCAAAAACACAAAATTATATTAATCTCAAGCTGGCTGACCTCGAAGCCAAGGCTCATGATCCTGAAGCATGGGGTATAACGCTGGACATGAACGGTAATTTATGTGAAGGCGTTGGCAATAATGTTTTTCTAATCAAGGACGGTATTATTTTTACGCCGCGGGAACAATATGTTTTGGCGGGCCTCAGCCGAGCCACGGCAATTGATCTCGCTCAGAATATGGGGTATGAACTGAGGGTTATGGATCTGGATATTTATGATGCTTATAATGCTGATGAGATGTTCCTGACCTCAACCAGTCTTTGTATTTGTCCGGTCAGTTCTGTCAATGGTCAAGCGATGGGAGAAGAAAATATACCCGGGCCCATCACGCAAAAACTGATGGATGGCTTTAGTTCCCTTGTTAAATGTGACTATGTGAAACAATATCTCAGTTATTTAAGTGAAGAATAATGCCTTCCATACTAATGGTATAATAATATATTCAATCAGGTGAGCGTTAAAAAGGCAAAGAGCACAAGGGTTTGGTTATTTATCAGAAAAAGCGTAATTCTCCCGGTACCAGTCTGCAGCAGAGGAAATGATGCTATTTAGAATATTGCTGGAAACCGCTGTATTATTTTCTTTAAGTGCATTTATCAGGGCACTGTGATACCCGGATTCTCCTTCAAACTTACTAAGGTATTTTTCGCGGGCTTCTATTGGTAGCCGCATGGGTATAACCATTAAAGGCCCCATTTTTAACCATAAAGCTTCAATAAACTTCGTTAAATAGGGGGACTGAGCTTGCTCATAAATGGTAAAATGCAGTTTGATATTATATTCCAGAGAGCGAACTGGGTCGTTTTGCTGTGAGAAAAATTCGCCTTTTTCCTGATAATCTAATAGTTTTGTAATAACTTCATCGGTCATATTATTAGCGGCATTTTCCACAGCCATACCTTCAAGGCGGATACGCAATTCATAAATATCTTCAAATTCTGAACAGGTGAGATAAGGGACTGCAACGGACCTGCTTTGCAGGATGATCAAGGCGCCTTCCGCTACCAGTCTTTGTACGCTTTCTCTAACGGGCATCACGCCAACTTCCATTTGCTCAGCTAGCGCACGGATGGTAATGGTTTTGCCCGGTGCAAACATTCCTGTCATAATCGCAAGGCGCAGCTCTGCATAGACACGTTCCTTAACGGATTCTGATTTTATTTTTCTTAGTTTTCTATTATCTAACATTATCATTCCTTAAGAAGGATTCTGGATCAGGCTGAAGCCATGCTTTTTTGATACAATAATCTATTAAATTCATATCATCAAAGATTAAATATGAGAAAGCTGTGCGATTATGCTGGTCTATCTTTATCAAAAATTTTTATTCATTAAATTTTAATGCATTGAATTGCATGAGGGCGTTGTTAAATAATGCCCCAACCGACCCACTTTTGCGTAAATAGCTATATATTCTTACCTTAAACTTTCCATATTATATGAATATATATTAAATTTTGATCAAAGATCATACATTTTTTATTAAAACTATTGACATTGTTGAATTTTACTCACTATACTTTTCCAATCAAGAGAAAATATTTTGTCATAAGGGCTCTTTGGGGGTATCTGATGATTGAAATTATCAGAGCCTCGCGCGATTAAATAAATCAATGGAGAGGAAATTATGAAAATCGAAAATATTTTGGACAGAAAAATCCCTGAATTGAAAGGTTCTGTATCCTCAAAATTCAAGAAATTTCTTCTCGGGGCAGTAAGTATCGCGGGATTATGTCTGATGACTTTTGTGCCTGTGGCAAATTCAGCGGAGGAGGATTCTGCCGATGAGTTGAAAGACGGGCTTGAGAATTCCATATTTGATGAAATCGTTGTTACTGCTACCAAGCGGGCTACAAATCTGCAGGATACGGCATTGAGTATCACGGCTGTTGGTGAACAGCAGATGGAGATGATGTCTGCTATTGATTTTGTAGATTATGTGGGCGCGATTCCTGGGATATCCTATACCTCAATAGGTGCCACCGGGGGTCAGCTTGGGGACCGGAATGTTTCGTTGCGAGGGCTTGCGGCCACTTCGGGTGCGCCTACTGTCGGGTTTTATATTGACGAGACACCCTTGTCCTTTACCGAGCCAAAAGTATTCGATGTCAGCCGTGTTGAAGTGTTGCGCGGGCCTCAAGGTACTCTTTATGGTGCCAGTTCCATGGGCGGTACCATTCGTGTCATTACCAATGCGCCTGACTTATCAGGCTTTGAAGGCAAAGCGGATGTAACCTATTCCAATACCAGATTTGGCGGCAATAATCATAATATCAATCTCATGGTGAATATGCCCCTGGTAGAAGAAAAAATGGCAATTCGGATGGTCGGTTTCACCGGCCATGAAGAAGGTTATGTGGATAATGTTTTCACGCCAAGGGCGCAGGAAAACTACAATGATGAAGACTCTGTTGGCGGGCGGATCAGTATTCTATACCAGCCTACAGAAAATGTTACCTTCAGACCTGCTATCTCCTATCAAAAGGTCAAACTGGAAAATGATGGCAGATTTGAGGTAGGCAGGCCTCGATTCCAGATCGAGTCACTGTTGCCGACTCCAAACAGCGAGAGATTAATCCTATACAGTCTTGATGGAACTATTGATCTGAGTATTGGGACACTGACGTCAAATACCTCATATTTGGACTATGACCGCAACGGTAAACTTGATTTGACCCAACTACCAACAGCCGTGTTTGGATTGCCTCCGACGGCACCGAATGAGAATATGACGGACCAATTTGGCAGGACGCGCTTTACGCAGGAACTTCGACTGACATCGACGGGTGAAGGCAGGTTGCAATGGCTGATTGGTGGGTTTTATTCGAATCAGCGCGGAAGATTCGTTCAGGATTATAGCCCCGATGGTTTGAGTGACTTTATAGAAGATTTAGCAGGAAGCGGGCTTCCCTTTGGTGATGATCTCTTTACTTTGGATGAAAAGTCTTTCAACAGGCAGGTGGCATTTTTTGCCGATGCCACCTATAGCATCACTGACCGCTTTTCCATAGAAGCCGGAACAAGATGGTTTAATTATAATGTCGGCGTACACCGCATAGCCAGTGGCCTGTTAAATGGAGGGCCGGAGGATGTTACGCGCGAATCAGAGGACAGTGGCTTTACATCTCTGGTGAAGGCTTCCTTTGATGTCAGTGAAGATTTTATGGTTTTTGCATCGGTTTCTCAAGGCTATCGGCCTGGTTTTGCCACGGGCGCGCCGCCTAATCCTCCCTGTGTCACATCACCGGTACCCGCTGGGGTAACAATTCAGGAAATCGACCCGGATAAATTACTGGCCTTTGAGATCGGTGAAAAAGCGACCTTGGCCGGGGGACGTCTTACAGTGAACGGCTCCATATATTACAACGAGTGGACGGATGTTCAGCAGGAACAACTGTTGGCCTGTGGTTTCACCGCGCGCACCAACGGCGGTAAAGCGTCCAGCAGGGGTTTCGAACTGGAAATTTCGGCCCGGCCCGTTGATGGCCTGTTGCTCACAGCCGCCGCGAGTTATGTGGATGCGCATCTGGATGGTGATGTGGCTACCCTGGGGGGTAGTGTAGGGGATACTCTAATTGGGACCAATGATTGGCAGATTTATCTGGATGCTACTTATAAATTTGCTGTTTCCGATGGGGTGGAGGCTTATATGCATGCGGATTTCATTTATTTGGGCGATATGAATTTTACCTACCCTAATGGCTCTAATGGTATTCCTGCATTGGATAGGCGTGATGGTTATCATCAACTTGGTCTGCGCGCAGGGGTTATGATGGAAGATGATCTGGAAATAGCTATCTTTGCTACCAATGTTACTGATCAGGTGGTTAATCTGGGGTCTTGGTCCTTTTTCTCCCCATTGTCGCAATATACCGTTCGCCCACGTACTATTGGTCTAAATGTGAAGAAGGGTTTCTAGCGTCACCGCAAGTATTGTAATCGCTGACCAGAATATCTTCTAACCCTGAAGCTCTGCACTTCGTATTGCAGCATTTACTTCATCGGTTATTGCAGTTCTTGCACAACCGCAATCGAAACCCTTTGTGGGCCTAATTGTGGTCGATTTACTACTGCTAAACACCTTCAATATCAGCAGATAATAATGCCATGTTATTTTTCTTTGGCATTAATTTTATCGCCTCTGTTGTATTTAGGGATATAAAATAAAAAGATACGATAATGTACATTATTTATATAAAATAACTTGATTGTACATTTTTGTACATATATAATGCCTCTAGTAACACTGCTATTCTTTATATGGATTTTTAGGAGGAAACTAATATGAGAATAAACTTGAAAACTCTTCTTATAACAACAACAGGTTTGATTACGGCTATGGGAACACCTTCCTATGCCGCTGATACTGGTCTTGAAGAGATAATTGTGACAGCCAACAAGCGGTCACAAAATATGCAGGATGTCGCAATTTCGGTTACGGCATTTACCGCACAAGCCCTTAGAGATCAGGGCGTGAACCGTATAGAAAACTTTGCGGATTTCATTCCCAACGTACATTATAATGTGGGTACCTCTATTCGTAATACAGAAATTACGATCCGCGGTATTAAGTCCGATGCCAACAGCATTGGTGTGGAGCAGGCATCTGGTGTGTATGTGGATGGTGTATATATGGGCCGTCCGACCATGATCAATGTGGGAATCTTTGATCTGGAACGCGTGGAGGTGCTTCGTGGACCCCAAGGCACATTATATGGTAAAAATACTGTTGCTGGTGCAATAAATTTCATTACTCAGAAACCGACCAATGAATTGGGTGGTGAGGCATTGCTGTCGTATGGTAATTATAATCGTTTTGTTGCTTACGGCATGGTTAATCTTCCGCTAGAGGATGGCAAATCCGCGCTACGGCTTTCTGCACAGACGGAACAGCGCGATGGTTATTTCACAAACCTGGCGGGACCAGACCTTGTGGATGCCAATAACTATAATGTGCACGGAACTTTATCATTCACACCAAATGAAAATACCACCATATACCTACGTGGGGATTATGCCCGTGACAGGACAAGGGACGGGGCATCAGAACTTGAGGTTGTTTCACCATTATTTTCTGGCCCACCCTTTAATGTAACTCCGGGGACGGAGTTTTTCATACCTGATGATGGTTTTGACCGTGTCGTATCAGAAGATGACCCCCCCTTTCAAGATCGTGATGTATGGGGTGGCTCTTTGGAAGTTAACTGGCAATTGGGTAATGGCGGCACAATAACTTCGTTGTCTGCATATCGCGGTTTCACATGGGATAATTTCCAATCGTCAGATAACAGCCCCTTTGATATTTTTGGGACAGGCATAAAAGAATTTCAAAATCAAGTCAGTCAGGAATTTCGCTATGTATCACCAGAGAGTGATACGTTTGAATATATTGCGGGACTCTATTATTTCCGTATGAATTTGCGTGCCGAACCCATCGCATTTATTGGTGAAGATATTCTAGCGTTGTTTGGGGCACCACTAGGGTCGTTCCCCGGCGGAGATACTGGAAAATTATTACCGGATATTGACGTGGAAAGCTATGCAGCATTTGCTCATGTTACCTATCATGTTAATGAAAAATTTGATATCATTGGGGGTATCCGCTTTACACATGAAACCAAGGCTATTACATTTAGCACCGAAGCTGATGATTTATTTCTTGCCGCTACTAATGCTCTTTTTGGCGGGTTTGGATTTAATGTTGTACCCCCGGTAGCAGAAAAAGATTTTGATCGTGCTGATAGTGTTTTCACCGGTAATATCACCTTAAATTACAAACCAAACGAAGATGTTCTTGTTTATGGCGGTTATGCGCGTGGTTATAAGGCTGGTGGCTATAATGCCTTTGACTTTGACCTGGCTAATGACGATGGAACTGCGCCAGAGTTTGAGCCGGAATTTGCAGATAGTTTTGAAATCGGGGTTAAAACAACCTTTATGGAGGGTAAAGCTCGTCTGAATATAGCAGCTTATTATATTAATTATAAAGACCTTCAGGTCGTACAACGTCTTGAACTTCCCAATCAGCCAATCATATTCAGAACTTCCAATGCTGCTAAAGCCAACAACAAAGGCTTTGAAATTGAACTTGATACCTTTCCGGCAGAAGGTTTGCAGATTTCAGCAGGGCTTGGTTATACCGATGCAACTTATGATGAATTTATCATAGATGCCCTGGACCCTGTTAATGGGGATTTGTCCGGCAATGACTTGGTATCATCACCTGATTTTACGGGCAACATAGTAGTCCAATATATTTTTCCAGTAGCAGAATCCTGGGATATGCGTCTGCGGGGTGAATATGCCTACCGTGGCAGCACTTTCAGCGATCAGGTAAATACGCTGGAACTAATCAATGAATCTTACAGCATATTTAATGCGCGTGTAGCCTTGCTCAATGATGAAAAGGGAATTGAAATAGCTGTTTGGGGTAGAAATCTGTTTGATAAAGATTATACGACAAGCAGAGGATTTGGCAGTAATAACTTCGCGCCAGGATCTAAAGCATTGCTTCCCGGTGTGCAGCGGACATACGGAATAGACGTCCGCTTTAGTTTCTAGTCCGAATTTCATGGAGAACTTAGCGTTCTCACTCAATAAAATAACAGGAAGCCTTACATTTTATCGGGGCTTCCTTTTTTTTACAGATATGTCTGATTACTGAATATATCAGTCCAGATTTTGCATGATTTTTTCCATGCGGTTCATGCGCGTAGCAAATTTTTCTTTTTGTTGCACGATAAGTTCAACGGCAACCAGCTCTATCTGGACGACACATCCCATATAAGTATCAAATGGCGCAGGTGATAATATCCTATTTGTCAGGATATGGTTGGCGCATTTTACCACATCCGATGATAATGAATCATCTGTCATTAAAATTATTGATGCACCTCTTTCTTTGGCAGCAAGAGAAAATTGGGTAATGCCTTTTTCATAGCGCGGCATATCAATAGCAATGATCACATCACCTTTGTTGACGTCCATCGTGGCAATGGCCTGATTATCCTGTAAGTAGATATGGGTTACATTGGGGCGAATAAAATTAATGTAAGAAGTACACATTACGCCAATATGCTTGGACATAATGCCGGAAATAATGAAAACTCTTTTAGTATTACCGGCAAGAAGTTTGGCAATTTTTTTAATATTTAAACGATTATTATCGGTCAGGGATCTATCGAGGATGGCCGTAAAATTCTTCGAATATTGCTCATATTCTGTGTTCTTAAGGCTATCAATAGTAAAATCCTGGTATCTTTCTGGCAGTGTTTTGAATTTTGTTCTTACCTCTGTCCTCAGAGCTTCCTGAAATTCCGGATAACCATTAAAACCTATTTTTTGTATGAATCGCAATACTGTTGGGTGGCTTGTTCCCGCAGCTTTTGAAAATTGAGGAATCGATCGTAGACCGTTTGAGGGATAATCATCAATTAAAACCTGAGCTATCTTTTTCTCATTAGGGGTAAGCGTTGACAGCTTGTTCAACACAATATCAAAAATAGATTTTTCTTCACTCATAAGTATCGTCTTTTTTCGTACCATAATGTACAATATATTATTATATTGACAAATAATATACAAAAGATAACATTGGTACTTATACATATTCTCATATGCAAAATCCATAATTATCCTTAGTCTTTAGGAATTTAGCATAGATGAGGGTTGAGAGGAAATGCAAACGCATGAATTAGTGAAAATATATGTGTTAAGGGCCAGGAAGATAAAATATTTACTTTAGCTGTCTATCATCCATAAGCACACAAAATATCAGAGTGATAATAACAAAAATGAAAAAAATATTCATCGCAGCATTTGGTGCAGAGACAAACAGTTTTTCTTCAATGATGACCACAATGGAGCATTTTGAAGAAGACTGCCTGATCCGTCCTTCTGACCGTATTAATAAAACTATTGCCAATGATGGACATGGTGAATTTATTGAATTGGCAAAGGCTAAGAAATTTGAGGTCGTGCTTGGTACGATGGCTTATACGATGCCATCAGGTCCATTGACAAAGGCAACCTATGAATTATTGCGTGACGAGATTATAGGGCAGATAAAAGAGGCACTGCCCGTGGATTTTATTTTGCTAAATTTGCAGGGGGCAATGATTGCTGAAGACTATGATGATTGTGAAGGGGATTTTCTGGAACATATTAGAGCTGTCGTGGGGCAAGAAATACCATTGGGCGGACTTCTGGATCCTCATGCTCATGTGTCACAAGTTATGATCGATAATGCGACTATTCTATTATCATATAAGGAGTATCCTCATACTGACTTTGCAGAAAGTGCACGCAAGCTTTTCCATCTTATGGAAAAGGTCGCTCAGGGGGATGTGAAGCCGGAAATGACTTTATTTGATTGCCATTCGCTTGGCAGCTTTCCAACGCCTAATCCACCCATGAGGGGATTTGTCGATGATTATCTTTTGCAAGGAAATGAGCCAAATATTTTGGACTGTAGTCTGATCCACAGCTTTCCATGGGGGGATTGTCCGGATGCTGGTGTGAAGGTTCTTGTAACCTCAGACGGTGATAAAAATCTTGGTAATAAGTTTGCCGCGCATGTGGGGGAAAAGTTTATTAAAATCAGACAGGAGGCCACACAAAAATTTACAAATATTTCCGATGCAATGGATGAAATAATCACTTCACCAGAAAAACCAATTGTCATAGCAGATTCTTCAGATAATCCCGGTGGCGGGGCTAGTGGAGATGCTACTTATTTGCTTCGGGAGATATTAAGTAGAAAAACATCCAAAGCTGTATTTGGAATATTCTGGGATTCCACGGCCATTAAAAAAATATATGCTGCGGGGCAGGGTGCCATATTGGACATCAGTCTGGGGGGCAAAGAATCACAGTTTTCAGGCTCTCCTGTGATTATGACAGTTGAGGTTCTGGGCCTTGCGCCACACGCAGGACAAATTTTCGGAGAAGGAGAAGATCAGAGATCACTGCCCGTTGGGAACTGTGCCGCTGTGCGGTATAAGGGCATAGATATTATCATCAGTGATAAAAGGGTGCAGATATTCTCGCCGGAAATATTCATCCATTTTGGTCTTGATTTAAGCACTTATGATATCATCGTTGTTAAATCCTCAAATCACTTTCAAGCTTCTTTCAAGTTCATTTCGACGAAAATTTTATATGTAATGGCGCCGGGTATTCTGTCGATGGATTTTACCAACCTTCCTTATAAGAAAATTCCCCGCCCCATATGGCCTTTGGACGATATTTAATCACTCCCGGGAAAAAAGCCGGGAACAGGCGTGTATTGCCACGATACAGGCATAAAGCGGAATTATCGAAACGACCAAAGCCAACTCAAGTTCTAGGCTTTCGCTTAACCGTCCCAAGTGGCGCATAATAAAGGCCGGACCGAAATATATAAGCGGGGCAATAAACAGCATGACGGCAATAAATTTTATGATACGAATTAGAAGCCCGTATTTTTTTCTCATGGCCTCGTTCGGTTGAAAAAGAATCGGATCCTGTTTCTTGTAGAAAGATACCGTAGACCCCAAGAGCCCCATCCAGATCATGCAATAACGCGCGGCTTCCTCTGTCCATTCTGGCGGTGCTTCAAAGGCATAGCGGGTTACGACCTGAATAACGACAAATATCAGCATGAATAGCAAAAACAAGGATGCGACTGTCATGCAAAGCCGATTGACACTGTCACTTAAGGTATGAACATAGTTGAAAATATTATTGTTATTGCTCATTTCTCCCCCCTTGATTGTGCGATTAATTTTGCGGTCGTCGATTTCATATCGCGTAGCTTATTTTTCTCCAGATATGCGTTGGTTCGTTGGATAAATTTGTCACGGTTTAGGTGTGTGATTTCAGTAACCGTAATGCCAGCCTTGCGCAACATCTCGAATTCTTTTTTCCTGATTTCTCTAGCCCATGTGTGATTGGCATATCTGGCTTGCAGAAGTGCATCATCAAAAAGTTTACGCCTGTCGGGCGTAAGTTCCTGGTACCATTTATCAGCAACAACGATAAATCTTGCTGAGGGGTTCAGTTTCAGATCAGTGAAATATTTTATTTGCCGGGTATGGCCAAATATAATCGGTACAAGTGGTGGATTGAAATAGCCGTCTGCAATGCCAGTCTCCAAGGCTTGGGCGATTTCCTCCCATGCCACCTGCGTTCCCGATAGATCCCAACTTTTCATAATAAGGAGCTGAGTTGAATCGCTGGCTCTGATGCGCAGACCCTCAAGTTCATCAAATGTTGCAATATTTTTTTTAGTATTGAATAGTCCCGTCATCCCGCCAAGGAAGGCCACGTCCACAAGGCGTATATTGTGCTGTTTCATTTCTGTATTCACCTGAGTCATAAAATCGGTATCAGAAAAGAAACTGGCAAATTGATCGTCACTATCAAAAAGAAACGGGTATTTTAGACCTGAAAATATCTCGCTATAGGCAAATAATTCTTGGTAGCCCGTAATATTCACCTGAACAAGATTAAGCTGTATCAGATCTGTTCTGGCATCATCACGGCCAAGCGCACTGCCCGGATATATGATTGGCTCAAAACCAGATTTTTTCAGGGCAGAACTGAAAGCTTTAGCCCAGACATATGATCCATTTGTTTCCAAATTCATATCACTGGATGTTGTAATAATAATTCTTTCCTTCGCGGCGGCATTACCACAGATGAACGCAATCACAAAGAATATCGTTAGCGACAAATTCTTCATTTTATCATCTCCAAAGTGCGGGGAAGATAAAGCGTAAGGTCGGGAAATAATACGAGAATTATAAGTAATGTAATTTCGGCAAGCAGGAAGGGTAGAACGGACCTGACCAAAGTCCAGTATTTCACGCCCGTTATGGTCGATGTCACCAGTAAAACGCCACCTAAAGGAGGCGAGATCAAGCCCATGGAAAGATTTAGGCAGACAATTATGCCCATATGTACAGGATCAGCACCCTGAGCAAGAGCAATGGGAACCAGAAGGGGGGTAACCAGAATAAGGGCGATTTGGGTTTCTGTAAACATGCCTAGTACCAGAAAGACACCCATCAATATTATGAGAAAGGCATCACCGGAGACCCCTATGGTGGCGATCCATCCAGCCAGATTTTGTGGAATAAGTGATAATGTGGCGAGGAAACTGACGGCGGATGCGGTGCCAAACATAATGAATATTGCCCCGGATAGAATGATTGTTCGCCGAAAGCTGTCATACAACATTTTATAGTCCATCCTGCCGTATTTATAACTGACAAAAAAGGCTGCTATAACAGCAACTGCTGCCGCTTCTGTGGGGGTCATTAATCCGAATATAATACCGAAAATTATGATGATAGGTAACAGTAAGGCCGGTGCGGAATGTTTGAGGGTTTTGAATACTGGTGGAATGTCCGTTCGGGAACCGCCGGGATGGTTTTCGCGCATGGCAAAAATTCCATTGGCTATTCCGAGAACTCCGGCAAGTAGCAACCCCGGAATAATACCCGCGACAAACAGTGCACTCACGTCTACGCCCATGATCGCCCCATAAAAAATCAAAATAATGCTTGGCGGTAAAATGGGGCCTATAATGGAAGAGGCCGCTGTGATTGCAGCAGCATATCTAGTGCTATACCCCTGTTTTTTCATGGCGGGGACAAGGGTGTTGCTTAGCGCTGCCGCATCGGCCATGGCCGCGCCAGAAATGCCGGCAAAGAAAACGGATGTCATGATGTTGGTATATCCCAAACCGCCTTTAAAGCGTCCGACGATTACTTGAGATGCCCTTACCAGCGCGTCCGTTATCCCACCCTTATTCATGATTTCACCAACCAGTATGAACAAAGGCATCGCCATCAAGGCAAATAAATCCACTTGAGTGAATATACGTTTGGGCAGAGCTTCCAGAAAAGCAGCATTATCGCAAATGATATAGGCTATTGTAATAGCCGCCCCGATTACATAGGGAATAGCCACCCCGATCATAAGAAGAAGTGCAATAACAATTAATACGGCGATCAGCTGCATATATTTTTATCCATGACTATATATTTGATATAGGTAATTTTAATAACCTTATATATCATTCCCTGAAGGGAGGAAAGGCAATCGTTAAAAAATGTACAATAAAACATATTACTGATATAAAAAGTACAATACTGTACTAACATTATAAAAGAAATCAATCGTATATACAGATGAAAATATGTTTCAGATCCGAAGTGTAGTCAATGCGGTTGCTTTGCTTTTTTGTTCGCTGTGCCAGATAATTTAATGTGCGGGACTCTTGAGGGCATAAGATTTTCTGTATTCCATGGGGGATAAGCCCGTTTCTTTTTTAAATGAGCTGTTGAAGGTGGACGCCGACCGGAATCCCACATCCATTGAAATAGTTAATATTGTTTGTGTTGGTTCTTCGATGAGGAGTCTTTTTGCTTCTTCGATGCGGTATTTTTTTATGTAATTCTTAAAACTGCTATTGAGGTTGTGATTGAGAATTTCTGATAATTGATGTGTGGTCAGGGAAAGTTTTTTGGCCAACGCGGGTAAGGTAAGGTCTTCATCTAAATATATTTTCTGGTCATGCATTAACTTCTGCAGTTGGTCTAATGTAGTGTCGGTATTGATATTGGATAATTGGGATTTTTGATATTTTGCGTAAGAAATATTGTCGGTTATCGTCATCAAAAACTCGGGATATTTTTGGCTTGCCAGATACATGGCAATAATCCAGAGGGTGAAGAAGATTGCTACGCCATCTTCAAGAAGGGGAGATTCGTAGAATTGGAAAAAAATGATACAGAGCAGGGTGATAGAGAAGCAAAATATAAAACCAAGCGCTATCAGCATGGTTGGATTTTCGAGCAAAAGTTTACGTTTAAATAGTGGAATGATAGTTTTTAATGGCAGTAAAATATATATCAGGGTGGATGTGAAAATCAAAACCACCAAATTATTGGGAAAAGTCTCCCAAAGGATAGTTTTTCCCGATAGATAATCGAGTTGCGTAATTTTCTTTTCTGCCATGGGAAGTGACTGGTAGGGGATTAATATGATGAAGGTTATCACAGTAGGAATAAAATGAATGAGATGTTTTCTTGTGGCCGTGAATGGGGGATTTAATATCCGCATAAAGTACAAATAAAATAGTGGACCCAGGAGGGTGAAAAGGGGAATTTGTATGGTAACAAGAAATGGCTGTTCGAAAAAATAGCCTTCTCTCTGGCTAAAAGTAATCAAATGTACCAGCCCTAGACAGTATAGTAATCCAGCAGAGAGCAAGTTTCGGGACCCATTTTTGGGCCGGATTAATTGCCCGGTCCCGAGAACCATCGCCATCGCGGCGCCAAGAAATACAAAATAATTAACCAAGGCAATTCCTCAATTATTTCTCATTTTTTTTCATTAGTCCGGCAGCCAGAAACCCGCCATCCACGGCCAAAATATGACCATTGATATAGGATGCTTGCTCGCTGGCCAGAAATAAAGCTGCAGCAGCCGTTTCCGATGGGCTGCCGTATCTTGCTGCGGGAATAGCGTCGGTATATATTTTGCGCGTTTCTGGCGTATGCATTTTGCTGACCATTTCTGTTTCTATAGCCCCCGGAGCCAAAGCATTGACGGTAATACCATAGGGTGCGAGTTCAAGAGCCATAACTTTGCTTAAGCTTATCACACCACCCTTCGCAGCACCATAGGCTGCACGATTATAGCCACCCCGTACGCCAGCGGTAGAGGCCAGATTTATAATTCGTCCCCAATTATTTTTAGTCATGGCGTGCGCCACCGCCCGGCCACATAAAAATGTCCCCGTGAGATCAATATTAATAGCTCTGTTCCATTCTTCCAATGAGGTTTCCAAAAAAGGTTTTTCAATACCAATGCCGGCGCAGTGAATAAAAATATCAATACGTTCAAAATGTTTTTCGCCGGTCGCAACCATATTTTCTACTGAAAGGTGATCACTCACGTCCACTTCGACACCTATGGCGTTGCCGCCGCCATTATTAATATTTTCCACCACCTTATTACGAGCCGAAACTATATCTGCAACTACTATATTTGCGTCCGCAATTGCCAGTTGCTGGGCAATTTCACGACCAATACCACTGGCAGCACCAGTGATGATGGCTGTGCGGTCTGTGAAATCATATTGGGGCATTTTGTTTTTCATTTTGGTCTCCTGAATTATGCGGGTTTGTCTTCGCGGACATAAAAACTACTCTGAAAATTTCTTCATTGACACTCAGTTTATAAACCACGCCTATTTAGTTGAAAATATTGGACTTCTTATTCTTTATTGGCTAGCTAACTTATTGGTTTATAGATAAAAATTTATATTTAAATAGGGTTGGAGATTTATCAAAACCACATTATTTTTTTAATAACGGTTTATAAACCGCGGAGACTAGAGCCGTTTAGCTATTTATTATTGTCATCAAGTTCAGGCATATATAGCCGTAATTTTAATATTTATTTCTGCCAGCCATATTAACAATAACGATTAGGTACAAACAGATGAAATACAATGGAACTATCGTTCGTTGGATGGCAAGAATAACTCTATTATTGCTGGTGATTATATTCTCGCTTGCTGTGTTTGGTTTGATGTCGAGCAATCCTGAGAATCAGCGGACACCTTCCGGTAATATTCGTAATAGCGCTCATTATGTCACCATGCGGGATGGTGTTAAAATAGCTGTTGAAGTCTGGTTGCCAGATGATCTGGAACAGGGTCAGAAAATTCCCGCTGTGATGAGAACCACGCGTTATATACGAGCACAAGAATCCGGCTTGCTTCGCCGTATTGCATTGGGGCTTGGGCTGGAGGGGGTCCATCCCATGTTGCAGTTTTTTAATGATGCTGGTTATGCGATTGTCATTTTGGATGCGCGGGGCAGTGGGGCCTCATCCGGCACGAGGAAGGCCGAGTCATCACCGGATGAAGTTGCTGACATGGGAGAAGTTGTTGATTGGCTCATCCAGCAGAGTTGGTCCAATGGTAAAGTAGGGGCCTTTGGCGTTTCCTATGTGGGCACTACATCAGAGTTACTGGCTGTGAATAAACATCCTGCGGTCAAAGTCGTATTACCATTATTTAGTGATTTTGATGCTTATTCTGGGTTGATCAGGCCAGGTGGAGTGCTTTCCAAGGAGTTTGTCAGCGTTTGGGGGAAGGGAAATAAATACAGCGATAGCAATGATATGTGTATGGGTGAAA
>JAJFIP010000088.1 GCA_021774875.1 Emcibacter sp.
TGGCTCGGTATAAATCGCAGGCTTTCCATGGATCACGAACGATACGCCGCTACAACATTGACCTTTATGCGCCTGGCAATGATAAAACTATGCGTCCGACGATTGGCCAGATCCTGAATTCCCGGACAGACTCTTAGATATTCGAGCACTCGCGAACGCGCCCAATAAAGATCGGTTCCATCCTTGAAGATAATATAGACAAAGGAATCATTGAAGAAAGAATAGCCGCGCACCGTAACCGCGCCGGGAACAGCAAGCATCGCTGTTGTCAGGGGGTAGGTGACCTGATCTTCGATCACCTGCGGCGCCTGGCCCGGATATGTTGTCTTGATGATAACCTGAACATCAGAGAGATCTGGAATCGCATCAAGCGGCGTGTTTTTCAGAGAATATATGCTCCAGCCTGTAAAAAGAACGGACAGCATGACAATCAAAAAACGATTGCTGATGGACCAGCGGATGATTTTCGAGATCATTGCCCGCCCTCCGCATCACGCAGAGAAATGGCGGTGATCATATAACTGCCGCTATCATCGGGCATCAGCGTAAACCGTATGGCGGCGCCTTTTTCAAGCTTGCTGAGGTCAATGCTTTTCGACGTCATAAAATCCATCGTCATCACCGGCCAGTTCAATGACTCGATCGGTTCATGGGTGATATTGATCATGCTCATATTGGGCATGGTCGTGTTCACAATCCCTTGGCCCTGTATTTCAGCTGGCCGTGCTTTACCGGACATTTCCGTCAATGAGGCATTCGCGGCGCCTGCCGTAGGCGCTGAGCCCTCGCGACCATCCATGCGCAACAAGCTGCCAACCAGGCTGGCTTCGGAATCGATGAGGAACTGGCTGGATATGACGATTTCCTCGCCTTCATTCAGACCGGAGAGAATTTCCACGCGATCGCCGACTTCCATACCGCTGACGATTTGCGCCGGGCGAAAACGTCCCTCTCCCAGTGCTAAAATCGCGCGTTCGGATTTTCCTGCACGTATCAGCGCTTCTCGGGGTATCGAGAGCGCGTCCTTCAGCTCTTTGCCATAAATAGATATCTCCGCATACATTCCAGGCTTTAAAACTTGATCAGTATTATCGAATTTTAATCGCACACGGACAGTACGGCTTTTTACATCAACAGTTGGGTAGACATAGTCCACTGCGCCTTCCCAGATGCGGCCGGGAATGAACGGTAGGTGCATAATCACCCGCTGCCCATTTTCTACCCAGTTCGCCTGATCTTCAAAGACTTCAACCTGCACCCAGATTGAATTGAGGTCCGCCAACCTCAACACTGTCATGCCGGGTTGGACATAGGCGCCTTCGCGGACATTCAAATCCAGAATGACGCCATCCTGTAGCGCGCGGACATCTACCAGTCTTTTAGGTTTGCCGGTTTTTCGCAACGCATCGATTTGATCTTGATCCATACCGAGTGAGAGAAGGCGTTCATTCGCCGCAGCGAGAAGGTTCGAGCGACCAATCCGCAGAGCCTGAACGTATTCTGTCTTGGCGTTGGCAATCACTGGCGAATAGAATTGAAAAAGCACGTCGCCTTTGTTGACGAACTCGCCTTCTGTTTTGAAGAACAAGTGTTCAATCCACCCCTCGCTGCGTACATGGAGTACGCTTGTTAAGTCGTCATTGGATTCAATGAAGCCAACCGCATCTGTCACGCGGTGCAAGGCGCCGCGTTGAACACGCGCGGTCCGCACGCCGATATTGTTGATAACGGATGGGTTGAATTGGAGGGCGGGCTGACCGTCAATCGAACCATCAGCTGCGTTTTTATAGACAGGGATAAGGTCCATTCCCATTGGGGATTTGCCAGGTTTGTCTTTGCGGAAATTGGCATTCATTGGCGCCACCCAATAGAGGATGTCTTTGTCGTCTTGCGTCGCCGTTTGCGGGGATATGGAGCGAGCGACGAAGAAGCCGGCGCCTGCTCCAAGAGCGATAAGCAGGACAGCCGATATGATACGTGTTCTATTCATTGTTCTCTCCTGCCAGGTAATCGATCCTCGCCATGATTTGCGCACGATTTACACGCAGGCGCAGTAATGTCAGCTCAGTGTCCAGCTCTGCTAGCCGAGCTCTCACCAGTTCTGCAAAATCCGATAGGTCGTTCTGGTATGCGGTGAGCGTCGCCTGGGTAGTTTCGTTTGCCCGCGCTAAAACGCTCTTTTCGTAAAGTGTAATACGTTGCTCCAGTCTTGCTTGATCGGCATAGGCGCCGGCAAGCTGACGGTCGAGTTCAAGCAGCCGCGCTTTGCGTT
This sequence comes from Emcibacter sp., assembly GCA_021774875.1. GTDB lineage: Bacteria > Pseudomonadota > Alphaproteobacteria > Sphingomonadales > Emcibacteraceae > Paremcibacter. Next base: position 2,273 of record JAJFIP010000088.1, read on the forward strand.
TCATTTCTACAGAGCTTCGCTCGCGCCGGGCGGCGGAAACATTTCGATCCTGTTTTTTGCCGGTGAAGATTGGAACATCAAAGGTCACGCCAACGGTCGCGAAATCGGGTCGGCTGCCGCCGCGAATACCGTAACCGCCATTGAACGTGAACCCCGGTTTATATTGTTGCCGGGCGATATCAATATCGCTTTTTCGGGCGTCAATTTCTGAATCAATTGCGTCAACGGAAGGGTGGTGGACCAACCGGTCGCGCAGCGTAGCTCTGTCGAGCATCTTTGCGTGTGTAGGTAATATTTTCGCCAGCGGGCGAAGGCTCGCATCCGGGCCAACCAGTCGCGCGAGGTTAGCGCGGTTAATATCAATCTGCCGTTCTATCTCAACCAACCGATCGTCGAGCACGGTTAGCTCAAGATCAGCGCGCAGAACGTCTTGCGCCGAGCGCCGGCCTGTCGAAAAAATTGACCGCGCAATGTCGCTCAACTCGTGGACCGCCTGGCGGCTTTCACTGACTTTTCCTTGAGCGCCGCGCCAGTAATAAAGCTCGAGCCAAGTGGTTTTGGTATCAAGGGCGATCTGTGTCTCTTGCAGTTTTTGCAGGGCACGTTGCGCCTCGGCTTCCGCTTCGCGTCTTTCACCGCGATAATGAAGTGTTTTTCCGCGCGGAATAGCTTGTTGCAGGCTGACCTGCGCCTGGGTCATCGGCTCTTGACCGAAGCGGAAAGTATCGACGGGGAAATTGGTTGCGCTGAGTTTGACCTTCGGGTCGGGAAGTTGTGTATCTGCGACAGCGCGGTCTTCAAGCGCAAGAGATTTTTCTTCGAACTGACGCACGCTGGGGTCGCCGGCGCTAAGTGCGATAGCGACCGCTTCTTCCATGGTCAGGTCCGGCTGTGCTGCAATGGTGGTGGAAGTAGCGCTGATGAATGTTAGCGCGGCAAGAATGATTCGAAACATGAGGTAGCCTCGTTAGAACTGTTAAGCCTGGCGCATCGCATAGGGCGAAGCGCACGCACCTCCTCGTCGCATTCAAAGGAGGGAAGGTTTGGCTT
>JAJFIP010000089.1 GCA_021774875.1 Emcibacter sp.
CCCTCATAATATCTATAGGGATGGTCTGTGGATGGAAAATATTTATCCATGGTTTCCTGCACAGACGGAAAATTAAATAATGCCATAATATTTCCTAATTATGTATTCAGATGTAAGGTGCCATATAATAATGAGAAAAGATAATTATTTGATAACACTTAGATATTTTGGCAACATACTGATTAATATCGCATAAAAGAAAATTTTTCCTTAAATCATCTATTTTCAATCAATAAGCCATTTCCTGATTTCCTGCGTTACCCTTCCCGCAGTTCTCCCGTCCCAGAGATCAGGCTTTGTCCCCGAACGCCACTTGTCCGCAAGGACTAGATCGATATTTTCCTGTAGGCTTTCTATTGTTACCAGCTTATTGGTGCCTTCGGTGATGGTGATTGGGCGTTCGGTATTTTCGCGCAGGGTCAGGCAGGGAATATTGAGGTAAGTGGTTTCTTCCTGAATGCCACCAGAGTCAGTAATGATAAGCTTGGCTGATATTACCAGACTCATGAAGGGCGTATAACTGACCGGTTCAACCAGAATTAGCTGATCAGTTGAGCTTATTCTGTCCCACAGGCCGTGCTCTTGCAGACTGTTTCTGGTGCGGGGATGAACGGCAAAAATAAGCTGGATTTTAGTCGATGCCTGAATTAACTGATCCACCAATTTTTTCAATGTTTCAAATTCATCTACATTAGACGGGCGATGCAGGGTGACAACACCGTAATTACCCACCTCAAGGCCATATTTTTCTGGCGATTTTTCTGCCTCGATCTTGTCCCGAAGCAGTTCAAAAGAATCCATCATGATGTTACCGACCCTGACGATGCGTTGCTCTGGATGTCCTTCATTCATCAGATTTTCATCCGCATCGGGTGAAGGGGTCCATAAGGTGTCGCAAATGGCGTCCGTAACCAGTCGATTAATTTCTTCAGGCATACGACGGTCGCCGCTTCTGAGCCCAGCTTCCAGGTGGGCAACAGGGATATGAAGTTTGGTTGCCACCATTGAGCAGGCAGCGGTTGGATTGACATCGCCGACAACAACCAGAAAATCAGGCCGTTCTTTTTCCAAAACTATTTTTTCATATTCCAACATTACTGTCCCAGTCTGGTAGGCGTGAGAGCCACTTCCGATGCCTAAATGAAAATGAGGCTGTGGTAACATCAGATCGGCAAAAATACTATCGGACATATTGGCATCATAATGTTGCCCGGTATGAATGATGTGGACGGTGCACCAATCTTCTTTATTCAAGGCATGATATAGCGGGGCTATTTTCATAAAATTTGGCCGTGCCGCGGCAATGAGATGAATGATTTTTTTCATAATACTATGTCCGGGCTATTTTTTGATGGTGGATTTGCCATCTCGATTCTAACGTGACTGATCAAAAGAACTATGAAAGCCAGTATATAGTAATATAAATCAATATATGCCACATTGATGGTCAGCCCGTTAAAGGCATATCCTACAATACTGAACTGAGAATAATACAGAAGCGATGAAGCCCATTTCAGATCTTCTCGTCCCGCAGTTGTTTTTGAAGCTATATTTGCTGAAACAACGGCGGTAATCATGAGCAGTAAAAAAATGAATATTCCTACATAGCCCTGTTCTTCCAGTATCTGAAAATAAATGCTGTGAGCGGAACGGTTGAGATCAATTCCGGCCATATATTTTTGATATAAGGGTTGATGGAAACGTGCGTAAAAACCATTGCCGAGGACGGGGCTTTCAGATGCTAACTGTACGGAATATTTCCACTGAAGAATTCTGGTAGAGGCAGACTGGTCTTGTTCATAGTTTTGGATGGTTTGCATGCGGTCTTTCCATGACTCCGGCATAAAAGTCAGGATACTGGCCACACCAGCAAATATCAGAATACCTAAGATTAATTTATGTTTGGTTCTTGCATAAAAGATCAGCCCGCTTCCCAGAATGCCGATAAAGCCTCCACGTGACTGGGTTCCTAGAATGCAAATGAATGAAAGGAAAGTGCTACCATAAACACCAAAACGAAGAATTTTTTCATGAAGTAATTCTTTCAGGGCAAAAATAAGCGGTATCACCATCAGCATGGCAAGAGAGACACCATTATTGTCGCCCCAGGCAGTATTCGGCGCACCCCATATTCTTACACCACCACCTGAAAGTATTGTGAAAAGCCCCCCTTTCACACCAGTGAAACCAACAGAAAATACAAATACCCATATAGCAGAGATAATCCAGTGCCGACGATTTAGAAATAACAGCATCAGCATGACAAACAGCATTGTTTTTGAAAAATCAAGCCAGCGCGGAAAAGCCAAATCAAACGAAACAGCGAAAACAGTAGACAGACATACCCACAGATAAAAGAAGAGTAGAATAATGACAATAGGATGGAAAAAAGTTTTTCTTGCCTGACTGGTATTGACCACAGCACTTATCAGGGTTACCCCAGCTATGATATCAAGGATTGGCAGGGAATAAATCCAGCCAAATGATTCTTTATGGGGGTTCATGATTGACAGCCATAACCATCCTAGAATACCAATTTGTGGTTTTCGAAGAGTTGCAATTACAACACATATTATGGCTGAAAAGATAAAAATATCGCGCATGGGTAATTTCTAATGTGATTTTGATTTTTGAGGGTCGTTTTTTTCTTTTTCAATATCTGTGTCTTTCCTGAACGCCCAATACATGACATATAAAATGCCAAGATTAAAAAACAGAAATAATAAATTACTAACGAGTCCTTTTAAAAAGTCCAATTTGCATGTCCAATGTTTTTTATTTAACTATCTGGTACTATCACTATATTAATAATAAATATATAGACCATAGTCATTTATGAGTGTTTTTCTTTTCTTTTGATCATTCATACAATATGACCATATTAGGTTATTTTTATTTGGAGTGATATTTTGTTATCCAGAAAGAATTATGCTTATCCCTTGGTTAATAAACCCTTGCTCACCGTTATCATCGATACTGAAGAGGAATTTGATTGGGCCGCGCCTTTCTCGCGGGAAAGCCGATCAGTAAAAAATATAACCCATCAGCATCGGTCGCAGAAAATATTAAAAAAATACGAGATCGTTCCAACCTATTGTATAGATTATCCTGTAGTAGAAAATGATATGGCCATAGGTATTTTAACAGAATGGGCCGAACAGGGGGATTGTATTATCGGTACCCATCTGCATCCCTGGGTATCTCCGCCCTACGACGAAGACGTCAATAGGGTCAATTCCTATGCCGGAAATCTGCCCTGTGATCAAGAAAAGACCAAGCTGGCTACCCTGACAGATTTTATCGAGAAAAGAACTGGACGACGGCCAGAAGTGTTCAAGGCGGGTAGATATGGTGTTGGGCCAAATACAACGCAGATACTGAAGGAACTTGGCTATAAAGTTGATACTAGTGTGGTGGCAGACACCGACTTCTCTCATGATTACGGGCCAAATTTCAGAGGTTTGCCAACGCAACCCTATTGGTTTGAAGCTTCAGACGGGAAAATTCTCGAACTGCCCAACAGTCGGGGGTACGATGGTCTAGTTGCCCGGTGGGGAAGCTTGTTATATCCGAAACTGGCAGGGGCAACAGGGTTAAAGTTTTTAATGTCAGGCGTGCTGGTTAAGACCGGATTGCTTGAACGCATTCCCCTGACACCTGAGGGGGTCAGAGCAGCGGATCATATTCGGATGGTCCGGCGCGAAACAGGCTTTGGAAATAATTATTTTAACTATGCCTATCACAGCTCTTCACTGATGGTTGGTGGTTCACCGTACGTAAGTAATGATCAGGACTTAGAGATATTCCTCGAGGATATGGATATCTTCTTTGATTTTTTCATTAATCAGATGGGCGGAGAGCATAAAACACCGCTTGAGATGTATGATTTTTTATCCTGATAACAGCCAGTCTGCGGTGCTGGTCGCGACTTTTAGGCGCCATTTTTCTGTTGAAAATGTATGATCTGTGTCCGCAATATCGAGCCGCAGTGAGATTTTTTCACTAATCACTTTTTTCCATGCCTTATTGGTGGAAATCAGGTCGTCAAATTCACGGGCAACCAAATCCCGCTCACTCAAAATGAGCAGGGTTTCACCTTGAAAATTTATCAGGCCAGATAACATACGCTCAGGGAATGTGCGTCTATCTTTTTCAGCAGGGGCTTTGCGGGGTGAGAAGGTTTGCCTGATATTTAAAAATAATCCACATAAAGCAGATTTAACATTGAGATGCCCGTAAAACATCTTTTGCCAGAATTCACGGCTTTTCAAACGGTCCAGATAATAATGTTTGACATAGGCGCGGGCGAGGCCACTTGTCGATCTGACCCAGGGGTTGGCCAGTATGATATGGGAGGCATCCTTATGTTCAGCGCCGCCCAAAAGTAATGCAGAGGCTCCCTCGCACAAACCCCATATGGCCACAGACTGAATTTCAGGAACTCGTTTCAGGAATTCATCAATGGCATTATTTATATCAGCAGTGACATATTTAAAGCCCTTATAGCTACCATCACTGTCACCAATGCCCTGATAATCAAAGCGCATTGCCGGAATGCCGCGCTCTGCACAATGGCGGGCCATATGGACATATTGGCGATGAGCACCGATGCGGTATTGTGGACCGCCAACAACAATCAATAATCCAACTTTTCCGACGCACAGGTTCGGATTATGAATAATCCCAACGCGTTGTTTATTCTCGTCGTTCTTGAATGTAAATGCTATTTCTTTAAAATTCATGGAGTCCAAACCTGATTTCTTGAATCTTTTACTCTAAATTGGAATAAAAAGCATGAAGAATTATTTCTTTTAAATTTTAGCCACTGTTAATTTATTGACTTAAGTCAAAGACATTATAAGATGTATTTTTTATATATCTTAGTGTGGAGAGGTGTATCAACTTTATTCTATTGGGGAGGAACAAAAGTGAAATACTTTTCCTTAAATTATAATAGTGCAGGAGAAATCTATTATGTCGGAAGGAATGACCAAGACAGCGGCCCGAAATATATTTTTTGGCGGGACTATTTTCTTTTTCGTAATATTTGTGTCTCTGACAATTCAGAGTCATTTTTATATACTTGAAGAGAGTACTGATATGTCCACGCTGACAGAATCTGTTGAGCGCGGCAAACGTGTATGGGAAAAAAATTCCTGTATCAATTGTCATACTTTATTTGGTGAGGGGGCATATTTCGCGCCGGAACTGGGCAAGGTGTGGATAAAATTTGGTGGAGACGAAGATCCAGAAGCAGGACGAGAGACTTTAAAAGCCTGGATGGAAGCAATGCCAACCGGCATTGAAGGCCGTCGTCAGATGCCCCAGTTCAATCTATCTGATCAGGAACATGAAGACCTGGCAGCTTTTTTTGAATGGATAAGTAGAATTGATACTCAGAACTGGCCACCCACGCCAGAAGATGAATAAGGGAAAGGGAATAATATTATGAAATATCAAACACAAAAATTGGCCTACCCCTATTTTATTGCGGCAATGGGCCTATTCGTGGCACAGGTACTTGGCGGTCTGATCGCCGGTGCAATTTATGTATTTCCGAATTTCTTATCGGAATTATTGCCATTTAACATCATTCGCATGATTCATACCAATGCTCTGATTGTATGGCTGTTGATGGGCTTTTTTGGTGCTGCTTATTATTTGCTGCCCGAAGAAACCGAAACAGAAATCCATAGTCCGAAAATTGCATGGATACAATTCTGGCTGTTCCTGTTTGGGGCGGCGGCAGCGGTTGTTGGTTATCTGTTCCGTATCCACGAAGGTCGTGAGTTTCTCGAACAACCAACATGGATTAAGGCCGCAATCGTCGTGGTTGCGCTGATGTTCCTATACAATATTTCCATGACCTTGCTCAAGGGCAAGCGAACGGTAATATCTATTATCCTTACCTTGGGACTTTGGGGCCTTGCCCTGTTCTTCCTGTTTGCCTTTTATAACCCGGCTAACCTTGCGCTGGATAAAATGTACTGGTGGTATGTTGTCCATCTTTGGGTTGAAGGTGTCTGGGAATTGATTCTGGCGGCTATTCTTGGCTTCCTGTTGATCAAGATGACAGGTGTTGACCGGGAAGTTATTGAAAAATGGCTTTATGTTATCGTAGGACTTGCTCTTTTCTCTGGCTTGCTTGGAACTGGTCACCATTATTACTGGATCGGGACTCCGGGTTACTGGCAATGGCTGGGCAGTATCTTCTCAGCTCTGGAAGTCTTACCCTTCCTCGCTATGGTGATCTTCTCATTCTATATTGTGAGAAAAAGCAGCCGTAATCATCCCAATAAAGCTGCCCTATTATGGGTTCTGGGATGCACGGTATTGTCTTTCTTCGGGGCAGGTGTGTGGGGCTTCATGCATACGCTGGCGCCGATCAACTATTATACCCACGGTACACAGATCACAGCATCTCATGGCCATCTGGCTTTTTACGGGGCTTATGTGATGATAAATCTGGCGATTATCACCTATGCCATGCCGCACTTGCGCGGTCAGCAGCCCTATAACCAGAATCTGAATATGTGGAGTTTTTGGATTACGAGTGCGGGAATGTGTTTTATGACCTTTACCTTGACCGCTGCCGGTGTTCTTCAAACACATCTGCAACGGGTTCTGGGTATGGACTTCATGGAAGTACAGGAACAGATCGCGCTCTTCTACTGGATGCGGCTCGGAGCGGGAATAATGGTGGTATTGGGCGTGTTGATTTTTGTATATGCAACATTTTCCAAAGGGTCAGAAGAACAGGCAACTGCCGATTAAATAAAGGATCTTGATCCTATCAAAGGCGGTGGCGGCTTTTTCTGTCACCGTCTTTATTGTGTGATATATAATTTAAGTGAGACCATTATATGAATGATAGCAATATCCCTTTCTATATGCCATCGGCCAATGAATGTGAGCTTTTTGAGGTGGCCTTTCAGAAAAGCCTACCCGTAATGCTGAAAGGCCCGACGGGCTGTGGCAAAACCCGCTTTGTCGCCCATATGGCGGCGCGGCTGGGCTTGTCACTGACCACTGTGGCTTGTCATGATGATTTGACGGCGGCTGATCTTACGGGCCGTTATCTGTTGAAAGGCGGGGAAACTAAGTGGGTTGATGGCCCCTTGACCAGTGCCGTGCGGGAAGGCGGTATATGTTACCTTGATGAAGTAGTCGAGGCGCGGAAAGATGTGACTGTTGTCCTGCATCCCTTAACAGATGATCGGAGGATGTTACCGTTGGAAAGAACGGGGGAGCTGCTGGAAGCTCCTGAAAACTTCATGATGGTGATCTCATATAATCCTGGTTACCAGAATATTCTGAAATCACTGAAACCCAGCACCCGCCAACGTTTTATCGGCATCCATTTTGATTATCCCTCAGCTCAGCATGAAGTGGATATTATCTGTCAGGAAACCGGGCTTGACAAAGCCCGATGTGTGCCATTGGTTAATCTGGCCCGCAGTATCCGCACCCTGAAAGACCTTGATCTGGAAGAAGGCGCTTCAACCCGGCTATTGGTATATTGTGCAACCCTGATCACGGCAGGGATTTCGCCGCTGGAGGCCGCCGAAGCCACTCTGATAGAACCCCTGAGCGATGATGATAGTGCCAAGGAAGGACTGATGGAAGTGGTGCAGGCCACTTTTGGGTGATTTTCAGGATTTAGATGATGTTTGAAATATTTGAGCCGGAAGAACTGGTCGGAAAGAAATGGCATAAGCTAATCCGTGACCAGTCCAGTTACGCTCATTACCCCGATACCGCTGTCCGTCTTGAAGATATCAAGGGTGTGGTCAGCATTTTCTTCCGGGCCATTGGTGGTGATCCGGCCATTGATGTGAATAGTGTCAGTGAAACATCCCAAAACCACCGCCTGACATGGCGTATGCGCCTCGGTATGGATCGTGAGCGCCTTGCCATTGCCAAGCGTGATAATGACAGCCTGCTCTTACCGAACATCATTGATTATTTTCCTGAGAAATATTTGAATCGGTCTTTATATATCTGGTTATCTGCTTTTTTAGCCCATGCCAGTGATACCCCAGTAATCAAACCTGAAAATCCCTTGCATGCTGACTTGATTTTCATTGCACAGGCATGGGAAACCACAAAGTTTGTCATTGAAAAATATCCCGGCCTGGGTAAGAAATATGATGAACTTTGCTCCGCAATTAAACAGGCACGACCCAAACGCAACCTGCCAACCTATGAAGCACGTTTGGAAAAAATAATTCAGGATTTACTGTTTGACACAGGTGTCGATCATGAAGAAGCGGAAAATCTTGTGCAACTGATATACAGTGGCAAAAACTTGCCTGACTTCCCTAAAATATCACGAAAATATAAAAGCTTCCTTTCCGTTCCATTGTGGGGTGACGTGGATGTCATTCATCGTGATATTATTGATAATTCAGAAAGTAACGAAGAGGATGAAAGTACCAAAAATATATATAAGGATTTGCGTGATGGCCGCAAGCATGCCGGCGTGCGCGAGGAAAATGATCAGGTAGACAAGCAAGACCCCTTGGCATTGAACCGCTTTGAAAAAGTAATTTCCATGGCTGAGATGGTCAACGTCAATCGCGGCGTTGATGATGACGAGGACGAAGATGTCCAGTCTGCCGTTGATGACCTGGACGAAATGTCACTAACCCGAAACAAAAAAACGGTGGCATCGACCATCAGTCTGGATGTGTCAGTGGCCGGGCAAGGCGTTGACGGGGGACAGGTGATCGCCGAACATTGCTACCCGGAATGGGATTACCGATTGCAAAGATACCGTCAGAATTACTGCGCCGTCTTTTCTGCACGCGCCGAAGAAGAAGACACGGGCTGGCAACCGGATGATGGTACAAGACGCCGTATAAAACGTATTCAGCGGCAATTTGAAGCTCTGCGGCCTAGAAGAGAACGCGTTACCCGCCAGCAGGACGGCAAGGAATTGGATATTGATGCTATGATCCGGTCAAGATGTGACCTGCAGGCCACTGGCGAGGGCAGTGACAATATTTATATTGATTACCGTAATCAGACCCGTGACCTTGCGGCGGCAATACTCGCAGACGTATCCCTGTCGACGGACTCATGGCTTGACGGACGGCGGGTACTTGATGTGGAAAAAGAAGCTCTTATGACACTGGCTCTTGGACTTAAGGCGAGCGGCGATGATAATGCCATATATTGTTTTTCCTCGCGCAAACGCCACAATATCAGGGTGGATTGTCTGAAAGATTTTGACGAAGTAATGTCTGTCCATGTGCAGAACAGAATTTCTGCCTTAAAGCCGGGATATTATACGCGCATGGGCGCAGCTATCCGCCATGTGACAACACAGATTCTGGAACGTCCCAATCATCACAAGCTGCTCCTGTTGATCAGTGATGGCAAACCCAATGATATGGACCATTATGAGGGCCGTTACGGTATTGAGGATACCAGAATGGCAATCCGCGATGCCCGTAAACAAGGCGTTGCCGTATTTGGGGTCACGGTTGATGAAAAGGCGCGGGATTATTTCCCGTATCTGTTTGGGCCGGGAGGCGGGGCGATCATTCCCCATATTAATAACCTGCCATCAGCACTTCCCGGTATATTCCGGAACCTGCTCGCCTGATTTTTCTGCACCAAAAGTACAATGATTTCCCTATCTGAATAGTGTTGATGCTATATTGATAGTAATTATGTCGTCAACAGAAGGATAAATATGATCCAGCCCACAGCACGGACGTCCAGACGGCTTGTTATTGCCTTATTTGTGCTCGCTTATCTGATTGCACTTGGTGGCTTTGCTGTTCTTGGCGATCTGACCCAGCTTGTCGTCCAATTCCCCCGTTTTATCACAATGGCTGTTTGGGATTACAGAATAGAAATCATGGGGATAGGGCTGATCGCTTTTGCTGTCGCTGTTTTCCTCAGTATCCGGGGCCAGTTGTTATCCAGAATATTGTTGGCAGCAAATATCATTGTTTTTTCCGGCCTGTTCTTCAGCGGCTTTATCAATGTACCCTATTTTATGTTTCGCACCCAGCAGGATACGGCAGAATATATTTCCATCACACAGGCCCGGAAATATCTAGGGCAGGATGAAAAAGTCATGGTGGTTGAGATAAATGGTGACGCCCGCGCATTTCCCCATAACTGGATCGCCCAACCCCATGTGGCAGGCGATGTGATCGGGGGCGAAGACATCACTCTGACCTATTGCAGCCTGAGCCATCTGGGCATAGCCTATAGCCCCTATGCCAACAATAAAAAACTGGACCT
>JAJFIP010000090.1 GCA_021774875.1 Emcibacter sp.
ATTTCTGGCCAACCCCAACAACCCCACCGGCACCTATATTTCAGCGGCAGAAGTTGAACGCCTGTGGCAGAATATTCCTGACAAAGTCCTGCTGGTACTTGACAGTGCCTACGCCGAATTTGTCGAGGAAACCGATTATCAAGCCGGGATCGAATTGGTTCACAAGGCCCGAAATGTGCTGATGACCCGCACATTTTCCAAACTGTACGGTCTGGCAGCACTAAGGCTCGGCTGGGGCTATGCCTGTCCTGAGATCTCTACTATTCTGGATAGCATCCGCGACCCGTTCAATGTTCCCTCAGTCACACAAGTGGCCGGGGTTGCCGCGCTGGCAGATGTAGATTTTGAACAAAAGGCCAAGACCCATAACATAAAATGGCTGGACTATTTAAAGACCGAACTTACGGCTATGGGACTGGAGCCCATTCCCAGCGTCACCAATTTTATCCTGATCCGCTTTGCAGATGACAGGGGGAAATCAGCACAGGCGGCCAATGATTTTTTGTTAAAGCGGGGATATATTTTACGCTGGCTGCCTAATCACGGCCTGGATGACTGTCTGCGTCTGACCATTGGCACCGAGCATCAGAATAAGGAAGTAATCCGCCTGCTGAAAGAATTTATGGGACAATAGATATGGCTGTGTTTGAACAAGTTACCATCATCGGCATGGGCCTTATTGGCTCCTCCATCGCCCGCGCCATCAGGGCCAACAAAGCGGCTAAACGTCTGTTCGGATATGATAGCAACGAAGATCATAGCACCACGGCATTGCGGCAGAAACTTGTTGATGATATGGATTATGATCCTGCAAAGGCCGTTAAAAACTCTGACCTTGTCATACTGGCTACTCCGGTAGGAACTTATGGTGATCTGGCAAAAATCATCTGCCCGGAAATGAAAGCTGGTGCGACCTTAACCGATGTGGGATCGGTAAAATCCAGCGTGGTCAAGGCCTTGTCACCCCATATTCGCGAAGATTGCCACTTGATCCCCGGACATCCAGTTGCCGGAACCGAGCAATCCGGACCGGAGGCGGGTTTTGCAACTTTGTTCACGGGCCGCTGGTGTATCCTGACGCCACCGGAAAACACAAACCCGGAAGCGATCAGAAACCTTGAAAACTTCTGGCAAGCTCTGGGCAGCAAAGTAGAATGTATGACGCCGGAGCATCATGACATGGTTCTGGCAATCACCAGCCACCTGCCCCATCTGATTGCCTATAATATTGTCGGCACAGCCCGCCATCTGGAAGAGGTTACCAAGTCAGAGGTTATCAAATATTCTGCCGGGGGTTTTAGAGATTTTACCCGTATTGCTGCCTCGAACCCGACCATGTGGCGTGATGTTTTTTTGAACAACAAGGAAGCCGTTCTGGAAATGCTGGGCCGTTTCAGCGAAGACCTGACCGCCCTGCAACGGTCGATCCGCTATGATGAGGGTGACAAGTTGTTTGAGCTTTTTGACCGCACCCGCCGTATCCGCAAACAAATCATTGATGCGGGACAAGAAGAAGATGTAGCAGACTTTGGCCGCCATCTGGATGATGACAAATAGACGCTATTCCACCACAGATTCAAGCTCGTAAACAGGAATAGGGCCGAGGAATAGTAGTCCTCCTTGTAGACTGATGGATAGATCAAGGGCTTTTTTGCCGCCCTTTTTATCAAGCTGGTTCATGCGCTCCAGTTCCTGCAAAATCATATTGCCCGGCTCGGTCTGGAATTCAGAATAGGCGGACAGGATAGTGACCATATGATCAATGCCATGAATTGTGGTTGAAAAAGCACCAAGTGGCTTCATATCCTGATCCAGTGTCACCTCACCCTCCAGCTCAATATCCATTTCGCCTGAAGTCACTTCAAGATTCTTTACCGCCATTGTGCCGCCATTGTCCCGCCATGATATAAGGCTGTTTTTTGCATAGTTCGGCAACTCTGTCCCATGAAGCTGAAGATCAATTTTAACCAGATCAGCTTTCTTGCCGAAAACACCGACCGGGATTTCCCGGGCGATGACGTTCCTGGCTTCGAGATACAGCTTCATCTGTATGGGGAGTTCCATATTCCCCGTGTCCCCGGACGGTGCGGGACGCATAATATGAAGCTTCACTTGCCGCGCCTCAGAGGGATTGGTTTCCTCCGATGTCCATGATAGTTTTTCAATGACCATCGAAGCTCTTTGAAATTTCTGGCTGGCTAAATTGATGATCACAGATGCGCGGGTTTTGCCAAAAGCCATATTCGATACAGGTCGTCGGCGACTGCCAATGCGCAAATCACCACCATCACTTATGATCACGCCATGGTTTATTTTCCATGGAAAAGCCACCAGCGTAATATGGGGTGAAGTAAACAGGAGAGGTATTTTATGCCGACCCGATTTGACTATCCGCAGTTTTTTTAATGTGAGTTCCATTCGGTAGGGAAAGCCGGCAATGTCCAGATCCTGATAGCTGATGCTCAGGCCCTGGGATTTCTGGTCACTGACCCAGACTTCTATCCTGTCCTCCAGTTCGCCGGCCATATAATACCAGAAAAAACTGTAGCCAAGGATTATAAACAAAAAGCTGGATACCAGAATTTTTAAACGCATATGGTATTTTCCTGCTTTACCATTAATTTATCACAAGCGGTCTCTATTGTCTTTTCAAGCTGGTCCATGAATTCTTGCTTTTGCAGACCGGGCATAATGGGCGGCAAAAATTCTATGACAAACGTACCCTGTCTCGTATGCCCCCCCTTGCGCCAGTAGATTCCCGTATTAACTGCAACCGGAATTACTGGCACTTTAAGATATTTATATATGCCAAAAATACCAGACAAATAAGGATGTTTTTCCCCCGGTCTGGCCCGCGAACCTTCCGGGAATATAATCACGGAGCGGCCACTATCCATTTCTTTACGGGACCGGATCAGCATTTTCTTCATGGATTTCATGCCCATATCGCGGTCAATGGGAATGTTGCCAACCTTGTCGCATACCCGCCCGTAGAGCGGAATATTCAGAATCTCTTCCTTCATAATAAAAGCAGGGTCATCCAAAATAGAATGCATGATGAAGGTATCAAGCATGGACTGATGTTTCATGGCATAAATCACCGGACTCCGGGAAATATGCTCCTGCCCGCGCACATCCATTTTCAGACCCTGAATCAGTTTGAGCCAAAAGCGCACACTTCGGGACCATCTGGTCTGAAAAGCCGCATGCCAGTGGCGTGGCACACCGGGAATATAAAGCAATGGGGACCAGATGAGACAGGACAGAGCCGTCCAGACATAGAAAAACCCTCGAAAAAATGAAGAGCGCAGGTGTAACAACTTTTTTCGTTCCTTGTGATTATATTGATATTGCTGTTGGGCTTTTATATGCGATTATTTTTTTCATATATCAAGTATTCCCGTGCGAAATAAACTTACCAGATATTTGCTATATTCACGGACCAGAGAGATTATGCGGATATTTTCGGGGCGCAACTGCCCCACGGGGTGAGCGATTATCTTCATATCTGGCATAAACCGTCGTATCTCAATCAGGGCTCTGGGCATATGCTGCAGTGATGTCACAACCCTGATTGATGACATATGGCTTTTTTCCACCCATAACGAAATTTCTTCTGCATTGCCGATTGTGTTTTGGGCTTTTATACCACTTTCAATGCAGCAGTCGGCAAGCTTCTTTGAACTGCCAAGTACGGCAAGCAGTTCCTTTTGGGTTACCTGCTCGTTTACCCCGGAAATAAAAAGTTTTTCTGCCATACCCTTTTCCAACAACCGAACCGCTTCCTGAAGTCGACCATTACCGCCGGTTAATACAACTATACCGTCGGTTTTTATATCTGTTGGCGTCTCGACATGAGACAGGTCATAGATAAAATAAAACAACCCCGCCAACCACATCAGCGCCAGCCCTAAACCCAAATACAATATATATTTCATTTG
This sequence comes from Emcibacter sp., assembly GCA_021774875.1. GTDB lineage: Bacteria > Pseudomonadota > Alphaproteobacteria > Sphingomonadales > Emcibacteraceae > Paremcibacter. Next base: position 3,942 of record JAJFIP010000090.1, read on the forward strand.
ATTGCCTCCAGGGTTTGTTGACAATTATACCATTCGGCCCAAATCCCGCATTACGGTTACCCGTGCTGTCAGCATGGCAATGACAGCCGCGAAGAAGGGGATAACCACCAAAACGGCCACTTGCATGACCGGGAAGCGCGGCACTTTAACCAGTCCTGCCGCCAGATCACGGGACAGATATATCAAGGTTATCAGGGTAATAAAAGCCAGCAGAAGCCCGATTATGCCCCCCCTCAAACCATATTTCATAAATCGATCCTGAAAGGCGCGGGCTATCATGCCATCCTGTGCCCCCAGATGATGCATGATGGCGATAGTTTTCCGATTTTCCGCCATGCCTGCCTTGGTGCCAAATATGACGATGCAAATGGTTGCCATCACCACCAATAGCAGAATCCCCAAAGCGGTATATTCCACCGTATCCATCAAACGCAGAAACCGCCCCAGCCACTGCTGATGATCATCCAGGTGAATATTTTCAGATACCTTGGCCAACATTCCGCGCAGGGCATCCAGATTAACTGTGAGGGTCCGGCTGACCGTAACATCAAGAATATCCGGCACCGGAAGGTCACTGGTCACATTGCCTTCCCCGAGCCATGGTTCCAGCAGTTTTTCTATTTCCACATCGTTTAATTTACGAACATAATCAATTCCCGGCGTATTTCTCAACAGCTGAGTGACTTGGGCAACCTGATCTTTCCGCCGGTCGGGGTCCGGGGAAGTGATCTGTACGGTCAGGCGGTTACTCAATGTTTCTGTCCATTCGCCAAACCCCTCATGAAGCATCATACTGCCCATGAGAGCCAGCGCACTCAAGTAAACCATAACTGCCATAACGTAGGGCAACAGCCGCGTCGCCTCATGGTTTTTCTCGTCTGGCAGGAAGTGAACAACATTTTTCATGCCCCGTTCCCTTCATCAACTTCATCATATCTTCTGGGGCCAAATTCTTTTTGATCAAGGGTACGGGATTCATATTCCGCAGGATCAAAATCTTCTTCCTGAAATTCTTGCTCTCTATCTCCGGCCTGGATTATCTGCAACCGTCCATCATGTAAATGCATCCTGTTGGCCGTTGCCGCCCTAACCAGCCCCATATCATGGGTAGCAATAATTGTTGTCGTACCCAGCTTATTGAGTTCCACAAACAGATGCATGATCCGTTTGGCAATGGCAGGGTCAACATTGCCGGTTGGCTCATCCGCCAGCAACAGGTCTGGTCGCCTGATGACCGCACGGGCGATGGCTACGCGTTGTTTTTCCCCGCCAGACAATGTTGGTGGCCGCGCATTCATCCTGCCTTCAAGGCCAACCCATGTCAGAAGTTCTTCCACATGTTGCTCAATTTCTGCACCTTTGCCCCCGGCTATCCACAGAGGCAGGGCAACATTCTCAATAGCCGTTAAATGATCCAGCAGTCTGAAATTCTGGAACACAACACCTATTCTGCGTCGAAAGCGTGGTAGGTCACTGCGCGATGCCACACCCACATCCTCACGAAACATCCTTATTTTTCCCCGTGACGGACGTTGGGCCAGATACATCAGTTTCAACAGGCTCGTCTTGCCAGCACCACTTGCTCCGGTCAGGAAATGCAATGACCCCGGTTTCAGATTGAAGGAAATATCTTTTAATACCTCCGATCCCATTCCATATCGCATACCAACATTTTCAAAATGGATCACTTAAAGTCTGCCTCTTTTTATTATATATGTTTTTTTCAAGTCTGCTGTCTAACCATAGCAACTCGCTTACAGACCGTAAACTGATAAATATCTGTCCTGTCAGGACTCTTGCGTAAATCATTTCATCTCATTATAACCATATAAAACAATAAACCATTTAGATAACAAGAGTTACAGGCTTCTGAATGATCCTGACCTGCCCCGAGTGTTCCGCACGTTACGTTGTTGATCCAAAGGCCCTGCTGCCAAATGGTCGTACGGTCCGGTGCGCTAAATGCAGACATAGCTGGAAAGAACCTGCCCCGGACGTGGATGTATCCGTGGTTGACGATGCCGAGGCTGAAAGCCCTGAGGTGACAGAGCAAACCACGGAGCAGCCGCCAACATCTGATAATGAGGCCCCTGAAAAGGGTGAGCAGGATACCACAGAAGATGAATTTGCCATCAGACGGGCGCGGCGCAAGAAACGCCCCCGACCCTTACCAAAAGGCTCGAACCTGCCGGCACTCCAGAACCATAAGCATGGCGGCGTTCTATGGGGATGGTATGGCCTTGGCGCATTCGTTGTCATTTTCATCTCTAGTCTGTTGATCTTCCAGACTTCTATCAGTGAGGTCTGGCCACCATCCCTTAAATTATACCGGACTCTGGGTCTGGAAAATAAGGGAGAAGTGAAAAATAATGATCCCGGGCAGGAACAGCATGATCCTGTAGAAGCCAAAGCTGATATTCCCCATGAAAAACAATTTAAAATTGAAAATTTCGTCCCCAGCAAAGTGTTGAACGGCTCGATTGTGACATTGAAGGTCAAGGGTAATATTGCCAATCTTACTGACGAGACTCTGACGTTACCGCTGCTCAAAATTTCTCTTAAAGATGATCAGGGCAAGGTCATTCGGGAATGGACTTTTAAACCATCTGCGGCAACCATCTCTGAGGGTGAAAAAGTTACTTTTTCCACTTCCCTGCCTAACCCGCCGGAAGATGCCACCAGTATCAGCGTCACCTTCGCCCAGAAATAAACTCTTGCCGCAAACCTGACATAAAGATATTGTAAAGTATTATGCTATATACTTATTCTATATATTAGCTCCGAAATAATAATGGAATTTAATAAATGGCACATATTCTAATTGCAGAAGATGAAATGGCCGTTCGCATGTTTATCAGCAGAGCCCTGGAATACCGGGGCCATAGCACTGTGGGAGTTGAGGATGGAGGTGCCGCCATTGACGCCTTGTCAGAAGAGAATTTTGACCTGTTGCTCACTGATATTGTCATGCCAGTGATGGACGGGATTGCGCTGGCACTTAAAGTTTCTTCTGAAAACCCGGAAATGCCAATCCTGATGATGACAGGATACTCACACGAAAGCCAACGCGCCCACAACCTTGAATGTCTGATCCATGATGTGATCAGCAAGCCCTTCTCACTGGAAGAGTTATGCAATACTGTTGATGGCATCCTGCAAAATAAGAAAAAACTGCATTAGGATGATGATCCAGGTTCGGGCCTATATTGCATTTTCAGGTCCATAATATTTTTCAATCTTTTCAGCAACGACAGTATTTCAATTTGATACTGGGCCGCCGCTTCCATATTCCCCGCTTCCATACCCTGCACCGCATCACGGACAAGATCTTTTACTTGCAATGTAATCTGGGTTGTATTAATGCCTGATTTTGACAGAATCCGGCCCAGATCACTGATATTTACCGCCAGTTTTTTCTGAATTGCCATCCATTTATTTACATCGCCACCAAATGACTTTTTTGGAAGGTCAGTTGTAATTTCAGCTTTTTCATCATGGTTTCTAATTTCCAGACTGGCAAGTTCCAGATTGACCGCATTTTTCAGGACAAAAGACATGGCCTGGCGCTGGGTCTTTCTGATAATATTCAGCGTATCCTGCGCTTGGCTGAGGATCTGAAAATGCTCGTAGCCCTGCCCCGATAATATGTCCCCGTCACGATAGATAAATCCATGCTCAAGATATGATATCAATTCGATGGCCTGATCAAATCTCTTATAGTGGCCATGGGTTAGAATTTTGCCATATATACGGCGCAATTCCTTAACATCAACATTTTTAAAGTCATATTTTCCCGGGAGAGAATCCTTCTGCCCACTCAAAAACAGGATAATGACTTTGTCAATCTCCTGAAGCTGTTTTCTTATCCGGTCCACTTCCTTGCCCTGAAAAATGGTAAGTTTCAGGGCCGCCAGCAAAGCCAGTATGTCACTGGTGAACTGACCCCCGTCTCCATCTTCCATCTGGGCAGCCAAATCCCAAAGAATATCCCGGGCGCTGTTTAATTCATCTTCATTTTCTGGTTTGTTCAGACGCCAGTAAGCCGATCGCAGGGCCATATAATAAATGGATGGTGTCTGCCCGTCATCGGGCGCGAGTCCCAATGCCATAATCTCCCGCGCCAATTTCTTCCTTATCTCTGGCTCGGTCTTTACCCGGGAGCGGATTTCAATGATTTTTCTTGCAAACGGATTAGAAAATTCCTTCGCCGGCAGAGATATGCCGGCAAGAATCTTTTGCTGTTTTTGTCCCGCCTGATCTGTCACTTCAACAATGAGGTCAACCGTGCTGCCGGCAAAGTCAGACGATGCCAGATTTATATAGACCTCCCCGGAAAATTCCCCGAGGTCAGAAACATCAAGCCGTGTCCGTTCTAGCAAGACATCTGTATCGCTCCCGGGTGCCACCACCCCGAAGACTACTTCCTGAATACCGAAATCATCGGATAAATGAAGCGACAAGCCAAATAATCCGTCCCCGGTCAGCATCTGGCGAAAGTCTGCCCTTTCAATGTTCGGGGCATCATCAGCCATTATGACTATGGGCCATTCTGCAATCTTCAGGCTGCCTTGCCTGATCTGCCACACGGTTTGATCTTTCAGGGTAAAATGTGCCACAAAACCGCTGTCCTCACCGGATAAAAATTCTACTTTATTTTGGCCGGCAAAGAAGGTTGGGGCATGGGCTATATTATTCACCCGAATTAGAATTTCGCTACCTTCCGGAATGGGTTTCATTCTGGCAAATTGTTCCGCATCCCCAGTCAGCAGTTCTGTAAATTCTTGCCGCCCCATATAGGCGGGTGGCGTCACTCTCACAATAATCTCAGCTACAGGATAGTCAAATATCGCCCTCGGCTTTACCGCTACCTCAAGCAGTCTTCTGGCATCAGATCCTGCCAATATTCCAGCAACAGACAGCAATATCATGGCTAGAAATGCGCCCTTGAGGCTCGCCTGCAGGCTCAGGGCGTTTTTTGTCATCAGGCCACGTGCGATAACGATCATCATCAACAGAGCCAGCAACCCATATACGCCAGCCTGTATCATGGGCGACATATATCCCCACGGATCAAGCAGAGACAGGGAAAGATACAATATATACAGCATTGCACCATAAAGCAGCCCGGCGAACAGGCCGCGCCAATTATCAATATGCTTAGCTTTTATTGCAGCCATTGAGGAATCTTATCCAATCCAATGATGTCTTCATAATCAGGTCGAGCGCGGGTGATAGCATAGTCTGCGCCCTTGACCAACACTTCAGGGATAAGTCGGCGGGTGTTATAAGTCGATGACATCACCGCACCATATGCCCCAGCCGACCTGATCACCACCAGATCACCAGAATTCAGTTCCGGCAATTGCCGCCCGCGGGCGAATGTGTCCCCGGTTTCACAGACCGGCCCCACCACATCATAGGGCACTGTCGGGGTATCACTTTCTCTCACTGCAACAATCTCATGATAGGCATTATACATGCTTGGTCTTACCAAATCGTTCATGGCCGCATCAATAATCAGGAATTTACGATCTTCACCCTGTTTGACAAAAATCACTTTTGACACAAGTATTCCAGCGTTGCCCACCAGCAAACGGCCCGGTTCAATGATAATCCGGCACCCAAGATGACCAACAATGCTTTTTACCATTTCACCATATTCCAGCGGCAGTGGTGGTTTAGTCTCCTCCCGATCATAAGGAATCCCAAGCCCGCCACCCAAATCAAGTACAGATATATCATGACCATCGGAACGCAAGTCCTCTACCAGTGTAACAATGCGCCTGAAAGCCTCGGCAAATGGCTCAAGATCTGTGAGCTGTGAGCCAATATGAAGGTCCACACCCTGCACACGGATACCGGGCAGCTTTGCCGCATCAGCATATATTTCCCGGGCTCGGGTCCAGGGTATGCCGAATTTATTTTCCGACATGCCAGTGGAAATCTTGGCATGGGTTTTGGCGTCCACATCGGGATTGATACGAAAGGAAATAGCTGCGACCTTGCCCATATCTGTTGCCACCCGGCTTAACTGAATCAGTTCCGGCTCTGATTCCACATTGAATTGAAAAATATCCTGCCCAAGGGCAAAGGCCATCTCTTTTTCCGTCTTGGCCACCCCGGAATAAACAATCTTCGATGCAGAAATCCCAGCCTCCAGCGCACGGCGTAACTCGCCTTCGGATACTACATCGGCACCAGAGCCCTGATCTGCCAGTGTTTTGATTATGGCCTGATTGCTATTGGCTTTCACCGCATAGCACAATAGAAAGTCATGGCCTGTAAAGGCCTGACAAAAGACATTATAATGACGAATCAGAGTTTCCGTGGAATAGCAGTAAAAAGGCGTGCCGACCTGCTCGGCAATTTCACCTACAGCCAAATCTTCTGCATATATTTCACCCTTTTTGAAGCCAAAATGGTCCATAGGCTTAAACTTTCTGTTTTACTTAAGAATTTTCATAACCGGGCGGCGGCAGCAAATCCCCGCGCTTACCGCAGGAGGTCAACCCCAGAATCAGTCCCAGATATAAAATAATAATTAATATCCGCATTATTCTTTATCCTTGTGCATATCTCTCAATGCGTTCTTTGGCCGCTTTAGCCTGTGCCAACACCTGCTCAGGTGCCGTGCCGCCAAAGCTTGTCCGGCTCTTCACAGAACTTTCCACACTGAGTACAGAAAAAACATCCCCGGTGATTTTTGGCTCCACTGTCTGCATTTCCTTGAGTGTCAGGCCCTCAAGGTCACAGCCCTTGCCCTCGGCCAGCGCCACAAGGGAACCGGTGACATGATGAGCATTGCGGAAGGGCATGTCCAGCACCCGCACCAGCCAATCGGCCAGATCCGTTGCCGTAATAAAACCACTTTCTGTTGCCTTCTTGCATGCTGCCTCATTGACGGTCATATCCCCGATCATGCCCGTCATGGCAGCAATGATCAGGGAAAAGGCATTGGCCGCATCAAAGGTGGCCTCCTTGTCTTCCTGCATATCCTTGCTATAGGCCAGCGGCAGTCCTTTCATCACCACGAGCAGACTGGACAGTGCACCAATGATCCGCCCCGACTTGGCGCGGCAAAGTTCCGCCGCATCGGGATTACGTTTTTGCGGCATGATGGATGAGCCAGTGGTAAATTTATCGCTTAAGCCAATAAAGTTAAACTGGGCCGATGACCAGATAACAATTTCTTCGGCCAGCCTTGATACATGGGTGGCACTTATGGCGGCAACACTCAGAAATTCAAGGGCAAAATCCCGGTCAGACACACTGTCCAGACTATTGGCCGTTGGATCGCGAAATTTCAGGGCATCCGCCGTCTGAAACCGGTCAATGGGAAAAGATGTGCCGGCCAGAGCCGCCGCCCCGAGAGGACATTCATTAAGTCGCCCGCGCGCATCCCGCAGCCGGTCACGGTCACGGGTGAACATCTCGAAATAGGCCAGCAGATGATGGCCAAAGGTCACTGGCTGCGCCGATTGCAGATGGGTAAAGCCCGGCAATATCAATGCGGAATTTTGCTCTGCCTTGGCGACAAGAACCACTTGCAAGCCTTTAAGCGCCTGATCCATCAGATCCATGGCATCCCTGACCCACAGCTTGAAATCGGTGGCAACCTGATCATTTCGTGACCGGGCCGTATGCAGTCGCCCGGCGACATCGCCGTTAATTTCAGTTAACCGCGCTTCCACATGCATATGAATATCTTCCAAGGCCGGGTCGTAAGTGAAATTTTCGGCTTCGATTTCTGATCTCACCTGATCAAGGCCCGCAAGAATTTTTTCCCCATCTGCCGATGAAATAATTTTCTGCACCACCAGCATTTGACAATGGGCTATGGAGCCGCGAATATCCTGGGCGTATAAAATCTTGTCAAAATCAATTGAAGCATTGATTTTTTCCATGATTTCCGCTGGACCTACCGCAAACCTGCCGCCCCACAGGCTATTCGCCTGACCCGATGATGTGTCTTTTTCTGATGCCATAACCTTCACTCATTTATTACAGACCCTAAGGCGGGAAATACGATAATCCGGTGTCTTAGGCAAGCTTTATAGATTCTGATCACAAAAAACTGAACAGATAGCCTCTTGTGCATTTGGCACAACATCCCTAGTTTAGGTTCTGGTTTCAGAAAAATAAAGCAAAGAGTATGAATAAAAATCTTTTAATGATCGTGGCTTTTGTAGTGCTTATACTCAGTGGAATATTCCTGCTTGGCCCCACTGATAATATTGATGACCCGCGTGATGTTGAACTGATTTCACTGGACAGCAGTATGCAGGGCGGCAAGGTATTGTTCAGAACGTACCCTGACCGGCCCGCCATTCCCAATATAAGAATAAGAGATGAAGCCGGAAATCCCATTACCCTGAATGATATTGTTCAGGAAAATCCCGGTCAAAGCCTGTTGGTCAATTTCTGGGCCACATGGTGCTTTCCCTGCCGGGAGGAAATGCCCGATCTGGATGCCTTGCAAACTAGGCGCGGTGGAGATAATTTCAGGGTGGTCCTTATTTCTGTTGACCGGGGCGGTGTGAAACCGTCGCGCATGTTCCTCGACAAAATCGGTGTCAAAAATCTTGATCTTTATTATGATGAAAAGGGCATTCTCGGTACCGCCATGAAAACCATTGGCTATCCAACTACTATCCTGATCAACAAGGATGGCAGACAAGTTGGACTCATGACCGGATCAGCCCACTGGAATTCCCAGAGCGCCCATGCCCTGATCGATCGCCTTCTTGCCGATGAATAACCTAGCCTAGGGTACTACCGTGACCGGAACAGTTGCCTTCTGCAAAATCCCGTAAGCCACGCTTCCCAAGCCTAGTCTGGCCAGCAAACCGCGACTTTTATGACCGATGAAAATTTGATCAGCCTTATGTTCATCAGCCAATGAACAGATAATCTCTGCCGCATGACCCACCTGAACATGGGATTCTATGGTAACACCATCTGCTGCCAGCTTGTCGCGGGCGGGGGCCAGTATATCCTGCTCGGCAGTTTCCAGCTGTTCCATATGCTGACTGTGACGCATGGCCAGTTCTTCAACTGACATCACATCAAATTCGGACCAGTCCACAATATAAATCAGTAATAATGTGCCACCGCCACGCACTTTCAATTTCTCGATAGCAAGTGCCGCGGCCCGCATACTAAGTTCACCGCCGTCATAGCCAACAATATATTTCACTTGATCTGACATTTATATATCTCCTGCTTTATTTCACAACTTTATTATACTTTAAAAGATTGAAATCAAATTTGACCACTGTCAAGTATCTATAGTAGAGTATAATAATTCATATGTTTTTTTATGTTAAATATGATATAAACTTTTAAAGTTATAAAAATAATACGGGTTTAAGTTTAGCTGCTAATAAAAATATACGTTTTTTCAGGGACCAGGTAAATTGAGCATATCACCATATAGTTATTCCGGCTCCAAGCCAAAAGCATCCATTCGGCTGGCAGCCAATAGTTGCCCTTTTAATACGGCCTGCGAAGGATGCTCATCCCGGCATATTTCATTATGCAACGTTCTGGACTCCAATGATCTGAAAAGCTTTTCAAAACTTTCGACAGATTTTCAAAAAGCCGCCAAACAGATAATCTGTGCTGAAGATGAAAAGGCTGAACATATTTATAATATCAGAAGCGGGGCTGTACGGCTTTCTAAAATGCTGTCAGATGGCCGACGTCAGATAACCGGTTTCTTGTTTGCCGGAGATTTTTTTGGGCTGTCGTGCAAGGATAAATACAGCTTTACCGCCGAAGCCATTACCGAAGTTAAGATATGCCGCTTCAACCGGACAAAAATCATAGAATCCTTCCAGGATTATCCCAGATTAGGTGAGCGGGTCTTTGACATGACCCGTACCGAGCTGAATTCAACCCATGATCAAATGCTTCTTCTGGGACGAAAAACCGCCAAGGAAAAGCTCTGCTCCTTCCTGATCATCATGAAGGAGAAATCAGGTCGCATCAACGTGCGGGACGAGAATGAAGTGGATATTCCCATGAGCCGGTCCGACATAGCTGATTATCTGGGGCTGACAGTTGAAACCGTAAGCCGGCAATTCACAAATCTCCATAAACTGGGACTTATTGAGCTGGACGGTGCCCACAGGGTTTTCCTGAAAAACTCCAAGGCACTTTTGGCCTTGGCCGAAGGTGAATAAATTTTACCCCTAAAAACTATTAAATTCTCTTGACAGAAGGCGCGGGAACGCTATATTTCGGCCACTTTGTTAATCGGGATCAGAGTCCCGAAGAAAAAAGATGACAATCGTCATACCCCGGTCCTTAAATACTGACAGTAATCAGTTACCGGCTATGACCAGAAGAAAAATAAGGAAACAGTTATGTTTGCAGTCGTCAAAACCGGTGCAAAGCAATATAAAGTTGCTGCTGGTGATGTAATTAAAGTTGAAAAGCTGGATGGTGATGCCGGTGCCAAAGTTACCCTGGACCATATATTGATGGTTGGTGATGATAACGGCGTCAAGGTCGGCACCCCGACAATTTCAGGCACCGTGGTAACTGCTGAAATTCTTGAACAGTCCCGCGCCGCGAAAATCATTGTTTTCAAGAAAAAACGTCGCCATAATTACCGGCGCAAAAAAGGCCATCGTCAGCAACAGACAGTATTGCGGATTCTGGAAATCGGCAAACCTGTGGTAAAGAAAGCAGCTCCTAAAAAGGCGGCTCCTGCCAAGGTAGAAAAAGCAGCCGAAAAGCCGGTAGCAAAAAAGCCGGCAGCAAAAAAACCGGCCACGAAAAAAACAGCGGCTAAGAAACCAGCCGTAAAGAAAACAGCTACTAAAAAAACAGCGGCTAAGAAAACCACTAAGAAACCTGAGGAGAAATAACAATGGCACATAAAAAAGCTGGCGGTAGTTCCAATAACGGTCGCGACTCAGCAGGTCGTCGCCTTGGTGTAAAGAAATATGCTGGTGAAGCGGTTATCCCCGGTAACATCATCGTCCGTCAACGGGGAACAAAATTCTACCCGGCAGACAATGTTGGCATGGGCAAGGATCACACCCTCTTTGCCCTCACAGAAGGAAAAGTACGTTTCTACAAAGGCAAACAAAAACGCAGCTTCGTCTGTGTTGACGAAGCCTGAAACTTACATCTTCAAAGTGACAGATTCCAGAAGGGGAGTGATTTTCATTCCCCTTTTTCCTATTTATGGATAGACTGCTGACATGAAATTTCTCGACCAAAGCAAAATATATATAAAGTCAGGGGCAGGCGGTGACGGCTGCCTGAGCTTTCGTCGTGAGAAATGTGTCGAATTTGGTGGTCCGGACGGCGGCAATGGGGGCCGGGGCGGACATGTGCTGATCGAAGCCGTCAGCGGCTTAAACACCCTGATAGATTATCGCTACCGCCAACATTTTAAAGCTGGGCGCGGCGGTCATGGTATGGGCAAAAACCGCACCGGCGCCAAGGGCGCGGACAATTATCTTCAGGTTCCCGTCGGCACCCAGATTTTTGATGAGGATTACGGTGTTATGCTGGCCGACTTAACCCAGGAAGGCCAGATAGTGATGATGCTCGAAGGCGGTCATCCTGGAACCGGCAATGCGGCTTTCAAGTCCTCGGTCAATCAGGCACCAAGACGCACCACCCCCGGTGGCCCGGCAGAAGAAATGTGGGTCTGGCTGCGCCTGAAGCTGATGGCGGATGCGGGGCTTGTCGGCCTGCCCAATGCGGGAAAATCTACTTTCCTGTCTGCAGTCTCCCGGGCAAAACCAAAGATTGCCGATTATCCCTTCACTACGCTAAAACCACAGCTGGGGGTCGTCTATGTGGATAATCGTGAATTTGTCATGGCCGATATTCCCGGACTGATCGAGGGTGCCCATGAGGGCCATGGCCTCGGCGACAGATATCTGGGTCAAATCGAACGCTGTACCACAATATTGCATATGATTGATGGTACAGGCGAAGATGTGGTCACAGCATATAAAACCATCCGCCATGAACTGAGCTCATACGGCGGCGGGCTATCGGACAAGCCGGAAGTCATTGGTCTTAACAAATGCGATGCTCTGGATAGTGAACTTATTCAAATGCTGTCAGAAGAACTTGGAAGCGTGACAAAGTCGCCAATTGTGCCCATCTCTGCGGTAACAAGCTTTGGGGTTGAGCCTATGCTCCGCGCCTTGCTGAAAAATATTGATCATGCCAGAGATATTGAAAAAGCCGAAGCCGAGCGACCTGCTTACACCGAATATGAACCAGAAGAAGAGGAATGGTCGCCCCTGTAACGCCTAAGCCAGAGCCACAACATGACTGAGAACACTGACAATTCCAAACTCATCACCCGCCACAGTGAAGGTTGGAAACGTATCATCATCAAAATCGGCAGTGCCTTGTTAATTGATAAGGACAGCGGCCAGCTTCGGGTGGACTGGCTCGAAGGCATTGCCCGTGATGTGGCATTCCTGAGAGAGCGTGGCTATCAGGTGATACTGGTTTCATCCGGCGCCATCGGACTTGGCCGCAGGATACTGAATCTGCGCATGAGCAAAAGACTGGAAGAAAATCAGGCCGCCGCCGCCGTTGGCCAGATCGAACTTGCCACTGCTTACCGGACTATATTGGGGAAATTCAACATTCCCATGGCCCAAATCCTGCTCACCTACAGCGATACCGAAGAACGCAGGCGGTATCTTAATGCCCGCAATACTATTAATCGCCTGCTTGAGCTGAATGTGGTACCCATGATCAATGAAAATGATACCGTCGCCACCGATGAAGTTCGCTACGGCGATAATGACCGACTAGCCGCCCGCGTAGCCAGTATGTGTGAAGCCGACTGTCTGTTCCTGCTGTCAGATATAGATGGACTTTACAGTGCAGACCCCAATCAGAACCAAGATGCGGAATTGATTGGTGAAGTTACGGAAATCACCGCCCATATTGAAGCTATGGCCGGAAATCCTGTTTCCACAGGCTTTGGCAGTGGCGGCATGGTAACCAAAATTGCCGCTGCAAAAATCGCCGTTGCCAGCGGCTGCAATATGGTGATTACAAACGGCACCGCCACTACCCCCATACAGAGATATTTTGATGGCGCCAAAGGAACATGGTTTCATGCTTCGGGCAATCCGCTGGCCACCAAGAAAAAATGGATTGGCGCCAGTCTGGACATTGCCGGGCAATTGATTATTGATGACGGAGCAGTGGCAGCCCTGAAATCGGGCAAGAGTCTGCTGCCAGCGGGAATCGTTCGGGTGGAAGGAACATTTGACCGGGGCGATACCATCCGTATTATCAGTCTGGACGGCACGGTTATCGGTCAGGGATTAATCGCTTATAACGGGCAGGATACGAGCAGAATTATTGGCCATAGAAGCCATGAGATCGAACAGATACTCGGCTACTCCGGGCGCGAGGAAATCATCCACCGCAATGATATGGTTATAAATTGAAAGCATGCACTAATGACGACTGAACAAACCATAAAAGATATGATGCAGGATATGGGCAAGGCGGCAAAAGCGGCGGCAGAAACACTGGCTAATGCCCCGACCGAACAGAAAAACAGGGCACTTATCTTTGCGGCCCAAAATATACGTGGCCATAAAGATGAAATCATCGCTGCAAATGTCAAAGATATGGATATTGCCACTGCTCGGGGGCTTGCCAATGCCATGCTGGACCGTCTGGCACTGGATGAGGAAAGAATTGAAGCCATCGCAACTTCCCTGGAGGCCATTGCAGAATTACCTGATCCGGTGGGCGATGTCATGAAACAATGGGATCAGCCCAATGGTCTGAATATTTCGCGGGTCAGAGTCCCCTTGGGCGTGATCGGAATAATTTACGAATCCCGCCCCAATGTAACTGCCGATGCCGGAGCCTTGTGTCTGAAGTCTGGCAATGCCACCATTTTACGCGGCGGCAGTGAAAGTGCGCTGTCAAACCGCGCCATCCATGACTGCCTGATAGCGGGCTTGAAAGAAGCTGGTCTCAGCCTTGACTGCATCCAGTTGATCCCGACACAGGACCGTTCTGCTGTTGGTGAGCTGCTGGGGCTGGTGGGTTATGTGGATATTATAGTGCCGCGCGGCGGCAAGTCCCTGATCGAGCGGGTACAGAATGATAGCCGGGTTCCGGTCATGGCCCATCTTGACGGCATCTGCCATGTCTATGTGGACAGGCAAGCCGATCTGGAAAAGGCTGTTGCCATCACGCTCAATGCCAAAATGCGCCGCACCGGTATATGCGGGGCCGCAGAAACCCTCCTTATTGATCAGGCCGTAGTACATAGCCACCTGCCTGCCATAATGGATGCCCTGAAAATTGTCGGCTGTGAATTGCGCGGTGATGATGTTGTGTGTGAACTGGACCCCGCTGTCACGCCAGCCACAGAAGCAGACTGGAATAGGGAATATCTTGAGAGTATTCTGTCCATAAAAACCGTGAATGGAGTCGATGAAGCCATAGAACATATCGCTGCCCACGGCTCCCGGCATACTGACAGCATCATTACGGAGAATACTGAAACCGCAGAAAAATTTCTGGCCCTCGTGGACAGTGCCATTGTCATGCATAACACCTCCACCCAGTTTGCCGATGGTGGTGAATTTGGCATGGGGGCTGAAATTGGCATTTCCACGGGAAAAATGCATGCCCGTGGCCCCGTGGGGCTGGAACAGCTCACCAGTTATAAATATCAGGTAAGGAGCGATGGCCAGACCAGACCTTAATATATTCCCGCCGGGCAAGTGGGCAGGTAAAAAGGTTGGCTTGCTTGGCGGGTCATTTAATCCGGCCCATGACGCCCATCTTGAAATATCCCTTGCCGCACTGGAAAGATTACAGCTTGATGCCGTCTGGTGGCTAACGTCACCACAAAACCCCCTGAAATCGGAAGATGATATGGCGAGCCTTGAAATCCGTATGGAGAGCGCAAGAGCCGTGGCCCATGACAACAGAATTTTTGTTTCTGATCTGGAAAGCTGTCTTGGCACATGTTATACGGTGGAAATGCTGGACAGGGTAATAAGCATGCTGCCTGATACCCGCTTTGTCTGGCTCATGGGGGCGGATAATCTGGCACAATTTTCACTGTGGAAAAACTGGAAAAGGATCGCCAGAATAGTAGCATTTGCGATTTTTGACCGTCCGGGCTATTCTGATACTGTTGAATCGAGTGAGGCCGCAGAGTTTTTCAGGGATTATCAAATTCCCGAAACGCAAGCTGCAGAACTCAGTTCCATGAAAACCCCGGCATGGACGTTTATCCGGGAGACACAAAATCCGTTGTCATCAACTGAGATACGGCGGAAAAAACTTTAAACCCAAGAGGTTACATAAAAAATTGCCTAATAATCATATCTCGGAGGGCGAAACATCGTCTTCTATTGAACCGCACAGTACGGACACTCTTCTGGAAGTTATTATCAGCTCTCTGGAAGACGACAAAGCGGAAGAAATCATCTCCATTAATCTTAAAGGAAAATCCAGCATTGCCGATTCGATGGTCATTGCATCGGGTCGTTCCACCAGACAGGTATCGGCAATTGCCGATCATCTGGTGACCAAAATCAAGAAAACCGGGTACGGTAATTCCAAAGTCGAAGGCCAGGAAAAGTCCGACTGGGTGTTGATTGATGCTGGTGATGCCATCATCCATATATTCAGGCCTGAAGTCCGCAGCTTCTATAATCTGGAAAAAATGTGGGCCATGGATATTAGTCCTGATGATTTCACGCCGGACAAGCTGTTAAGCAGCTAGTCTCTATGCAACTTACCATCATTGCAGTTGGCCGCATGAAACAAGGGCCTGAGAGCCAGCAGATTGACACCTATCTCAAACGCTGTCCCTGGTCCGTCAAAATCATCGAAGTCGAGGAAAAAAGACCCCTCACCGGGCCCGAGCGTATGACACGGGAAGGTGATTTGATCTTGAAGTCGCTGCCTGATAATGCTTTTGTCATTGCCCTTGATGAGCGGGGAAAATCCATGCGCAGCGTCAAATTTGCCACAATGATCCGAGACCATCAGGATCGAGGAACAGCAAATCTGACCTTTCTGATTGGGGGTGCCGATGGTTACGCACACCACGTCAAAGAACGGGCCAATATTCTGCTATCATTTGGAGATATGACCTGGCCTCATATGATGGCGCGGGTGATGCTGACGGAACAATTATACCGGGCGTCCTGTATTTTATCGGGGCATCCCTATCACAAAGACCAGGGACAGAATTTTTAATATCGCCCCTTATGCCCAGCTTGAGAAAGGTTATCCTGCATAGCCAGATCTGAGACGTCAAACAAGCAGGCAAGTGAATAAACACTTACCTTTCTTGCTTTCCTCGTATATATAGCTTTGCAGGTCAGCAGAATTGCACGTATTTAATAAATCCTGACCCAAATTCGGGAATTTATAAAGAAATGCCACGCTTCACAACTGAAATAACCGTTCGCTTCAACCATGTGGATCCTGCAGGGATCGTCTATTACCCCAGATATTATGAAATGATCAATCAGGCAAGCGAGATTTGGTTTGAAGAAGGGCTGGATTACCCCTACCCGAAAATGTTTGCCGAAGGCTGGGCCGTACCCCTGGCCCATCTGGAAAGCAGTTTCAGGAATCCGAGCTTCCTTAATGACCGGCTGAGTTTTGCCATTGGCGTTACCAAAATAGGCCGCAGCCGTATTGATTTGTCTATCATCACATCCTGTAAGGAGCAGATCCGCTTCCTCACCCGCCAGAGCATTGTCTGGGTCAATCACAAAAAAATCAAATCCGCCGCTATACCCCCAGACATCCGGAAAAAGATGGAAGGCTATCTGCTCACTGACGATGAAGATATTTCCTTTTGAGACTGGTAAACTAAAATATTGCCTCTAAAAGACAGTTTTATGCAAGAATTTCTTGTTTGCTCAATCACAAAAGGATAAACAGCTATAAAGGCTGTAACTGCGCCACAAATAAAATAGTAATCAGGAATGGAATATTCATGACCGTGTATGAGAATAAAAAGAATATGACCGCAAAATCGGCAAAGGCAATGATTTTGGGAATAGCCCTGACCACGGGAGGATGCGGCATCTTTGGTGGTGGTGATGACTCAGTACAAAATATCGAGGCCGCTGAAGAAGTTTTCCAGATTGGCGTCAATGCCTATCTGTGGCGGGCAACTCTGGATACCCTGTCCTTCATGCCCTTGAATAAAGCAGACCACAGCGGTGGCGTTATCCTGACCGAATGGAAGGTTAATCCGGGTAACAGCAACGAGCGGACAAAAGTGGATATCGTCGTTCTGGGCAGCAAGCTGACGGCAGATTCCATAAAGGTCGTGGTTCACCGCCAACTGAATAACGCAAGTGGGTGGTCGGACGAGCCACCACGTCCGGGGGCGGCGATAAATATCCGCAATGCAATATTGATGCAGGCGCGACTGCTTCGACGCGGTAATGCTCCGATCAAATAGTTATTTTGCCCGCTTGCCATTGTGATGAATACGCAGCCCAAAACAATCAGGAAAAGAAATGACACGCTATAACGCCGCTCTTACCGAGGCAAAATGGCAGAAAATTTGGGCCGATAGTGAGACTTTCACCGCAAAGCTAGACCCCTCAAAGCCAAAATATTATGTGCTGGAAATGTTCCCCTATCCCTCTGGTAAAATTCACATGGGCCATGTGCGTAACTATACCCAGGGCGATGTGGTGGCACGTTACCGCCGGGCAAAGGGTTTTAATGTAATGCACCCTATGGGCTGGGATGCCTTTGGTATGCCAGCGGAAAATGCCGCCATGGAGCATAATGTCCATCCGGCCAAATGGACCTATGAAAATATTGACCATATGCGCGGCCAGCTAAAACAGATGGGCCTCAGTCTTGACTGGTCCAGAGAATTCGCCACCTGCGACCCTGAATATTACGGTCAGGAACAGAAAATGTTTCTGGATTTTCTTGAGGCAGGTCTGGTCTCCCGCAAAGAATCATGGGTCAACTGGGATCCGGTGGATAATACAGTTCTGGCCAATGAGCAGGTTATTGATGGCTGCGGCTGGCGGTCTGGCGCTCCAGTTGAACGGCGACTTCTCAGCCAATGGTTCCTGAAAATTACCGATTATGCCGATGAACTGAATGCCGCGTTGGATAATTTACCGCGCTGGCCGGAAAAAGTCAGAACCATGCAAAAAAACTGGATCGGGCGCTCCGAAGGACTGCGACTGTTTTTTGATATAGAAGACCATGATCCACTGGAAGTCTACACTACCCGCCCCGACACTATCTTCGGGGCCTGTGGTATGGCCATTGCAGCCGATCATCCCCTGGCGGAAAAATTGGCACAGGACAATCCTGCCCTGCAAAAATTTATCACTGAATGTCGCACGGGTGCCACCACCGAAGAAGCCATGGAAAAGATGGAAAAGAAGGGCTTCGATACCGGGATAGTCGCGCGAACTCCGTTTGAGGATCGTGCCTTACCGGTCTTTGTCGCCAATTTTGTATTGATGGAATATGGCACCGGGGCAATCTTCATGTCGGCGGCCCATGATCAGCGCGATCTGGATTTTGCTCACAAATATAACCTTGATGTGCGCACCGTTATCCGGCCAGAGGGCGAGGACGACAGCTATGCTGTCAGCACAGAGGCCTATATTGGACCCGGCAAGCTGTTTAATTCCGAATTTTTAGATGGCATGACCATAAAAGATGCCAAAGCCGAGGTTGCCCGCCGGGCCGAAGACGGTGATTTTGGCAAAAAGACCATAAATTTTCGTCTGCGTGACTGGGGCATTTCCCGTCAACGTTACTGGGGCTGCCCGATCCCGATCATTCATTGTGAGCACTGCGGCATTGTTCCGGTGCCAAAATCTGATTTACCGGTAGTGCTGCCTGATGATGTCAGCTTTGACAAGCCGGGCAATCCGCTCACGCATCATGGCACCTGGCAGCATGTTGATTGCCCCTCCTGCACAAAACCCGCCCGGCGCGAGACCGATACCTTTGACACCTTCATTGATTCGTCCTGGTATTTTGCCCGGTTCTGCTCGCCAAAATCGGCAGACCCGGTGGATACAGATGCCACAGATTACTGGATGCCGGTGGATCAGTATGTGGGCGGTGTCGAACATGCCATCCTGCATCTGCTCTATTCCCGTTTTTACACCAGAGCCATGAAGGAAATAGGCCTGTCCTCAGTGGAGGAACCATTTGACGGCCTGTTCACCCAGGGCATGGTCTGTCATGAAACTTACGCGGACGCTAAAGGAAACTGGATACTCCCGGCAGACCTTACCCACAATGAAGATGGCAGTTTTACCGAGAAAAAAACTGGCGAGCCGGTCACCATTGGCCGGTCCGTCAAGATGTCTAAATCGCGCAAGAATGTGGTTGACCCCACGGAAATCATTGATCAGTACGGGGCGGATACCGCGCGCTGGTTCATGTTATCCGACAGCCCGCCCGAACGCGACCTTGAATGGACCGAAGAAGGCGTTGAAGGGGCATGGCGTTTTACCCAAAGACTGTGGCGTACCGTAACCGTCAGCATGGAAGGCTTGGGTAAAGTTGCTTCTGAGCCTGATAATTTCAGTAAAGCGGCGCAAGATTTGCGCCGCATGTGCCATGTGAGCATTGATGCCGTAGGCCGTGATATTGAAGACTTTCACTTTAACAATGCGGTAGCCCAGATATATAAATTCTCCAATGCCGTGGCGGCCATTAAATCGGACGGCTCAGATGGTGATGTCTTCGCCTTGGGTGAAGCCCTGACCGTTCTGGTTCAGTTGGTTGCCCCCATGATGCCCCATCTGGCCGAAGAAATGTGGCAGATGATGGGAAAGGAGGGTATAGTAACCGATATGCTCTGGCCCGAGGCCCAGGTCAAACTGATGCAGAAAAATACCGTGACCATCGCCATACAGGTCAAGGGCAAACTCAGAGATACCATCGAAGTGGCTAAAGACATGGATAAGGCCGAAGTGGAAAAGCTGGCTCTGGCCTGTGAAAAAATACAGAAGGCTGTGGGAGAAAGTCCCATTCGCAAGGTTATCGTGGTTCCCAACCGAATCGTCAATATTGTCATTTGAGGTAAATATTATGAAGCTCATTCTGGTTTTGATGGTTACAATTTTTTTATCAGCTTGCGGTTTCAAGCCCATGTATGGCCAGTTTTCAGATGGCAAAGGCGACTTGCGCGAGGTGATGGCCAATATCCGGGTAAGCGATATTACCGAACAGGGGCGGCCATCGCGCATTGGACAGGTAATCCGCAATAACCTGCTTGACCGCCTGACACCATTCGGAGAAACAAAGTCTGCCGAATATGTGCTGAAAGTCACTTTCCTGATCGAAGAACATGGTTACGGCATCCGGGAGGATGAAAGTGTCACCCTGCAAAATCTGAAACTGGTGACATCCTACCAGCTGGAAGATGTGGCGACATCTAAGGTGGTTCTGGACTATGCTGCACGCGCCTTGGTGACATATGATCTGGCCCAGTCCGACTATTCCAATATGATTGCCCGCAATGCCGCACTGAAACGCCTGTCAGAAGAAGTCGCCAACCAGATGGCCGCCCGAATCGGGGCTTTTTTCAGTAAATCTGCTACGTCATCGTAACCATTGAAATGAAATTAAACAAAAACCATATCACGGCTCAAGTCAAAAAACTAAATCCCCAATACCGGGCGGTGCTTATTTATGGCCGTGATGAGGGGCTGGTACGCGAGCGGGCCGATAAAATAGCGGGTCAGGTGGTCGCAGACCTGCGTGATGCTTTTCAGGTGGCAAATATTGAACCGGATAAGCTTAAAAAAGAACCTTTTCTTCTTGCTGATGAGGCGGCAGCCATTTCCATGATGGGCGGACAGCGGGTTATTCGGGTTGACGGAGCCGGGGAGAATGTGACAGAAGCCGCAAAATCCTTTCTTGATAACCCCATCGGTGACGGGTTGGTGATCATAACTGCTGGTGGAATAAGGGCGACATCCCCGTTGGTCAAGCTATTTGAAAAAGCCAAAAATGCCGCGGCTTTGGCCTGTTATGAAGATAATCAGGGCGATCTGCAAAATCTTATCCATGAGGTGATGGGCCTGAATAATCTTAAAATTGCCCCTGATGCTGCGGCCTACTTACAGAGCAATTTGGGTGGCGACAGGCTGGTATCCCGCGGCGAACTTGAAAAACTGGTACTTTATAAGGGCAGCGGTGATGACAGTCAGACAGTATCTTTAAATGATGCCCGCGCCTGTGTCGGGGACAGTGGCACCCTGACCCTTGATATGATTGCATCGGCGACCACTGGCGGCGATTTGAAAACACTCGATGATACATTGTTCAAGGCTTTCAATCGGGGTGAGAATTCCATTCCGATTCTGCGTAATCTGGCCCGAAGGCTGCAAAAACTGCATCTGGTGCGGGGCAGTATGGACAAGGGCGTGTCCGCAGAAAAGGCGGTTCTGGCCGTGGTCTATAGCCCCTATTCCCCGGAAAAAAAATCAATCATGGGCCAGCTTGGTAAATGGTCAACCGCCAAACTTGCAAATGCGTTGGAGATTGTCATGGAAGCCGAAGCCGATTGCAAAGTGACGGGATTACCAGCGCAGGCCATATGCGCCCGCGCCTGCCTGCGCATAGCTAATGCGGCCAGAGTTTAGTGATAATATTTAATAATCCGGTTTTCGCTTATTGAGAAAAGCATCGATACCTTCCTTATGATCCACCCCGTCAAAAGCATCCATAAAAACTTGCTCTGAACTGTCATCATCATCTCGGGCTCCTGCCTGTATGCGCTTGATGACTTTCTTGATTTCGCGCAGACTGTGAACACTGTTTTGGACAAGAAGTGCCACATAATCACGAACCTCCTGTTCCAGAGTTTCAACGGGGAAAATCTCATTAACCAGACCGATCTCACGGGCTTTTTCTGACCCGATAATACGGGCGGAAAAAAGAATATCGCGGGTCGCGGCCGGCCCGACCTGATCCAAAAGACGCCGGGTATCTGACAGGCCATAAACCAGCCCGAGCTTTGCTGGAGTAATGCCGTAACGAGAATTCACATCGCCAAAGCGCATATCACAACTCAGCGCCAATATGCAGCCGCCACCGATACAGGCCCCGGTGATCATGGCTATGGACGGCAGGCTAAAATTCTCAATTGCCGCACAGGCCGCCCGGATAGCACGGCGGTTTTGATCGCGGGCGTCCCTGTCATTAATAAACAGATCAAATTCAGATATGTCAGCCCCGGCACAGAATATATCCGTCACCGATGAAGATAAAATAAGCACCTTAATATCCGGATCATTCTCTGCCTGAGCAACCAATTCCGGTATGGCCCGCCACATATCAATATTCATGGCATTTTTCCGATCCGGCCGATTGAGGGCGAGCCAGGCAATATGCCGATCTTTTTTCAGATATATAAGCTGTTCAGTCATATGGGATTTATAACAACTGACGACAATAAAGCAAAAAGATTAATCGGCAGCGAATTTCGTCACTGCCAGGACTTTATTGCCATTGCCCAGAAATTCCAGATAGTCGAAACTGGTGGCTCGGGCCAGTGCTATTCCGCGTCCATGATGGGTCTGATTGGCAGATAAATCCATATCCAGATAATCGGCGTGATTAAACCCGGACCCCTGATCCTCTATCTTGAATGACATCAGGTTGTTTTCCCTCTCTACGGTGATTTCCACATATCTGTCCTTATACTCGGGCTGCACTAAGCGGAGATTGATTTCATCCCGGTGAAAATCATTGGCCATCAGGCGCCATTTTTCTTCATAGCCAATTTCAAGATTGCCATGTTCAATACTATTGGCGAGCAGTTCAAACAAGCCAAAGGCAACCCGGTCCGGCTCCGGGCATGATAGCGAGAGCATGGTGGTCAGAGCTTCAGCCTGCTCAAAGGTTTTTATGCGGAATATCCCCCGCCTGATAGCCGCAATTACAGACTGGCAGGAATGGATCTCCTGTCTGAGCGCACAGCGCTGGATAAAATCATTCTCCGCGCTCTGGACCATTGAATGTAAGCTATTGGCAGTGAAGCTGTTCTGTAGCCACTGATAAGAGGCCGTGTGTTTGAAGGGTTTGATGTTTTTCTGTTCTGTTTTCCCCAGACACAGGATGAGCGGAATATCTCTGAGTTGATCATTTTTGGCCAGTTTCTTCAGAAAATGCGCGTCTTCCTTCATAAGGCGGTAGCTAACAATGATGGCATAAATCTGTGCGGTCTTATCGGTAAGAAAGTCATAGCCATCTTTAAGTCCGATCGCCTCCACAAAGGGGAAATTTCTGTTTTTAAGGGTCAAAACAATATCTGATTTATGCTCGGGTTGATTGTGTATAACCAATATTAGCATGATCACTATATCCTGCATTTTTGATAATATAAAATATAGAATAAGTCGTCAATACTTTCTATTTTATTAACATATTGGCGCAAAAACCAATGCTAGCCAATATAATATACTATATTCTTTAGGTTGTATATCTATATATAAGAATTTTCTTTATTATTATATTCGTATTTTATAATAATCTTAAACTTATGTTAAACTTTAATACCTAAATTTTTATCCATATTCGCATGAGTCACCTGCGCCAATACAAAATTTACGGAGAATAATATGGGTATATTTACAGTGACTGATTCCAAAGATGAAATTAGTCTGATCCTGAAGTCCGTCATGGATCTGACCGTAGCCGAAGACCTGCGTCTTGGCTTTCTTGACTGTCTGGCCAAGAACAAAACCATAAATGTCATGGCCGGTGATGTTGAGCGGATCACAACCCCCTGCCTACAGGTATTATACGCCATGAAAAATAAAACTTCTGCGCAGCATATTGATTTCCACCTTCCCGAAATGTCCGAGGCTTTTAAGAAGGCCCTGAAAGATGTCGGGCTTGAGAGCCATTTTATTAATCAGGAGCCGGTCGTATGAGCAGAACCGCACTGACAATTGATGATTCAAAAACCATGAGAGATATGGTGGCTTTTACCCTTAAAAATGCCGGATTTGAAGTTACCGAAGCTGAAAACGGCCAGTTGGGTCTGGATCAGATCAACGGGTCTTCTTTTGATGTCATCATAACTGATATCAATATGCCGGTTATGGACGGCATTCAGTTTACCCGCGAGGCACGAAAGCGAACCGAGGCACGAACGACACCAATACTAATTCTGACCACAGAAAGTGGTTCATCCTTGAAGAATGAAGGCCGCACTGCCGGAGCGACCGGCTGGATAGTCAAGCCGTTTAATCCCGAAAAACTGCTTCAGGTCGTTGAGAAGGTTTGCGGTTAGTCCTGCACAAAAAAAATAAAAGGAAATTTTATGTCAGATCCAATGGAGCAGTTTAAAGTCGTCTTTTTTGAAGAATGTTCCGAACTTTTAGTCAGCCTTGAAGAAGGCCTGATGCAGTTGCAAAGCGGCGAAAGTGACTCTGAAACCATGAATGCGGTTTTCCGGGCTGTCCATTCCATTAAGGGTGGCGCGGGGGCTTTTGGCTTTGACGCCCTGGTTGCCTTTGCTCATATTCAGGAAACCCTGCTTGATGAAATGCGCTCCGAAACCATTGAAATCAAGCCGGAATATATCGATGTCCTGCTCCAGGCCTATGACATCCTGAGTGAACTGGTGGGTGCCGCCCAGCGCAGAGAGGAGGTTGATGAGAATTATGGTACTGATGCGGCACTAGCCATGAAAAATATCATGGAAAGCAGTAATACTTCTGCGCCCGAGAAACTACAGGATAGCACAGACGAAGAGCCGCAGAACATCAATGTCCGCATTTTCAGAATATCCTTTAAACCTTTTGAGGAACTGTACCAACGCGCCAATGAGCCAATTCTACTGATCAGGGAGCTTGCTGATCTTGGTGAGATGACATTGAAGCTGGATACTTCTCATACCCCTGATCTTGCGGAAATGGATGCGGAACTTGCTTATTTTGCATGGGAATTCCGGCTGGTGACAGAATTTGATCAAGATGCCGTTCTAGAAGTATTTGAATTCGTCGAAGGCGATTGTGAACTGGATATTATCCCGGAAGAATTGTCGGCGGCTACGGAAACTACTGTTGCTATTGATGCTATTGATCCCGCCCGCGACAATATTAATGTTCAAAACACGCCTGCTGCTAAAACCAATAGCGGAGAAACCGTTGTCAGCCAGTCTATCCGGGTAGAACTGGATAAGGTGGACCGACTGGTCAACATGGTCGGTGAACTCGTCATAACCCAGGCCATGCTGCGCGAACAGGGCAGCCAGCTTCTGGTAGAGCAATATCCAAATCTGGTACAGGGCATAGAAGAGCTTTCCCGCCATATCCGCGACCTGCAGGAAAGCGTCATGGCGATCCGGGCGCAACCGGTTAAATCTGTCTTTTCCCGTATGCCACGTCTGGTACGTGAACTCACCGCCTCTCTCGGTAAAAAAGCCCGGCTGGTGATGACCGGCGAAGAAACTGAAGTTGATAAAACCGTGACCGAAAGAATTGGCGACCCCCTGATGCATATGATCCGCAACAGCGTTGATCACGGCCTAGAATCTCCTGAAATTCGACTGGAATCTGGCAAAGATGAAGAAGGCACTATCCATCTCTCGGCCTTTCATAGAGGCGGGCGTATATTCATTGAAATCGAAGATGACGGGGCCGGCATCAATCAGGAAATCGTTCTGAAGAAAGCCATAGAAAACGGACTGGTTTCAAAGGATACCAGCCTCAGTGATGAAGAGATTAACAATCTGATTTTTATGCCTGGATTCTCAACCGCAGAAAGTGTCACCAACGTATCCGGTCGCGGCGTCGGCATGGATGTTGTCCGCAAAAATATTCAAAGCCTTGGCGGGCGTATATCCATCAGTTCTAAAGCCGGACGGGGCAGCAAATTCACCATGTCCCTGCCCCTGACCCTGGCGGTCATGGATGGCATGGTGGTGGAAATTGGCGACGAAAAATTTGTCCTGCCGCTGGTCAATATCATTCAGACACTCCGGCCAGCACAACAAGAAGTCAATAGCCTGCCCGATGGCCGTAATGTGATGATGTTCCGGGACGAATATATTTTTCTGGTGCCGCTTTACGACATTTTCGACGTCAAGGACGCAATCCATGATCCCTGTCAGGGCCTGGTAGTGGTGGTCGAAGGCGACGGCGGCGTACTCATGGGGTTCATCGTCGATGAGCTGGTCAATCAACAGCAGGTGGTGATCAAAAGCCTGGAGACAAATTACGAACTGATTGAGGGCGTATCAGGGGCCACCATTCTAGGCAATGGTCGTGTATCCCTGATTATTGACATCGCCACCGTACAGGAAATGACGGCCAAGCAATATGCAAAGCCACAGGAATTCGTACCCGATACAGAAAGATCTTTATCTCAGGAACAAATCAGCATGGAGGTCCATTAATGACAACTATCGTAGCAAATGATGCCGGTAATGATGACCAGATCCGGGAAGCCGGAGACATCAACCAATATATTTCCTTCAATGTGGGCAAGGAACTCTACGCCGTGGAAATTACCACGGTGCGAGAGATCAAGGGCTGGATCCCGACCACCAGCCTGCCCAATTCACCGGAATATATGCGCGGGGTGATTAATCTCCGCGGCGTGATCGTTCCGGTCTTTGACCTGCGCACCCGCTTTCACCGCGGCGAAACCGAGCCCGGCAAAACTCATGTAGTGATTATTGTCAAGCTGGATGAGCGAACTATCGGCATTCTGGTTGATGCGGTATCCGATATTCTGACCATATCGTCTGAGGAAATCCTCGATGTGCCGGATCAGGACGTCAACCCTGAGTATGCCTTCATGGAAGGGCTGGTAGCTGTTGAAGAAAAAATGGTTGCCATCATCAAGCCAAAATTACTTTTTGATATGGACCTGATGCCGAACACAGAAATAGAACCCGTGGCGGAAGTCGCCTGATAACACAGATAACAACAAGATTTTGACCGATAGGAGCCTATAAAATGACCACCCCAACAACAACCTCTACCCTAAGCGGCATGAAAAGCAGCACATTTGGATTAATAATTTCAAGCCTTCTGGTTGCGGCTATTGCCATCTTCATCACCATCGGAATTCAAGCTCAAAGCATGATAGTCCCTCTGATTGGCATAGTGTTAACCGGGCTTGCGGCTATAATGGCATGGTTTTCCCGAACCAAGCAGACCGCACAGATGGATGTCGTTCAATACGCGCTCAGCAGACTTGCCGAGGGTGAGACGGTGGCAGAGATGCCCGAGACAGACAGTGACAATGATCTGGCCCTCATGTTTCGCACCATCAACAGGATCAGTGATGCTGCTAAGGAAAATAGCCTGTTTCGGGCTGATACCGCTGGTCAGATTAATGCCATCAGCAAGGCACAGGCCGTAATCGAATTTAATATGGACGGCACCATTATTTCTGCCAACGACCACTTCCTTAATGCGGTGGGTTATCGGCTGGATGAAATAAAGGGACAGCATCACCGTATGTTTGTCGAACCCGGCTTCAGAGAAAGTGTTGAATATCACAGCTTCTGGGACAAGCTCAACCGCGGCGAATATGAAGCGGCGGAATATAAACGCCTCGGCAAGGGCGGCAGGGAAGTGTGGATTCAGGCTTCCTACAACCCCATACTGGAATTGAATGGCAAACCGTTCAAAGTGGTGAAATATGCCACCGATGTCACCGCTCAAAAGCAACAGAATATCATCAATCAACACATTAAAACCGCCACCGATGGCGTCAGAACCAATATCATGATGGTTGATATAGATTATACCGTAATTTATATGAACAAGACCATTCGGGATATGTTTAAGACCAAAGAAGCGCAACTGAGAGAAGATTTGCTCACTCTTGATTTTAGTAATCCTGTGGGCTCGGGAATTGATGCCTTCCACAAGGATCCCGCCTGCCTGCGCAATATTCTGGATAATTCCGGTGCCACCAGTGAAAGCCATATTGAAGTGGCGGGTATAGAATTTCATCTGATAATCAGCCGGATTCAGGATGCAAGCGGCAAACCTGCAGGTGCTGTAATTGAATGGCAGGATGTCACCGAAAAACTTGCTAAACAACACGCAGATACCCGGCTTGCCAGTGAAAATCAGCGCATTAAGACCGCACTTGATAATGCCAAAACCAATGTCATGGTGGCCGATGCGGACTATAACATCGTCTATATGAATCAAACCATGCTGGATATGATGCGGGCCAATGAAGTTCAATTGAAAACAGTATTGCCCCGTCTGAATGCCAACAAACTTATCGGCACCAATATCGATACTTTCCACAAAAACCCGGCCCACCAGCGCGGCATACTGGGAAATCTCACCGCAACTATCGAGACCCATCTGGAATTGGCGGGTATCGAATTTGATCTTGTGGTCAGTCCGATTACTGACACAAATGGTGACCGCACAGGAACCGTTGTTGAATGGGAAGATGTCACCGAAAAACTGGCAAGAGAAAGGTCAGACACCCGACTTGCCAACGATAATCAACGCATCAGGATTGCCCTTGATAATGCCAGCACAAATGTCATGGTGGCGGACAAAGATCTGAATATTGTTTACATGAATGACATCCTGCGCAAAATGTTGCATGAGGCCGAGCCTGAATTGAGGAAAGCCCTGCCCAATTTTGATGCCAGCAAGCTCATCGGCACCAATATTGATGTTTTCCATAAAAATCCGGCCCATCAGCGCGGCATGATGCAAAATCTGACCTCAACTATTGAATCCAATATCAAGGTCGGCAAGTTTGACTTCAACCTGATCGTCAATCCGGTTACTGGTGATGAGGGTGAACGGCTGGGTACGGTCGTGGAATGGAAAGACATGACTCAGGAACTGGCCATCGAAGCCGAGATCAACAATGTGGTCAATGCGGCGGCGGCAGGTGAATTTTCAAAACGGGTCTCCACCGAAGACAAGCAGGGTTTTATGCTTTCTCTGGCCAATAATATGAACACAATCTGCGCTAATACCAAAGCTGCGACAGATGATCTGGCGCGGGTTCTGGCAGAGCTGGCACAGGGCAACCTGACCGAAAAAATCGAGGCCGAATATGAAGGCACCTTCGATCTGCTGAAAACCAGTGCCAACGAAACGGCAGAACAATTGACCAATACGGTTACTCAGGTCAATAGTTCAGCGGGCGAAGTAGCCTCTGCAGCGGCTGAACTTTCCTCGGGCAGTGACGATCTGTCGCGGCGCACAGAGGCTCAGGCCTCAGCATTGGAAGAAACCGCAGCATCCATGGAAGAGCTGGCGGTCACCGTGAAACAAAATGCGGACAATGCGGATGATGCCAACAAACTGGCCAACAAATCCCGCGAAATGGCCGTCAACGGCGGCGAAGTTGCGAAAGAAGCTGTCGAAGCCATGGGTGTGATTGAGGAATCTTCACAAAAGGTTTCCGACATCATCGGCGTCATAGATGATCTGGCCTTCCAGACCAACCTTCTTGCCCTCAATGCGGCAGTGGAAGCGGCCCGTGCTGGTGAAGCCGGTAAAGGTTTTGCCGTTGTAGCTGAAGAGGTCCGCACTCTGGCCCAGCGTTCGGCCCAGGCTTCCAACGAGATCAAGTCACTGATCACAAGTTCCAATACCCAGGTCAAAAGCGGGGTAGAGCTGGTCAATAATGCCGGCGGGGCGCTCACCGAAATTATGGGCTCCATTTCCCAGGTGGCAGAAATTGTATCTGAAATTGCCAGTGCCAGCTCGGAACAGACCCAGGGCATTGATGAGGTCAATGTGGCCATTGCCGAAATGGATGACATGACCCAGCAAAACTCCTCTCTGGTGGAAGAAAGCACAGCGGCAGCCCGGGTTCTGGAACGTCAGGCTGCCGAAATGCAGCGTCTGATGTCCTTCTTCAAGGTGGGCGAAGGTGGCAGTGGTCAGGCAGGAATCTCTCCCGTCCTTGTGCAGCAACAGCAGGTGAAACGCTCCCTGGTAGTTCCAACCCCAGAACCACAAAAGCAAGCCGCCGCAGGTGGGCAGGCGGGCCGTGAATCTGACTGGGCTGAATTTTAGGAGTATCCCCCATGTCAGAGGCTGCCGAAAGAGTCCGGGAATTTGAATGGCGAGATCAGGACTTCAAATTCCTGGCCAAGCTGCTTCATGAAAAAACCGGAATTGTGCTGACGGAAAAAAAGAAAGAAATGATGTATGGCCGTCTGGTGCGCAGACTGCGGGCGTTGAGTATCAAAAGCTTTGCCAAATATTGTGAATATCTGCAAGGCGCGTCCGGAGACAAGGAGCTGGGCTTTACCCTCAATGCAATCACCACCAACACCACAGATTTCTTTCGGGAAATGCATCATTTTGAATATTTGCGCGACAGGTTATTGCCGCAGGTAAGTAAACAGGTAAGCTTGAATTCAGCCCATCACTTTCGCATCTGGTCAGCAGGATGCTCTTCGGGGCAGGAGCCTTACAGTATCGCCATGGTAATGCGCAGTATCCTTGGTCCGGCAGCACGGAACTGCAAAATTCTGGCCACCGATCTGGACAGCAATATGCTGGCAACGGGCAAATTTGGTCAATATGACGCTGAAAAATGCCATGAGACTATCCCGCGAACTTACCTCGCTTCCTATACAAAAAAAGTCAAGGATTCAGATGGTGACATGGTGATGATGAAAGATGAAATTAAAAAACTCATTACCTACAAGCAACTGAATTTATTGCATGACTGGCCCATGAAGGGCAAATTTGATGTCATTTTCTGTCGTAATGTCATGATTTATTTTGACAAGGAAACCCAGGATCGTCTGGTGCGCCGCTACGCCACTTATTTAAAACCGGATGGGATATTGTTCATTGGCCATTCTGAAAGTCTGCTCAGCGTCTCGGACGTCTATAAATGCGAGGGAAAAACAACTTACAGGCTATTGCCATGACGCCAGTTTCCGCCAGCAACAAAAACAAAGATAAAGCGACTTTTTCTGATCGCCGAAAACGGGACGTCATTGCTGATATTCCGGCGGGATCCAATTATTATGACCATAAATTCGATACCATGATTCATAAAATCAATGAAGGTGGTTTCTGTGTGCTGAGCCGATCAGAACATATCATCATGACAACCCTCGGGTCGTGTATTTCCGTCTGTATGTTTGACCCTGT
The DNA here is from genome assembly GCA_021774875.1 of Emcibacter sp. Taxonomy (GTDB): domain Bacteria; phylum Pseudomonadota; class Alphaproteobacteria; order Sphingomonadales; family Emcibacteraceae; genus Paremcibacter. The sequence goes on from JAJFIP010000090.1 coordinate 35,075, forward strand.
GGTCAGGGTGGGTGGCATGAATCATTTCCTGTTGCCCGAAGAACGTAATGCAGACCGGAAAGACAGCTTCAGTATGAGATATGGCAATAACGCCATGGAAATTCTGCTTAATGAGATATTGAAGCGCGGCGGCATGAAAGCACGTCTGGTACTCAAGGCCTTTGGCGCGGGCAACGTCCTGTCCATCAATGCCGACATCGGGGCAAAAAACCAAAGCTTTCTGAAGCAATATATTGCCGATGAGGGCATGACATTGGAAATCTGCGATCTGGGTGGTGACTTTCCCCGCCGGGTGGCTTTTTACCCGTCAACCGGCAAAGCGTTGGTCAAACTTCTGCGCCGGGCCGGGGATCGCAAAATTGGCAATCAGGAAGAAAAATACCGCAGGAAAATCGAAAAACAACATAGCTCCGGCGATATTGAATTATTTTAGGAACAATATGTGATGATGAAAAAAATACGCTTGTTGATTATTGATGACAGTCTTCTGGTTCGTACCATGATCAGAACAATCATATCCACGGATCCGTCCATTGATGTGGTAGGTGACGCAGCCGACCCCTTTGAGGCCCGCGACAAGATCAAGCAATTAAACCCGGATGTGGCGACACTGGATGTGGAAATGCCCAAAATGGACGGCCTGTCTTTTCTGGAAAAAATCATGTCCCTGCGTCCCATGCCGGTTGTGATGGTATCAACTCTGACCCAGAAAGGGGCTGATGTAACCCTTCGGGCACTGGAGCTTGGCGCTGTTGATTACGTGGCCAAACCACTGGACCAGGATCTGATGGTCATGGCTCAGGAACTCATCCTGAAAATCAAGATTGCCAGCAATGCCCGCATCAGACAAAGCGGGCGGCAAAAACTTTCCGACAGGACTCACAAACCGATGGTCAGTCCGGGTTCCTATGCCCGGAAATTAATAGTCATCGGGTCATCAACGGGCGGGGTTGAGTCTTTACATGACATTATCTGCAATCTGCCCGTTGATTGTCCGCCGGTGGTAATTGCCCAGCATATCTCAAAAGGATTTTCCGAACGCTTTGCCCTCCGGGTAGACAAGACCTGTGCCATTAATGTGAAAGAAGCAGAGCACGGTGAAAAGCTTCTGGCAGGCACGGTTTATATTGGTCAGGGTGGCAAACATATTACGGTCAAAAAATCTGGATACGGTCTTGTCTGTCTAGTCACAGAAGATACGGATGGGGAAAGTTACCGGCCATCTGTCGACCGTCTTTTCTGTTCCGTGGCGGACGTGGTCGGGGCAGATGCCGTTGGCGTAATCCTGACAGGCATGGGTAAAGACGGCGCACTTGGGCTATTGACAATGAGGAGTTCTGGGGCCGCAACTCTGGGTCAGGACGAAGCCAGCTCTATCGTTTATGGCATGCCTAAGGCCGCCATGATGGCCGGGGCCGTGGAAAAACAAGTGCCCCTGTCCCATATGGCCCGGGAAATAATTCAAGTCTGTGCCAGATCCGCCACAATCAGGAAAGCTGCCGCCGTATGACAGGCGCAGCTCTCACTAAACCTGCAAAAGATATTGCAGTCGCGATGTCTGCTGGCGACCTGAAAGATATTCGCCATTCCACGTTGGCCAATATTTCTCAGGAAATATTACAAATTTCTGATCTTGTGGAAAACAGCATAGTAGATCTGTCGGATGAATTCATGAAATTGGTAAAATATTCCAAACAACAAGTTGATGATATGACCATGGCCTGTGATCTGTTGCAGGAGAAAAAGTCGGACAAAGGCGGCTCAACCATGGACAAGGTTCATGAAATGTTGTGCGAAAGTGCGGAGGTGTCCACCTACTTTCATCAGAACGTCAACCGGATGATATATACCATGCAATTTCAGGATCGGGCCCGGCAACTTATGCAGGCCATTTCCGTGACGCTCAATATCTTGATAAATCTTTCTGAATCCATAGAAGAATCTACTAATATAAAGGAAAAAGTAACCATTTCAGAAGATAATAAGAATATTCTAAATAAGCTGATCGAAGACGCAGCTCACCGGGAGCTGGATCAAAATTACATCCTGAAAATGTTTTTGGGTACTACCGATGAAAAAAGTGAACCCGGGCGCGATGAAGAAGAAGATTTTACCGATATTGAATTTTTTTAACTGAAGGATTATTGATGGAATATCAGATCGACGTAACAGAAGAAATATTTGAAGCAAAATTGAGCGAAAAAATTACTTTTTCAGATCTCGATGGCTTTCGGCAAATGGTGCGAAGTATGGTGGATAGCTGCTCGATAAAAAATATAGTCGATTTATCTGATGTGGAATTCATTGATTCAGCGGGACTGGGCATGCTGTTACTGGCCCGGGATGAAATTTCCAAAACATCATCCAATCTGACTTTAAAAGCACCACAAGGACAAGTCCTGCGCATGTTTAATGTTGCCCGCTTTGATCAGATGTTTGATATTGAAACCGATTAGTTATCTGCGGTGACGCCTTCATCACTATATCATAATCAAAATATTTCAGAACCGGAGAATCTCGATCTCGGGACCATGCCAGCGGATGTTCTTGAGAGCATCATTCTTATTGTCGATGATGATGAACTTCACTGTCATTTGATCGCAATTATTTTGTCCCAGGATGGATTTAAAAACCTGCATTTTGCCCGTGATGGCCGGGAAGCCTTGCACATGGCCCGCAAGATCACGCCAGATATGATTATTCTGGATATCTTGATGCCAAATATTGACGGGTTGGAGGTCTGTCGGGAACTCCGGGAAAAAAGACAATTCAGAAATACGCCTATTATCGCCCATACCATCAAAAACAATCCCGAAGACCGGGCCGAAATCTATGATGCCGGGGCCACGGATATTTTCCCCAAGCCGGTTTCCGAGCGGGAGGTCCAGAATCGGGTTTATATGCATTTGAAATATAGCCGTCTGATGAAAGGCCTGAAACACTATCACAGGCGATTGACCCATGATCTTGATATGGCCCGCTCAATGCAGGAGGCTCTTCTGCCCAGACTGCCACGTCTTGCGGAAATACTGGATAGCCACGGTCTGGATATAGATTTTCAATATGAATCTTCCGATGAATTGGGCGGGGATTTTTGGGGTGTCGAGGTGATTGATGAAGACCGTCTTTTT
>JAJFIP010000010.1 GCA_021774875.1 Emcibacter sp.
TGTTGTTATTTTGACCATATCGGTAGCGGATTCTATTCATTTGCTGATTACATATTTCGCAGAATTGAGGAAAGGATCTGACAGGAAAAAGGCGACCATAGAAAGTCTGCGCATTAATATGCAGCCCGTTTTTTTGACATCATTGACGACGGTAATCGGTTTTCTTAGCCTGAATTTTAATGACAGCCCGCCTTTTCGCGAGTTCGGAAATATTTCAGCCATTGGCGTGGTTGCCGCCTGGCTGCTCTCAATTACATTATTACCGGCTTTGATGACAATAATTCCCATGAAATCGCGGGGACAGGATCATTATGAAGGTAGCTATCTGTCGCGCTATGTTGAATGGGTTATGCGCCAGCGAAAAATTATTCTCACCATGTCGATATTTGTGGTGGTTATCTGTGCTGCATTGATACCGAAACTAATATATAACGACAAATTTGTTGAGTTTTTCAATACGAATGTCCAGTTTCGCCAAGATGCAGAATTCTTGATGGATAACCTGACAGGAACTTACATGATCGAGTTTTCTGTGCCAGCTGGTGAGGATGGCGGTATAGCTGAGCCTGCCTACCTTAATAAGCTTGAGGAATTTGCCATCTGGCTTGGAAAACAACCGGAAATTCTCCATATCATGACCTTCAGCGATGTCATGAAAAGGCTGAATAAGAATATGAATGGGGATGATCCCGAATATTACCGCCTGCCTGAAAGCCGAGAACTGGGTGCGCAGTATCTATTGCTTTATGAAATGTCGCTGCCCTATGGTCTGGATCTTAATAATCAGATTGATGTGGGTAAATCCGCGACACGCCTCTCGGCTATCATGGCCAATATTAACACGGGTGCCATGAAAAACCTGAAATATAGGGCAGAGGAATGGCTTCAAGCCAATGCACCGCCTGAAATGCAGCCAAAGGGCGGAACCAGTGTGAATATGATTTTTGCCTTTCTGACCAAACGGACCTTTGACAGCATGTTCTGGGGAACCGGGCTTGCCTTTATACTGATTTCACTCTGTCTTCTGGTGGCATTACGAAGTGTTAAACTTGGGCTGATCAGCCTTATTCCCAATATTCTGCCAGTTGTTGTCGCCTTTGCTGTATGGGCGGTCATAAATGGTGAGCTGGGAATGTTTGCCGCCAACGTGGCGGCTACGGCACTTGGCTTGATTGTTGATTGTACGGTCCATTTTCTCAGCAAATATCTGCGCGGTAAAAGGGAAAAAAATCTTCAGGCGGAAGATGCCGTGCGCTATGCCTTCTCAATGGTTGGCAAGGCACTCTGGGTGTCATCACTTGTATTGATTGTGGGTTTTAGTTCCCTGATGCTGTCGGATTTTAACATGAATTCAAAAATGGGAGCCTTGACGGCATTGATCATTGCTTCGGCCCTGATCATAGATTTCCTGCTGTTGCCGGTACTGATGCTGTATTTTGATAAAAAAAAGGAAGCCATAAATGTATAAATCGATAAAAAAACTATCTTTTTCTTTATTAATTGCCAGCAGCTTTATCTGGAATTTTGCCATAGCCGAAACCCCGGAAGAGAAGGGTTTTGCAATTGCAGCGGAAGTGGACAGGCGGGATGAGGGATTTCAGGATAGTGTTGCGGTCCTGCAAATGGTTCTCAGCAACCGTCAGGGCAGGGAAAGCCGCCGGAAACTCAAAATAAAAACCTTTGAAATGGCAGCAAGCGGGATAGGGGATAAATCACTGGTGATCTTTGATAGCCCTCGCGATGTGAAGGGAACGGCTTTCCTCACTCATTCCAAGGTTCTTGACCCGGACGATCAGTGGATATATCTGCCGGCCCTCGGGCGGATCAAGAGAATTTCGTCCAGTAATAAATCCGGGCCTTTCATGGGTAGTGAATTTGCTTACGAAGATATGTCGTCGCGGGAGGTGGGTAAATATAGTTATAAATGGATCCGGGATGAACCCTGCGGTGAGATGACCTGCTTTGTGATTGAGGCCTATCCCCAATATGAAAAGTCGGGATATACCAAACTGGTATCATGGATTGACACCACAGAATACAGAACATTAAAAACTGAATTTTATAACCGGCGTGGGGACTTGTTTAAAGTTCTTAATTTATCGGATTATAAATTATATCTGGATAAATATTGGCGGGCTGAAAAACTCTTTATGGAAAATATTGTCACGGGTAAGAAGACCTGGCTTGTTTGGAGTCGTTTTGATTTTCGCACGGGCCTTCGTGAAAATGACTTTTCCAAGAGCCGATTAAAAACCGCGAAATAGTCTTGAGTCCCTAGGGTCTCTGCTGTTTCCAGCAAGTCCGGTCATCAAGGCCGGGCTTTTTGCTTTATTTCTACTTCTCAAGAAATTATGGTTAATAAAAGGGTAAGGCAGGATAGAACGTCCTGATATTACTTACAATTTTAGAAAAAAATGAATTAAGACTACGTCAAATTGATGCGATTCTTAGGCCCTTCTAGATGTTTATTTGCACATAATAAAGCTGTAGCGCAAGCAACTGTTTGAGAGGGCGACATTGCCACAGAAAAGACCACAGAATAATAAGCCTAGAAATATCGGATTTACCAGTGTGAAAAGCCACCTGTTGGCGTCTGCTGTTTTTGTGGCTTCTATGATCACTGTTCAGGCCGAAATGACTATCCTTGATGTGCGTACAGGACTGCATCCTGATAAAACCCGCGTGGTTTTGGAGGTGAGCGAGATAGCCTATTACCGGATCACCTATCTTGAAAATCCCGCCAATAGCACTTTCAAGGAAATTATCATAGACCTGATGGATACGCCTAGTCGTGATGAAGTGAGGGCACTGGCAAAAAAAGCGGCTGTTATAGGTCTGCTGGAAAAAATCACAATTGAGGATAATGAAGGCTCCGTGCGTTTGCGGATTTCCCTGCGCAAGGCGGCAACGGTCTATAATAGCTTTCCCCTAAAGCCGGATCATGGGTTGCAATATCGGCAAGTATTTGATCTAAAGGCTGTCTCCACTGCAGAATGGGCCAGACTGGTGAAGCTTACCGCCCCGAAAAAGCCTGATCCCATTGTTCCGGAAAAAAAACCAGAGGCTAGACCAGTTGTTCCGGTAACGCCTGTAGCTCCAGTGGAACAGGTACCATCCTTGCCTGACACACAATCCGATGCCCAGAGCTTGGAAAGCTATGATGAAAGAGTAACCGGGGATAGTAATTTCACCCTGTCCGGCTATGTGGAGATGGAAGGCCGTGGCTTTACCCAGTCAGCTTTCAGTTCCGAGCCAAAGGACTGGACCGTCTCCTTCGCTCTGGAGCCCTTACTGGAATATGTTTCACAGACCAGTAGCTCACAATTTATGTTGAGGCCCTTTGGACGAGTTGATGTTAATGACCGGGATCGTAGTCATTTTGATATTCGGGAAATGAAATGGACGGGAACTCTGGACCGCTGGCAGATGACGATTGGCATTGATACGGTATTCTGGGGGGTGACGGAATCCAATCATCT
>JAJFIP010000091.1 GCA_021774875.1 Emcibacter sp.
TGGTCAATGCGGGGCAGAAACCCATCATCCGGGTGCCTTTTTCATGGTTTGACCAGGAAGACGAGAATCAACTGGATAGCATCTATCCAGAAATGACCATCATTCGCAAAGAACGCCCCCTGACCCGCGATCAATGGGACCGCCTGAAAATGGACAAGGAAGCCAGCAAAATTGAACTGGGGCAGGGATCTTCAAGCTTATATGAAAAAAGACGGGATGCTTTGGTTGTGAGTCTTGATGAGGCCAGCAAGGACCGTAAATTCAAAACCCCGCGCCTTGGCGTTGAAGGATGTTGCGGGCGGGGATGTAATGGTTGCCTGATTTTCTGGCAAGACCCGACCTACGAAAAAGCCCGTCAGTTAATGTTGGACAAGAAACAGGGCGAAATGCTGGCCAAGAATTCACGAGGTAAAGGTGTGCTCATAGAGAACGCCTAAATAGTTCAGGAATAGTCGTTGCCATTTTCTTTAGTTTCATTGCGCCAGAGTGTCCAAGAGTATATCAGGGGAATTAAAGCAGCAGGTATCACGGTGGCTATGATAATATAGATCATTATTTTTTGGCTATAAAGTAAGCTTGTGATAAAAATAACCAGCCCTGCAATTATCAATAATCTTCCACCTATTCGATGGGTTTTTTTCCAATTTAGATCACTGGAAAGTGTCCATGGGGTACGAATACCGACGAAAAAACCGGAACGTAACTTCGTCATATAATTGCCAAGTATCATCAGTAGCAAACCCATACCGGAGAAAACAACCTCAAGCTCAATAATATTAATTCCAAGTGCTTCATCGATTAACATGGTCTGTAGAAATACCATAAGTATAGTGGTGCCAGTAAGTATTGCCGCAATAGCAGGCAAGGAATTCGCAAAATTCTGCTGTCGTGGTTCCAGAAATTTTAATGCAGAAAATAATGCAAGAATTAAGAATTGTATTCCAGGAATCATAAATAAGGCAATATGTGGTTGTGCAGTTCCATTTACCTCGCCTTCAATATTCCAGTGTATGGGCAATTCTGCATCTGGCGAAACCTGAAAATAAGTAGCAATCCCGGCTATTAAGGTAATAGCTGTCAACGCCCATGCCCATTTTAAGTGTTTTAACATCTATTATTCCTTCTCATCATTGTTAGAAAGCAACCCGACAAGATTTGCAAGCAATTCGTCAACTACACTGGTATTAAGACTGTAAGTTATTGTGGTTCCATGACGTTCCGTAACAACAAGGTCAGCAGATTTTAATATATTCAGATGGCCGGAAAGAGTTGGTTTTGTGATCGTTAATTGATCTGAAATTTCTCCAGCCGTCAAATCACTTTTTTTAAGCATTGATAAAATATCTCTGCGGACTGAGGAGGCAAGTGTTGTGAAAATATCTGCCATTGTTGATTCTACTGTTTCTATTTTGTTATTTCGCTAATTAACAAAATAGCAATTAAATACCAAACTGTCAAGAGGAAATATTCTATATAAAAACATCTAGCTCAATTTAACGCATTGACAAGACTGATATAAATTTTAAAGATGCCTGTTCCAATAAAACACAAGGGAAAAATAAATGTTACAGGTAACAGGACTATATACCGGAATATTGGCTTTGCTTATGCTTTTTCTGGCCTATAAAACTGCCATGGCACGTGGCACATATAAAGTAAATATAGGTACCGGTGATAACCCGGAAATGGAAAAGAAGATCAGAGTTTTTGGTAATTTTATTGAATATGTCCCGATGCTTATCCTGCTGATGGCAGTGAGTGAAATACAAGGACAGCAAAGCATTTATCTTCATGCCTTTGGCAGTGCAACTGTCTTGGCACGTATTCTTCATGCCACTGGATTATCAGGGTCAATGCCCGCTCTGAAGGGTCGTTTGGTCGGGGCATCTTTAACATTATTACTCCTTTTGCTTGGTGGTGGCTCACTGGTTTATCATTCGCTCATGTGATTGAGTAAACTATCCGAGAAAAATTTTAAGAAGTTATTATATCTTGTGGTGTGTGAGAATATTTTTGCTATAGTTATCCCATGAGTGAAAATCCAAATATTGATGATAACATCCTGGACGTTCCCCTCAGTGATACACTGGGGGACCGTTATCTTTCCTATGCCCTGTCAACCATCATGTCCCGGTCACTGCCGGATGTGCGTGACGGGCTGAAACCAGTACACAGGCGACTGCTTTACGCCATGCGGCACCTGAAACTTAATCCTGAGACAGGCTTTAAGAAATGCGCCCGTGTGGTTGGGGACGTGATCGGCAAATATCACCCCCACGGCGATCAGTCGGTCTATGATGCCATGGTGCGTCTGGCTCAGGAATTTGCCGTGCGCTATCCGCTTGTGGACGGACAGGGTAATTTTGGCAATATCGACGGTGATAATGCCGCCGCCATGAGATACACCGAAGCCCGCATGACCGCTGTTGCCACAGCCCTGATGGAAGGTCTGGATCAGGACGCAGTTGACTTCCGCGAAACCTACGACGGAGAAGAAGAAGAACCGGTAGTGATGCCCGCCAATTTCCCAAATTTGCTGGCCAATGGCTCCAGTGGTATTGCGGTTGGTATGGCAACCAATATTCCGCCCCATAATGTGGGTGAGATATGTACGGCTCTGCTTCATCTGATTAAATATCCACGCGCTTCAATGGAAAAACTGGTGAGCTTTATCAACGGTCCTGATTTTCCTACAGGAGGCACAATAGTCGAGCCTCGCGAAAGCATTATCGCATCTTACGAGACAGGCCGGGGTAGTTTCCGGCTTCGTGCCAAATGGGATGTGGAAGATGTGGGCCGTGGTATGTATCAGGTCATTGTCACTGAAATCCCGTATCAGGTTCAAAAATCCAAGTTAATTGAACGCATAGCCGATCTTATGTTTCAGAAAAAGCTGCCCATGTTGGCAGATATACTGGATGAATCAGCTGAAGATATTCGCATTGTGCTGGAGCCCCGGTCGCGCACCGTTGAGCCGGACGTACTTATGGAAAGTCTGTTTCGTCTGACCGACCTAGAAACCAGAATTTCACTCAATATGAATGTGTTAGAGGGCGGCAAGCTGCCCCGTGTTATGTCCCTGCGTGAAGTATTACAGGCCTTTCTCGATCATCGGCAGGTGGTGCTGGTGCGCCGGAGCAAATTTCGTCTTGGCAAGATCGAGCATCGTCTGGAAGTTCTGGGTGGTTATCTGATTGCCTATCTCAACCTTGATGAGGTGATCCGCATCATCCGCGAGGAAGATGA
>JAJFIP010000092.1 GCA_021774875.1 Emcibacter sp.
GGACTTACTGCGGAAGCAGGGCAGGCGACCTACGATTCCCCTTTTCCCCGATGAAAGTGGCGAGCGAGAAACCCATCGAGAACCAGCCGGACACGCGCGCATGGCTTCTAGCCTGGCACGGAGCAAAGAGCGTAAATCAAAAGAAGAGCAAATCATCAGTGACAGTTTGCAAACATTGATATTGTCGTGGATCAAAAACGACGAGTTCGAACGGCTGCAATGCATTGAGCAATTGTTTGTTTCGGGTAAGGCGAATAAAGAGGTTGCCTTACAATTACAAATTTCAGAACAAGCCGTTGCCAACCATAAACATTGTGTGGTGGGAAAATTAAAAGACGCCATCAAAACGGCTCAGATTCACGATGCTGATTTACAGGGATTGGGTTTGTCCGAGTAGTTAGTCAACTTTGCCTTTGATCTCAGGCAAAGCGCAGCAAAAAACCTCGCATGAAAATCTGCAATGCGAGGTTGTGATCTCTTTAGGATGTCAGCAAACAGTATGACATGCTCTATCAAGTTAGAACTTGATGTGCTTGCGTTTTTGCTTTCGTGCTTTGGCACTAGCGGGCCGACGGCCGTGGTTTGCTTTTTTCAATTTTCGTTGTGTTTTTGCCATGACGATATCCTTTATGTGGTCTTCGAATTTTGCAAATCAAGACCACACGTTGACTGATGAGGCCTGCTAATTATTATCGGTACTGGGTCGAGCATTCTAGTCGAACACTGCTCTGAAAAAAAGCCAATCAGTCAAAAATCACTGGTTCTAGCTGAATTCTTCGAAATCAGTTTGGATTTCGGGCCGAAAGTTTGATTGTCAGGCACCCATTATGTGGACTGTTGTTCCGATTCTGGTTAGCATGATGAAAATCTTGTGAATACTGAACATAATTAAACACCATGTGAATTGTGCTGAAGAAAGTCCTCATGCTGGCCAAACTGTTTACATATTCGTTATTTGGTATCGATGCCAAGCCGGTCGAAGTGGAAGTGGATATCTCTCCCGGGGCGATGCCGAAAACGATTCTGGTAGGATTAGCGGAAGCAGCCGTCAAGGAGAGTACGCATCGCATTGAACGGGCTCTGGTCAACAGTGGCTACAATCGTCCCATTGATCGAATCATTATCAACCTTTCACCCGCAGATCTCCCCAAGGATGCGGCGTCATTTGATCTGCCGATTGCCTTAGGTCTCCTCATTGCGAGTGGGCAGTTGGCCACAGACCGGTTTCAGGAATATGCCGTGGTGGGAGAGCTAGCGCTGGATGGTACGATTCGTCCGGTGCGCGGTGCGTTATCGATGGCACTTGCAGCGCGCGAGCAGGGAAAACAGGGGTTGTTAGTGCCTGTTCAGAATGCAGCGGAGGCTGCCGTCGTAGAAGGTCTGGATGTGTTTGCCGTGGGTACTTTGGCAGAAGCCGTTGGTTTTTATACGGGGAACCTGCCCATCGAAGCGGTCGAGTTTTGTTGGGAAGATGCTCTGGAAGAGCATGCGCACTACGATATTGATTACAGTGATGTCAAAGGGCAGGAATATTCAAAGCGAGCGATCACTGTGGCAGCGGCCGGCATGCATCATTTACTGATGTTGTAGCCGGTTTACTCCGCTTCCCTTTTTCTATTGGCCTGTTTGCGTCCGTCCCTCCGCGGGAAATGGTCACTTCGCCCCCTTCCAGGGGCTGTCTTAAAACTTCCAATGTCCGCGGGTTAAACTCTGGGAGTTCATCCAGAAACAGCCGACCATTATGCGCTAGACTGATTTCCCCGGGAGCCGGAATTGATCCCCCTCCTACCAGACCCGCTTCACAGAGCGCCTCAAAAGGTGCGGACTATTATTGATGTGTCTTTTGAGGGAATAGAACTGAAGAAAGCAGCCTAATCCTTACTTTCTTTTTCTGCTGGCTCTACTATTTCAATTTCAAGACTGTATTGTTCGTCTAGTTTTGTGAGTGCCTCAGAAATTACTTTAATAAAATCCTGCATCTTAGGAAGAGTTGATCCTGCTAGGCCTCGAATCTCTTGAACTTCTTCAGGATCGTGTGTTGTTACAAGTGGTGAATAGAAATGATCTATTGCTTTTAAGCAAATCCACATAATTGCAATTGACTCATTCGTAATTATGTTTTCTGGAAATGGATTGGCTAGGGCATCTCCCACAGCCAACATCCTACAAGGTAAAATCTCCGGCGTTCCTTTGCATGCGGATAAATATATATGAGTAGTAGTTTTAAGATTGAAATTTGCCTCATTTAATAATGCAACAAGTCTATTTCGCAAATTTTTATCATCAATAAATGTTGCATGTCTGTCTAAGTTGTCCAGAGTCTCACCATCCAAGTAAAACACATTTTCACCAAAATGTTCTCGTTCGAAGTGTCCAGAAATACGTCGTCTAGCTTCTTCTGAAATTGATCCATTAGTCATTATGTAAACTGCTGATATGCGTTGTTGAGTTGTGCCTTTATGGTAATTTAATGTGACATCAAAACAACTACGAACTTGGTGAAGCAAACTGCTTAACTCAGCATTTCCACTCCCGATTTTTCCCAGTTTTACTTGAGCGGCGTTAAATCGAAGGTGTCCAAATTTGTCATGCTCTGCAAAGAAGAAGTCTTTACCTTGCTCACCCGTGCCATGATTGTGCGTTGGAAGAATATATCCGAGTTTCGAAAGGAAAGGAGCAATCCATTTTGTACGAAATTCGGCTTCATTTTTGAAATTCGGAATAGACATGGCTTCTCCATTACCAAGTAAAAACGAGCCAGCAGGGAAGCCCCTGCTGATCTGTCGCATGGTAAGAAGAATTGTGTATGTTCTCCCATAAGATGCGTCATAAGCCAGTATCCGTAATTACTGTGCATCTGACAAGTCTTGGAAGATACCTGAAGCGATGGAAACTACTCTACATCATTTCTCTGACATGACTGGCCAGGACTTTATTATCTGAACAAATAGGCTATAATGAAAGGAGGACCGTTCACTTGGCCTCTTGAATGATCTAAGTCTTGAATGATCTAAGTCTTAACCCATTTGGAATCAGGAAATTGACATTATGGCAGTAGACAAACTTCGGGCATTAAAAATCAGACTCGGAACTATGAAAAAAAGCCTCGAAGGTCAATCTCAATCAAATAAAGCGATCCATGTCTCACAGACAATGGCACAACGTTTCAATGATACATTAGACACGCTTGCAGAAGTTAATTCCGAAGTAGGTGAATTACTACCATCACCCATAGAAATAAATGGGCGATTCAAAATGATGGGCAAGGTAGAAATCACATACGTCGATTTAGAAATTTTTATCGACGAAACAATAGCATTGATAAGCGAATTTGAATTAGAGGAGTAATTAAAAATGGACGAACTCAAGGTTCAACTCCTCAAAGCTCGGCTAGAGGGAATCATATCCACAATTGATACCGCTGGTGATATATCTAATCCTATAAGTCTGACGCTCGCTGACGACTTCAACAAAATTCTAATGGAATTTTGCAATGCCTTCCCTGACCATAAGGATTCATTTCCCGAAACAATTCCGTCATCCTTTGGAAGAAATTTGGGACTTGCTGACTCCACTTTCTTGGATTTACGAACCAAAGCAGAACAAGTTGTCAGGATTGTTGAAGTACTCGCAGCAGGTGAATAAACAATGTCAGACTGGGTAGAACTTTCCAAAATAGCCGTACGTCCTAGATATTCGTGTGCATTGTCGGTGACTGCACTTCTAGTTATTTTCGTCGAGTTTCCTGATAAATTTATGATTCAGAAAATCAAAAATGAATACGGGGAATGGATCGGATTGGTGGCGATATTCTTCATAGTAGTTTATCTGATTGAATTGTCCATCTTATGTTCGGAAAAAGTCGTTAGATTCTACGAGACATATAATAAAAAAATGGAACGAAAGGCGACATTTCAAAGCCTCAATGTAAGTGAGAAAGCGATTCTTGCGAAATACCTTGAGAAAAACGAATCGACTATTGAATTGCCACGAGACAAGCCCGAAGTTGCTTCTCTAGTACACAAGGAAATTCTCGACCAAATCAAGTCTAATTCATCTTTTGGCACACCATACAATGTTCGCCCAGACGCATGGAAGTATATGCTTAAGAACAAAGACCAGTTTATAAGGAGAATGAACCCGCAAGGAAGCCCCTGCTGATCTGTCGCATGGTAAGAAGAATTGTGTATGTTCTCCCATAAGATGCGACATTAGCAAGTATCCGTAACTACTGGGCATCAAGCAAGGCGTACCAAGAATTCATCCAGTGGCCATAAATAAGACTATGGCTACACCACCAAAACAAACCAACCCCGTATTCGACATAGACCAAAGCAAGGTGACAGCTCATCACGATAATATACCAGTGACGCACAGGTTCCTGATTCCCCCTGTCCGTTTTACTGATTAAACGGCACCACGGCTTGAATCACCGTGGGTAAAGCTACCACCCATTGAAGTTCTCGGTCCTTGTGACTTCAATGGGTGGTGGCCTGCCCTTTTGACAAGGACCATCTGATGAACTCTAAGAAACGTAGACGCAAACGAACATCTACGGCACGTAAACGGGCTGAGTCCTTTTTGGAGGAGCACGACGAGCTGGTGTCCCCAAGTGATTACATTGGTGGACTTGATACGATCCGACCCAATGATCAACTCCACCTGATCTTGCGTGTCTCCACGACACATCAACGAACACTGCCCTATCAGTTTCGTAAACTTCGACAGGCAGCCGTGGAATGTGGTGCTAAGGTGATCGACGTTGAATGGCGAAAGGGATCCGGCGTTGATCCAGAATGGCTTCAAGAGGCTGCTGAGCAAGCGTTGCGAGAAGGAGCCAAGCTCTTTGCAACCGATGTGACTCGATTCATACGTCCTGCTGATTATTCTAAGCTCAATCAATCTGCCCAAGTTTGCAAGTCGGACTTGGAAGCCTTGAAGGAGTTGACCCTTGGTGTCCCCTTGATAACGTTCCTGGACCCTGACACGTCGTCTGGAGCGATCCGACATTTCCAGACTCAGTTGGGCAAAGCCGTTAGTGACAAACGCGATGGCAGACCCCGAAAACAGACTCTAAGCGAACGCAGGGCCGAAATGCTGGATGAAGTACTGGAGCTACACGCCCAAGGCAAGTCGTATCGGAAGATCAAAGAACTGACCGGCATTCCACATACCACTGCGCGGGACTGGGTGATGAGTGTGAAATGAAGTGTACGGTTTTTTTAACCAATCGACGTACTGGTAGTCGTTTCACACAGTAAACCACAGGGTTTTAACGTGATCGGAGTCCACTGGAAAGTGTTAGTAAGTATGTACTACTCTAAGATCCACCCTCCAAATGACATTCCCTTGCCATCATTTCGTCGATTCCCATACTCCCAAAAAAATATCAACTATATTGAGAAAATTCCAAAAATGACCCATTTTTGATTCTGGGCATTTTCGCGTCTACAAACCGGACTCAATCCAATACCCAGTGCTTTGGATAATTGCGAGGTCAACACGTTCAAAGAAATCATCCCACTAGTTAAGAAGTACCATGCACGGATTGCTCATCACTTTGAATGTTACGATGGGCTGTAGCTGATACAATGTGATTCCAAGATCACATTAGACGTAATGAGCCACTTCACCGGGCAAGGCATTCCAAGTTTGGGAGTCCATGATTCGTCTACACAGGAATCACATTGGGCATAGTCCAGTTGTGGGATAAGAGTAGTGATTTTAACCAAACCGAACCACTTCCCCCCCCGAAGCCGGGGTATTAACTAACAACTTTTGGGATTCACGGCGTTTGATACGAACTCCCTTATCAAAGATCCTCCTTGACCACAGAACTGAGCTGATCCCTGCAATAGGTCCAACAAAGGAAACGTTGATACGTGCAATCTGTCCTGACTCCAACAAACTTCTCGACGTCTCAATCAAAACATTCTAAACGTTAGTAAGGTATTACCCAAACCCCATTCGATGGAGATAATCATGAGCCACGGAGAAGACCAGATTTGCATCCAATGTGGGACAGAAACAGACCACACAATCTTTAGTCCTTCTCGTCCCCGGCTTTCCACACTCTGCTGAGGAGCATAAACGCCTGATTTCGTATCCCCAGCGCTTCGGCAACTTCCAAGAAATCAATCACGCTCAGTTTGCTTTGAGCTGCTTCGTACTTGCTCACCCACGCTTGCCCTTTACCAAGTTTATCAGCGAGATCCCACTGACTCATGCCAGTCTTTTTCCGTTCCTTGTATAGGATCAAAGCGAGCTCGACCCAGCGTTTGGATCGCCGTTCCTCGTTAAGCCGTTCTTCTCTGCTAATGTAGTCCATCTCGGCATTGTATTCCATTATGGAATAGTTATCAAGCAGTTGATTTCAGCTCAATCGCCATAAGTGTCTGATACGCAGGAACTTAGTCTTTCTATTCCATTTTGGAATATTGCTCGAAACGATACTTAAGTAACGAATTACATTGGGTGATTAGCACACACGATAACGCTAGACCCTCTAGCGTTAGACCTCTATCGAATTCGAGGAGCCTACAATGAAAGCTACTAAACATGATCTGAAACACATCGATCACGAATTGATCCAGTTGAAAGAAGCCATCCAAGAAAACCTGCGACACTGTAAAGAAGCGAATCAGGCCAAACTCCACCACGCTCGGATGGTTGGGAAAGATCTGATCAAAGCCAAGAAACTTTTCAGTACCAACCGCGGCAATTGGACGATCTGGCTCAGAAATAACTTCGCTCTCTCTCAGGCGACAGCTCGGGTTTACATGAGAGTTGCAAGAGAATGGAACCACCCTGATGTCATAGAACATCGAAACGACGGAATGGCCCCTATGAGCATCCAATCGTTCCTCGATATCGTGACGAGCAAAAGTAAAAGTAGAGAGGTCGATGATTTGAGCGGAGACCCTGAAAACAATCCGTTCGTCGTTGATCCCCCGGAGATAAAAGAGGCTAAGCTGCGTGATTGGTTGAATTCCCTATTTCGTACTTCGTTACGTGATCTCGATCTGACTGAGTTAGAATTCTTTGAGTTTTATTTCAACAAGCTTTGGGAAACTCTACAGGATGAACTCAAGGACCTAATCTGCAAAGCCCTAGAATACGATCCGTATGATGACAGCAATCAACTTCGCAAAGAAGTCGCCGAGCGAATCAAGCAAGCACGTTTGAGAAGGCAAAGTCGATTAGACAATCGGAAAGGTCAGCTTACGAAGAAAGATGCTTCTGTTCCCCCCTTAGATTGTTTCAATGGCGGTGTTGAAAACATCGGAGAGAGGGGCCTTTCGCATTCACATGATCCTGAACCCTACCCCGATGCACTGAGATGAGACCAGTTCCGTTTTGGACTGGTCTCACGTCCCAGTGTGCGTTTCTCCTGCGTTTAGACATGTCTTCTCGTCCATTGTGTCTCCGATGACAAGAGAACACAGGAGAACGCGAATCTGGGGTCTTGGATTGTGTCCAGTTTGTTCCCTGTCCCTGTTAGGCTCATTTGGTCCTATGTTTTGTGTGGTCTGTGGGGAGTATGAACGTGTTCAATTCCGTTTGTAAAACATCCCGGGCCATCACGCAGTATTTCTGTGACACTTTCCGTAAACCTGTTGACGTTCCGAACAACCACAAAGATCAAAGGACAACCAAATGGTAAAGCACATCGCCATCTACAAGCGGGTCTCCGGCAAGCAGCAGGACACCGCATCACAAGAACCGGACTTGGAACGCTGGGAGCTGGCACAGGAGGAGCCGGTGAAATATTACGCGGACAAGCTATCGGGAAAGTCGATGGAACGTCCCGGCTGGATCAAGCTCGAAGACGCAATCCGCAGTGGCAAAGTTTCCACAGTCGTTGTGTGGAGGTTAGATCGTCTAGGACGCACAGCATCGGGACTCACGAAGCTCTTCGATGAGTTGAGGGAACGGAAGGTCAACTTGGTTTCGATCAAGGATGGCATCGACCTGTCCACGTCGGCGGGACGCTTGATGGCCAACGTTCTCGCGTCCGTTGCTCAGTATGAGACTGAAATACGTGGAGAACGTGTTGCTGCTGGACAAGCTGTTGCCCGGGCGAAGGGGAAGAAGTGGGGCGGATCGAAACCAGGTATCCGTAAGAAGGTGACATCGACACAAGTCAAAGCAATCAAGTCCATGAAGGAACAGGGCGAACCAATCACCCAGATCGCAAAGGCGGTCGGGCTGGGTCGCACCACAGTCTATGACGTGCTTGATAAAGGCTAGGGACCATTTCCCTGTTGCGGTGAAAGTACACGGATTACCAAGCAAATACGGAAAGTGCCATGCCCACTAAGAAGCGACCCTCAGCTAGATCAGAACGCAAAATCGGTGTCCTGCGGTCCAGAAGAGACGAGCACAAAATTCTAACTAATCGACAACTTCTTTCCTCCACGATCCAAAGGAGCCAAACATGTCACACATAGTAACGCAACCACCAACAGGACCAATCAAGCATTTCGACAACCACCCGGCACTTTCATTTTGACATTGATGTTGAGCTAGGGTCGCTCCCAAAAAGCGGAAACTCTTGCCGCCTGCTCAACATCCTTTTTTACAAGAGCATCCGTTGAAAGAGGACGGAATCATGCCTAGACCTATCACAAAGCCACGTGTTTATTCTTATCTGCGATTCTCCACCCCCGAGCAAAAGCTAGGCGATAGCGAACGTCGTCAACTTGAGCTTGCCGAGGCCTTTGCCAAACGGAAGAAGCTACCACTCGATGAATCGCTCCGCGATGAAGGATTGAGTGGCTACCATGGGACGCACCGCAAGAAAGGTGCCTTGGGCAAGTTCCTCAAGAGAATCGAAGCAGGAGAGATTCCAATGGGGAGCATCCTTGTCGTGGAGAATATCGACCGCTTGGGTCGCGAGGATGTTCTGACCGCGTTAGAAACGATTACCACGATCATCAATCGTGAAATCTCCATCGTCACACTGTTGCCGTATGAGGCCGAGTATACGCGAGAGTCAATCAATAACGGAATGATCTACCAACTTGTTGGTGACATCAAGCGTGCCAACGCAGAGAGTGAAATGAAGAGCCAGCGAGTGCGTGCCGCCCGCAAACAGGCTAAGGCTGCTGCAAGGGACTTGGGGCTCATGGTGACAGCACGCATCCCTGCTTGGTTTGATCCCGAGAAGGCAAAGAATGATCGCGTTTGTGAAGTCATCCCCGAAGCGGTAGCTTGCGTCAATCAAATCTTTGAATGGAAGCTCCAGGGCGTGGGCTTGCACACCATTGCTGAAAAACTCAACAAGCAGGGCGGGTGGGAGCGTCCCAATGGATGGCGAGCAAGTTACGTCAAGAAAATCCTTCAGAATCGTGCTGTTATCGGAGAGTATCAGCCACACATTGTTCGTGATGGAAAGCGGCTTCCAGACGGAGACCCGATCTACGACTACTATCCCCAGATCGTCGAGAACGAGCTTTTCTTCGCAGTTCAGAAAATCACCCAGCAGAACCGAGGCTCGGGTGGTAGAAAAGACAAGTGCAGCAATTTGTTGACTCACATAGCAAAGTGTGCTTACTGCGGTGGTACAATGCGGTTTGTTGACAAAGGGAAGCCACCCAAGGGGCAACAGTATTTGCGATGCGACAACGGATATCGGGGCGTCTGCTGCGACAGATACATGATCAGATACGACGAGGTTGAAACGCTCGTGCTTGAAAACTGTGCCAAGCTCAAGCCCGAGCAAGTGCTTCCCAATCCAGATCAGCAGACGAAGCAATGCGAAGCACTCAAGCAGAAACTTGCGGGCAAGGCTGCAGAGATCAACGATATCGACACCAAGCTAGACAACTTTGCAAATCGCGTTGGCGATGCTCCGTCCAAAGCTATCGCCGAGCGTATCTATTCAGAAATGGGCAAACTGGAAGAACAGAAAGCCCAGATCGAAAAGGCGATACAAGAGACAGAGCAGGAGCTACGAGAAGCATCACGCAGTTTGAACTCGTTCAAGACATGGACCAACAGCCTTGCGGAAATGAGGAAAGCAATCACAGGCGAGGACTCCGTGGAGGTCCGTTTGAAACTGAGGCTGCATCTTGCAGAGCTGATTGACCGCGTTGAGATTTTCGCTCATGGGTACAAAGAGAGGTTGGACCCAGACGAGCAGCCACACCCCTCGACAAAGCTCGTCAATGGCAAACGCAAGTATGTTCCCGCTCCACCACAGCAAGCAGATGACTTCATAGAAGTGGTCGAAGCTAAGGTGGCCGAGTTCAGTCCTGAGCTTTGGGACGATGAGCAGTTCCGATCATTCGTGGAGCACGTCGCAGAACAGAGGATGACTCGCAAGGGTTGTTTCATTCGAGTCTTCTTTAAGACGGGGGCTACCGTTGATTTGGTCCCGCCTGGGAGCCTTGCAGATGGGATGGAGATGGTCCACGATAAACGTCGGCGGATCGGGTGGCGTTTCGTGTCCCCCAAAATTTTCAGAATGTGGCAGGACTACCAAACAAACTACAGGAAACGACGTTGATAAACGCCTTGGGGGAACTGTTCGTTGAATGAGCAGTCGTAACTTGCAAAATTTCATATTTTCTTTTTTATAATGACAAACTGTGATATTCTTATACTTGACTAAAATCAACAGTTATGAGAGTCATCATTGAAAATGTAAACGAGAAACTGATGTTTTCTAATACTTAAACGATTATAAATACTCTTTTGCGAATTCGTAAATAAAACTCGCACTGGTGAATGCTGCATAGTCTTGATATAGGTTGTTTTTTTTGGGGTCACCAAAGTCACAAATTGACTTAGCGATGAATGGAGTTGGTTTTGGATTAGGAGCTAAATGTGCAGCCATAAATATTCCATATGCTTCCATTTCAATTGCGATTAGCTTTCTTTGCCCTCTTTTGATTCGCTTGATTAATTTTTTGTTTTCCAAAACAGCAGCTCCAGATGCAAAGGGACCGATTTTTGAAACTAAAGGGGCTTCAGGCTTTTTCTCATTCCACTTATTTCGAATATCGGACAGCAATTCTTTATTTGTATGAAATTCAGCAAGTTGTGTTCTGATGTGTGATGCTAAAGGTATTGGTTCTGGTGCCGGATCAAATAACGTTGTGTTGAACCATCCAGTTCTAATTTTACCACTACCATAATCCCATGCCTGATCTGCAATCATGATATCACCAAAATTCCCTTTCAGGCCTGCGGCAATTCCACACATAGCAATATACTTTGGACGTACCTTGCAGATCATTTTCATAGCCAATGCTGTTGATGCTGGCATTCCCATTTGGGCTGCTGACGTTGTTATGACTGATAAGCTACCTCTATCAGTATTTAATTCGCCTTCATAGCAGATTGCCCCATCACCACTCTTAGAAGATTTGTCCCAACTAATTGGTAAATTTAAAACCTGCTCTTGCTCACAGTGAGCCAATGCTGTAATTATCAAAAGGTCTGTTTCATAATTATTCTTGTTTGCCATCGCAGCTGAAATATGTTCGAGGACGTTTGAAAGCCGACTTCTCCAATCATCAGACGAATGACTGTATTGAAGTAGATGCCATCCCTCATCTGTAAACCGCTCTGTAAATTCAGCCGTCAAATCTGAATGTGCAGTTATTCCAATTACGGTATTGGGTTGTTGAAATCGAGGATTTGGACCGCACAGGACGCTTAAAATGTCAATACCATATTGATGCTCTGGCTGGGATTCGTTATCTCGTGGAAGTAAAAGATCTAATATCAATAAATCATATTGTTTACTCTCTAATCTTTTACATGCGTCTACATAATTGGTTTGAGTTGTTATCTGCGCATCATTGCCAAGAACATTATCAATAGTTTGTCGTATCCGACCTGCTTTGAGTTGATCATCTTCGACGAGTAGGATCTCTATCATTATGAATTACCACTCAAGATTTTGCATAATATTTAGTAAAGTTATTTTCCAATCCTCATGAGCGGGATGGTAGTAAACAGTGCCTCGAAAAGATGTAGAAAACTCTTTTTCTAATGACTCTGTAAGCTCATCTAAAGTAGTGATGTCGTCTCCTTCACCAAACTGCTCAAACTGAGTCACAACGATTACTTGAGTATTTACATCCAGCCTTTGTAGTTCTTTTAAAATAATTTTTCCTGCAAACAAAAGAGCTTGGTCTCCATCATCAAACACTGGTGTATCATAGTTTGGAAGATTCATATCCAGGAGAATTAGGTCAAAATATTTTTTTACTGCAGACGATAAACCACTTTGATAAGAAGAGCATATTTTTAAATTAGCTTCCTCAAAGTACTCATTAACAAATTTGACCAGTTGTTTCGCTTTGAGATCATCGTCTTCAATGATTAATACTTCCATTTATTTACTTTCATCAAATAATTCTTCAGTACTCAATTCTATACATAGCGAAAACATATTTTCATCTATCAGTTTTGCTGTGATTTTATAAGTAGTTATAGGAAGATTATTTCGGATTATGTTGTGGAGCTTACCAATCCCTGATTTCCCCTCAGATTGTACTTTTAATTGGTCTGTTTGAAGACTGTTTAGCATATTTATATTTTCGATCGTATTTTCGAGTTCTTCAATTTTTACCTCATCTGAAAATGTGTTCGAAATAGAAATTGAGATCTGTCTGTCAGTATTCGATATACTTACTTCAGGGACAAATTCGGTGGTTTTAGAATGACAGACAATATTGTCAAAGATAATGAAAAAGATGTCTACAAACTGAGTAAACCACTTTCCTTGAAGCATTGAATGAACTGACACATTATATGATGGATTAAAAATTGCTGTTTCATGAACACTTTTTATCATTGCCTTTACTGTATCAAGTAATAGTATGAATCCAAAAGGCTTCATTAGATGAGAAGTTGGCTCTGTAAACCAATCAGCTACAGCATCTGTATCCTGTTGAATAAATGTACGAGCTTTGGCTAAGTTAACACCAAGTTCAGATTGTGAAGCATTCCCCCAAATCTCCTTGATTGATTTATCTGCGATTGCAAGTTGATCAAAGAAAAGTTGTTTTGCATCATTTGTTATTTTACCTCGAATGTAGTCCAAAAGTATCGCAGTTCTTTCCCAGAGAATATTTAGACACGTCTTGACAAAATTTTCATAATCAGCTTCGTCATCATAAATTAAATTAGCATAAATTAAACCAAGCTGATCTTCTGTAAAATCATAATCAAATAAACCCGTTGGAAATTGTTTAGATTTTACACGAATCCATGAATCATTTATTTCATCAGTGATATTATCAACGGCAAGCGAAAAACTTCGAAGTATATTATCAACTTGTTTCTCGATTTCTGTATCGGGAAACTTATTCACCCAGTATTCATTATGAGCGTAATCGCCTCCAGATTGCCGAGTGACAAGGTGTAGTTGTTCTAGCCTTCCTCTTAGGCGACCACTTAATTTACCATGACGAATCCTGAGGCTTAGATGAGTATCCAGACCATGTGCTTTACTAAATACAAAAGCATCTCGAATTTTAAGAAAAAGCTCTCTGAAAAGTCTGAAAGCAATATCTTCAAGAGTAATCACTTTCACTTGATCTGAGAGAAACCCCCCAGGTTGGAACTGTTGCCTAAGTTTTTCATCTTCGAGTGAGGCAAATCGAATTAAACGCATATATGTTTGTTCGTGATCTTCTCCTAATCCTCGCTGAACACCATCTGTATCAACTCGAATTAAACTCGCCTCAACGTGCTTGACTGCATTACTAATAGCACTTGATTTTGCTAGATCTGCTAATTCATTCGAATATTCTGCTTTGGATTTCTTGTCATGTTTTTGTAAATACTGAAGTAGTATGATACGTTCAGAATCTACTTCAGAAGCAGACGAAAATACATAAGAACGACGCATTACAAATGGAATACAAACCCATCTCAAAAACGCCAGTAAACGGACTGTTGGTTCATCAGTTAATAGTTCACTTGGGCGGCGTACTTTACAGCGAATTAATTCTTCGTCATATGCAACGTAAAGCTCATAGTCTTGAAAAGTTTCTATTTTACGATCATATGAAATGTGCAGAAGGACAGGCCAACAAAAGTCGCTATGCCTTTCATTCGGCTCCAGTAGACGCATTTCATTTACTACGCTTTTAATTTTTCGTCGAATTTCTCCCCATAGTAACGATTCATTAATAAGGTATGCATCTACAATCTCCATACCAGCCAAAAGATAGTCCCTCACTTTTATGTAACAACGTATTAATCCCGCCATTGATGTCTGGAGAATATGTAGTTGACCATTAGCAATACTTTTAAGCTTCAGATAAGTGTCGATTGCTATTTCAATCTTTATTCCTATTTCCTGCTGCATTGCTTCATACTTCAGCTTTCTTATTTCAGGCAAGTCGGTCAGAGTATTCAGATCTTGTCGTAATAAAGCCACAGCTACATTTGAAGGGTAGGATTTTTCACATTTTGATAAGATTGCTTTTCTACACTTTGAATTATCTAGCCTAGCAAGCCAGGGATTTACTCTCGTGCTATTTAATGAACGAAAGTTGTTAGTTCCAAGATTGTGCTGATAATTAGATTCATCAAAACAGAAACCAACGATTCTATGGCCAATGCTTAGACTATCAAAAGCGTGCCCCATCTTGAAAAGTAGAATGGCAGATTGCCATGTTGAATCTGAACGGGCATTGAGATTTCCTACATTCTCTAGGATATTGGTAGCAGGTGCATTTTCAGAAAATGGCGATTCAAGGACCTTTCCTGTATTTGCAGCAGCTCGTCCTATGTATTCATATAGTTCAAAACACTCAGGATATTTGGTCAGAAGAGATTTCGCTGTCTCAATCACAAGTGGATATCTGCCGAGGGTATAATCATGAGAAATTTGAAAGAGTGAATCTGTTAACGAATCACCTTGAAGTTCAACCGAGGGATCTATAGCCGTTTGCAATACTTTGAGTTTGGGATCATCCACCAAATTTGAAGCAACATTTATTACATAGGTAATTGAATTATTCAAATCTGTCGATGTGTTGCGGCAAGCGAGGCAAGTCAAGACACGAATGAATGTGTTGTAAATGTCAATAATTGAGTAGCTACGAGAATACCAAAGTGGTGCATATAGATGATCAAAGCTTTTGAAAGTATGCATGTTTAGCTGAAAGCTCACAAATGAAATGAGTTCTCGAGCAGATTTTTCTTTTGTATCCACTTCAGCATAGCTTTTACGCAAAGACGTTTCGTATACAGGTATTGGGAGGTCTGTTTCAATACGTTGTGTTAAATAAGAGGCGAGAAACTGTACTCCAACTGGTGTGTCTTGTTCTTGAATACTCGATAATACTTGCCGATTACCTTTAATTCCTTGTTCTAATTCACCAAGTAGTAATTCGGTTTCTATAGACCATAATGAGTATCCAAATTGATCTATCAATTGGTTATGATAAGAACGTGCTTCTAGATAGTCTCCTTTCAATAATGCTCGCTCAAATAGTAATGCCTTTTTAATAAAGCCATTGAGTTGAGATGCATAAGATGAAAATAATCCTAGACAGAAAATAAGTTCCGTAGTTACTGATTCAGTCAAAAAAAGTGAAAACGATTTATTTAGCGTTGTAATTTCGTTGCCGAATGGTTTAGGGACAAACCGACGTAACTTCGATTGGCTATTCATTGCAATCGAAATCAACTCAAGGGCTATAGGCAAGGGTAAAGATATGATCTCCCGAACAGTTGGAGCATCGAGTTTTGCAGTGTTTCGCAATCTAGAAAGAAGAGCTGATTTTTTTTTGTTAATCTCCTCACCTATACGGGCAACTTTTTTTTTGTTAACTCTCTTCTGTTTTTTTCTATTTAGACGTCTTTGCTTTTTGTCCATCTGATTTGACTCTCTGCTGTTGGTTTAGTTATTCGGCTACTTGAAAATGGAGTCTAGAATTTCATGCCAGATAACCATGTCTAATACAGTCTTTATCTACAGTCCCGCGTAATCAGTTTTACAAAAAACAAGTAACTCTTTTGCTATTTTGGTTTTCCTGCCAGCTAAATACTTTTCTGGCTATTTCAAATAGCGTATCAAATCTCGTTAACTATTGATCTACATTGTTTTTTCTCGTATTTGATATGTCGATAACGACGTCAGGCATATAACACCCCTACCCACCGAAGAAATGTGTACATAGAACCATTGTTGAGTATGGCTATTCTAGACTGTGTTTTCAAGCAATTGAATCATGATATGCGGCGATGACAAGATAGACCGTGTGCTTGAGGCTATTTATTCAAGTAGTCTCTAGCCGGGGAAAGGGAAACAGTATTGGCATGAGAGAACGAAGGAAAGTACAGCTGCAATAGTTCTCCGTGACAAATCTAGTCACTAAGCTTCTACGATAAACTTAGTAACCGCCAATTTATTTCGGCAATATCACCCCATCAATTATCTTCAACGCGAGCGATCAGCTCTGATGCCTTGATACCCATTGCATCACAGAGTCGAAACAATACGTCTACTGTTGGCGATTTCTTGTTATGTTCAAGCTGGCTTATGTAGGTACGGTCTACCTCAGCCTCAAAGGCGAGTGCCTCCTGAGTCATTCCGGCCTCTTCGCGAAAGCTCTTCAAAACGTCTCCTAGCATGATTGGAGACTATCTGGCGTCAGTTGACCTGTCTGTGGACTATAGTCTACAATTTTAAGCAGTGTTCACAAGTCCCCTTTAATTGCCTGGAGCTACTGGAGAAGACATGGTTACTAAAAGACAAAAACCTACATCGCCATCCTCAAGTAATGGGTGTGCTATCCCATGTTTACTAATTTTTGGGGTGTTTGTTTTTACTGGGTTTTTAGTTTCTGCCCGACCGTTCGGTGGAGCATTGTTGGCACTGGCTGTGATCGGGGGTGCCATTGCATTAATCATTAAGCGGGATTGGCAGGACAATGTGTTTGGTCCGATCGGCGTTGACACAAACTTCAAGCGATATCTTGTTTTGGGAATTACTATTTGGTTTATGTTGATGACATTTACTTCAACTAACTTGGAGGATGCAAACGCTCTATGGGCAAAGGGTAAGAAATCTGAAGCTGTAGAACTTTATGTTACGGAATTAGAGCGGACGTCTTCACCCAATCCCAAAGTGTTTGAACGTGTCATAGAGTATTACTTTGAAAATGGTGATATGAGACAAGCCAAGCATTTTTGTAACATGGCAATTGAGGCTAATGTAGAGTTGTCACCAAGCTCTAAGGAACTACGTGGCTTTGTCACCACGGTTCGTGAGGACCATGCTCGAATGGTAGAGCAGCAAAAAATAGCTGAGGAAGCCAAAGATAAAGCTGAAGTAGCTAAAAAAGAAGCCGAGAAAGAGAAGCAAAAACGTGACTCTGAAAAGGAAACACGAAAACGCCTTGATACATTGATATCTGTCCTAGAAAAGTTAAAGATCACAGTAGTGGAAAGTGTTAGCGTACAACAAATATCGACTGATATCTGGGAGGCGACGATTAAAGTTCGAAATTCTTGGCACATTAAGCCTTACCAAATCCGACTTCAAGATGCACAAAATCTTTGGAGTGCCTGGGCCACAATCGCATCACCCAAAGAACCAGATTCTGCTCGTATCAAGATAGTAGATTTCAACGGGAATGAAGTTGGTGGTTCGCGTGTATTAGCGGGCTCTTTGATCTGGGTACAAGAAAACTAAAAGGTCTCCAGTAAGCCAAAAGTACACAGGGCAATCTGTCGCGTTGTCGGGTGTAATAACTGATAA
The DNA here is from genome assembly GCA_021774875.1 of Emcibacter sp. GTDB lineage: Bacteria > Pseudomonadota > Alphaproteobacteria > Sphingomonadales > Emcibacteraceae > Paremcibacter. Next base: position 17,738 of record JAJFIP010000092.1, read on the forward strand.
CCGACATAGTAATGTTAAAATCACCCCCCCAAAAAAGTATGCTATATTCTCGCAGAACCATATATGCACATAGTTGCACTCTCCACCCCCAGGGGTTAGATTATGTCCACCCACATATTTACATCCTTAATTTTATTTTTCTATAGTAAGCAGAAGCCCAATGAGACATCGAATGCGGGGCCGGAAACTAGGCCGCAATGCATCACACCGTAAGGCCATGTTCAAAAATATGGCAGTGAGCCTCATTAAGACGGTCAGAATTGATGAGGAAGCGGAGAATGCTCCCAGGGTATCAGGTCGTATTACCACGACCCTGCAAAAAGCCAAGGAACTTCGTCCCTTCATCGAAAAGCTGATCACATTGTCAAAGAAAGCCAAGCCACATACAGAGAATGCTACCCAGTTCGCTACTTCAGCCGAGAAATATTCGAGCGAGTGGAAAACCTGGCGTGAGTCTGAGCAGTGGAATCAATGGAATCAGGCACTGGCTCCTGCATTGACTTACCGACGGCGTGCCTTTGCCGAGCTTCGCGACAACGAAGCAGTCGATATTCTTTTTGATGAACTCGCGGAGCGATTTGTAGAACGACCTGGTGGCTACACACGCGTTGTGCGTCTAGCAACCGTTCGTCTCGGCGATGCCGGCAAGCAAGCTATCATCGAATTCGTCGGCGAACGTGATCGCGTAAAACCGACCAAACGAAGTGCTACTCTTGAGTCAAACGCTGTCACAGAAGAAACAGAAGCTCCTGTAGAAGTAACTACCGAATCAGAAACAAGCTTTACACATACCAACAAAGACAAAACTGATCTTGCGTCAACTAACGTTCGACGTTCTAATATCGAATCTAGGGCGGAGCCCGAGATCATATCCCCCCATATTCCCGGACCAACCCAGGAACAAAGCATTCCTATAAGAACTCAGGAAAAATTTCATATGGGTGGGAACCTAAGTGATAGAGACACGCAAACTCAATCTGTCAAGTTTATTTGCAATGGTGAAACAAAAGCAATAAACGCAGCTTTCATTTCTATCTCAAGAGCTTCAAGCTTTGCTTTAATAGGTTGGCATACCTTCTCTCACCCCAGTTTAATCCTGAACTTTATTTTGAATAAGTGGACGGATGAGACAAAAAGAATAAAGGTTTTTGAAAACTACAATGATAAGATAATTTGTGATGTCTTAATCCGATGTAATACCTTACTCAATACTGAAGAGAGTTTTGCCCAACTTACCAAGCTAACCTCATTTTTTGATCAAGCTGAAGATGGCCGAATAGTTTTAATGACGGAAAAAACCAATTGGGAATTTTGGTATTCAGACGACAGAATTTTTACGGTCAATGAATGCCAGAAAGCACCTTTGGTTATTACCTGTGCTTCATCTAAATTAACACTTGAGATTGCAAACTTAGTAAACCACCTTGTCTTGAAAACGAAAATTGCATTTTCTAATAAAACTAGCCAGAGACATTTTAGTCAAATTATAAGCAATTCAATAAATAAAGGGGAATGATATACTATGGCGTTTGATATCAAGCGACCACTCGACACTGGTATTATTCTTCGTGTTGAAAGATTTCGACCTCAAAATCCTAAATATAGCAGCTATGCTGATGCTAAAGGATTAGTTTTCGCTAACTCACCAAGGCGGAAACTTCGAGGATGGTGCTTATCCAAATCCTCCATATCAAATGCTCATCCAAATGACCAAGCTGAGTTTATTGAGTGTAAGCTTGATAAAGGTATGCTAGGCGTCGCATTTTTGTTTCGTGATGATAATAGTTGTAATTACTCAATCGGCATTAAGGCGGCCCATGACATTGGGTATGGAGAGAAATACCTTGATACAGTTTGTACGTACAATGTAGATACAGAAATCCCAAGTGATCAATTCGGTGGCCAAGATTCTTCATCAGACTTCTCCCCAATTGAAGCATATTACAACTACGATGGTTTATGCATCCCTTATGTTTCTGGAATCATAAGCCCAAACCATCCACTGTATTCGAAATCCCCTAAAGCTGGCTTCTCTGCTGAAAGTAAAAAGTTTGCTGAAACATATAAACTTCCGGGACCCATTCACAAAGCTGAAGAGTTCGAATGCAAAAATCTGCCAGCCAGAACACTACTACGAACATTTTATATTCCGGAATTACTACAAGTCGGAACAATTGATGTCGAAGTTTTAATTTGGATCTGTGGTTTAGAGTATGATATTGAAGAATATATGACTGAACCTGGAGTAATTCCTAAGAAATTCGAGGTCTCTTTTGATTTTCAATCCTAACGTATGAATTCTAAAAAAGAATAATGGCTGAGAGATGGAATTTTATAAACTTCTGATTCTTTGGTTTGTGTCGATAGCTCCAAGCCTATTTGCTTCATTCACCACATTCAAAGATTTTAAAGATGTCAAAAATCAAGAAAATGGATGGGGAAAATCAACAGAACTAGGCAAGGCTGTTTTGAATAAAGTCAAACTATTGGGCGTGAGTGAAAAGCTGTTCTCAAGGATCATTTGCAATACGTATTGTTATAACTTACGAAAAGAAGTCATTTTATTAACTATTTCTGGTTTATTTCCAATAATTCTTAGCTTGATTCAACTTAGTGTAACTGAGCAAGATATGGATCAAACTAAGTTTAGATTGGCACTTGGTGGACTTGGGGTTTGTGGAGTATTAATGATATCCCAAATCTATTTTGCAATGGAATTTTTAAAAGTTAGCTTTGAAGATTTTTTCGAAAAATACGAACACAACTCAACAGGTGCTTTTATGCAACAAGTTCGTTTTCACTTTATAACAATAATAGTAATCATGGTAGTATCGATATTAGTCATCATGATGACAGTGCCAACAGAGTAATAATTCAACTAAGTCAGGATGGCATGTGAGCCAATAAAGGTAAACCGGCTATAACATTCTGATGATTGGCTCGCCAGGAACAGGTAAGACATTACTGGCTTCACGGCTGAGTACAATTCTCCCTCGACTTTCGCAGGAAGAAAGTTTGGAGACGACGCGAATTTATAGCGCGATGGGGCGTTTGAATAGCAATCAATCATTGGTCATGTTGCGGCAGTTTCGTACGCCCCATCATACAATCAGTGAAGCAGGTCTGGTGGGCGGGGGATCGACGCCGGCGCCTGGTGAAATCAGTCTGGCTCATAACGGGCTCTTGTTTCTTGACGAGCTTCCTGAGTTTAATCGACGCACTCTGGAAGTGTTGAGACAACCGCTTGAAGGAGGAGAAGTAACAATCTCTCGCGCGATTGGCAGCGTGACGTTCCCTGCGAATGTAATGTTGATCGCTGCGATGAATCCCTGTCCTTGCGGCTATCTTTCTGACCCACGGCGTAAATGTTCTTGCAATCCGGCACAAATTGAACGATATCTTTCGAAAATCAGTGGCCCGTTATTGGATCGAATTGATATTCATATTGAAGTGCCGCCTGTTCCTTTTCGCGAACTTTCGAATCAATCATCGGGAACGAATAGTGCGACGATGCGCGAACAGGTACTCGAGGCGCGGGAAATTCAGGCACGGCGATTTGAGCATGAATCAACTTCCCACAACGGTCGCAT
>JAJFIP010000093.1 GCA_021774875.1 Emcibacter sp.
ATCGCCCGTAATATTCGTGCAGTTACCGCCCACGCAGGCCCCATAACCCTGTCGGTAAATACCCAGGGAACGGTGGAGGCTAAGCAGGCTATTGATCTGGTGCCACAGGTTGCCGGTCAGGTGGTCTATGTTTCAGAAAAATTTGTTGCAGGTGGTGTCTTCAAGAAGGGTGAGCTGATCCTCCGTCTGGACCCACGGGATTATCAATATGCGGTTACGTCAACTCAGGCACGGGTCACCGAAAGCAAGCAGGTACTGGTTCGGGAACGGGCGGAAGCGGATCTTGCCAGAACGGAATGGGAAGAGCTTGGTCATGGTGATGCCTCTGACCTCACTCTACGCAAACCCCAGCTTGCTGATGCGGAAGCAAAACTGGAAGCTGCAGAAGCCAATCTACGGGTGGCCCAGCTTAGTCTGGAACGTACCGAAATCAGGGCGCCTTTTAACGGTTTGTTGACATCAAAAGATGTTGATTTTGGACAATTTATTGGCATTGGTACCAAGGTGGGAAAACTTTATTCCACCGACGTATTGGAAGTGCGCTTGCCTATGTCTAACAAGGATTTGTCTCAATTTGATGTTGCGGGGCTGCAATCTGGCAGGATACAGCTTGAGGTGACCTTGACGGGTAAATTTGCTGATCAGGAAAGCCAGTGGAAAGGCAAAATTATCCGCACTGAAGGATTGGTTGATACCAAGACACGAATTATGTATGTGGTGGCCCAGTTGAGTGGGGATGAATTACTGTCTGTGAATGAAAAATTGCCCATAAGTATCGGGCAATTTGTTGCCGCAGAGGTCGAAGGCCGCACCTATGACCGCATATTCCAACTGCCGCGTGCTGTGCTGCGACAGGGCAATCAGGTGCTGGTGGTTGACAAGGATAACAAACTACAGACCCGTAAGGTTAAAGTCATTGAATCAAACCGATATTTTGTAGTGATTTCCGAGGGACTTGAAGAAGGCGATGTGGTCAGCAAGTCGCAACTTGGGGTTAATGTAGACGGGCTTCTGGTTAAATATGATCAGGCATCTGGAGACCAGTCATGAGTGGTATCATGAAATGGTTTGTCCATAATTCTGTTGCGGCAAACCTGATGATGATGTTGTTGATTGTTGGGGGATTAGTTGGCTTACAAAAGATCGGCACAGAAAGTTTCCCAAGCGTCATTCCCAACGAGGTTGATGTTTCTGTGGCTTATTTGGGAGCTGGTCCTGAAGAAGTTGAAGAACGTATCATCATTCGAATTGAGGAAGCGGTTTACGATATTGAGGGCGTGAAACGCTTAAGGTCTAGGGCACGTGAAGGCTTTGGCACAGTGAACATCGAGGCCATTGATGATTACGACATGCAAAAACTTCTTAACGAGGTGAAGTCGCGTGTGGATTCCATTAATACATTCCCAAGGTTATCGGAGAGACCAATCGTAAGCCGCCCGGCTTTTGATATGGGTGTGATGCGGGTAGCCTTGGGCGCGAATATACCAGAAGCCGAGTTAAAGGAGCTGGGTCGCGTGGTACGTAATGAAATAGCGGCACTTAAGGGTGTTGGGCGGGTCCAGCTTCAGGGAACGCGGCCCTATGAAATTTCTATCGAGATTGATGAATTTACTTTACAGAAATATGGCCTGAGTTTTGATGAAGTAGCACAAGCTATTTCCCGATCTTCGGTCAATATGCCAGCGGGTAGAGTGGATAATGAGTCAGGTAATATTCAGATCATGACCCGCGGTCAGGGCTATACCGGGGAAGATTTTGAGAATATTGTTGTGCTCCGCAACGAAGACGGTACGCGGGTATTGCTCAAGGATGTGGCAAAAGTGATTGATGGCTTTTCTGATGATGAATTTATGGCCCATGTAAACCGCAAAAACACAATTCTTCTCAGGGTAATATCAAGCGAAAATCCGGATGTTGTTGCCACCAGTGCGGTCGTGACAGATTATGTGGAAAATGTCCTGAAGCCAAAATTGCCTGAAGGTGTTGAAGCTGTTATCTGGCGTGATAGTTCATTAGAATTTAATAGTCGCGTAAAGACTCTGGTTAGTAATGGTTTAGGGGGCCTTATACTGGTATTTTTGGGCCTGATGTTGTTTCTAACTCCTCGTTTGGCAGCCTGGGTAGTTGCTGGTATTGCGGTATCATTTCTCGGAGCTTTTATGCTCATGCCCCTGACTGGCATCACCCTGAACATGATTTCCATGTTTGCTTTTATCCTGATATTAGGGATTGTGGTGGATGATGCAATTATTGTTGGCGAGAATATCTACCGGGAGAACCAGCGGGGCGTCTCGGGGAAAAAAGCTGCTGTTCTTGGAGGGACGAAAGTTGCGAAACCGGTCATTTTTTCAGCTATAACCACAATGATCTTTTTTGCTCCCTTGGCCATGGTGCCCGGAGAAACACGCCAAATGAGCATGGGTATTGCCATCGTTGTGATTTTGACGTTATGTTTTTCACTCATAGAAAGCCTGTTAATATTGCCAACCCATTTACGCCACGGCGGTGAGTTGAAACCTGGATTTCTGGCTAATTTTTTTACCAGAATAGGTCTGACGAAATATGTCAATATTGCCAGAAATCACGCCGACAATTTTCTTAAAGTTGCCATATTCAAATATTACCGACCTTTTCTCGATAAATGTTTGCGGCGCAAAGCTCTGACATTAAGTGTTTTTGTCGGCATGTTGGTTACGATTATTGCTGGTGTACAGTATGGTGGCCATATTGGCTTTTCTTTTATGCCTGTAATAACACAGGATTTTATCAGGGCGCAATATACTTTCCCCAGCGGCGTGCCTTTCGATATCGTTAAGGAAGCAACTAGAGAACTGGAAAAATCTGCTTATAAAGTCGTGCAGGAGTTGGAGACTAAATATCCTGATGATAAAATTTTCAAGGCAAATATGGCTCTTGCAACTGGTCGGGGCGCGCGAGCTTTCTTTGTTCTGGAACCGGCTGAAAACCGGCCTATCTCGACCTTGGAAATTACAAAAATGTGGCGGGATGCCACCCCGGTCTTTCCTGATGCCAAGGAGATAATTTTTTCAAGTGATTTTGGTGGTTTCGGCGGTGGGGGAATGCGTGTACGGCTTTCTTCACCAGATATTAATGCTCTTGAATTGGCTGCAACAGATCTTAAAACCAAGTTAGCGTCTTATGATGCTATTTTTTACGTGACAGATACGGCGGATACGGCTCAGGATGAGGCGGTATTGTCTCTTATGCCAAGTGCGGAAAATCTGGGAATTTCCTTGCGGGACCTGGGTAGCCAGGTGCGGCAGGCATTTTATGGTGAAGAAGTGCAACGAGTGCCGCGCGGCATTGATGACGTCAAGGTGATGGTACGTTATCCGGAATCCGATCGTAAATCCTTTGATACTCTGAACAAACTACGGGTGCGGGCAAGTGAAGGCGAGGAAGTGCCATTTGGATCTGTTGCCAATGTTAATTATCGACCGGCCTCTACCTCTATTCGCCGGACAGATCGCGAAAGAACATTGACGGTCTTGGTGTCTTTTGATGAAAATAAAAAAGGACAAATTGAAAAGGTTAGATCTGATCTGAAGGATAATTTCTTCCCATCCTGGAAAAGTAAATATAAAAATGTTTCTTACACATTCGGTGGTGGGGACGAAGGACGGCGGGAGTTTATGAATTCCATCATGACCAATTTTGCTTTTGGTGTGCTGATTATCTATATCCTGTTTGCCATTGCCTTTAAATCTTATTTCAAGCCCTTTATTATCTTTACGGCCTTGCCCTTTGGTTATCTGGGGGCTGTTATTGGTCATCTGATCATGGGGCTGGATATCAGTATGTTCTCCATAATGGGCATTGCGGCGGCAATGGGCGTTGTAATCAATGATAATCTGGTACTGGTTGATTATATCTGTCGTCTTCGGGAAAAGGGTTATGATGTAATACAGGCCATCGAAATTTCTGCCGAAGAACGGTTCCGTCCCATTTTCCTGACCTCTTTCACTACCTTCATTGGCCTGCTGCCGCTGATGATGGAAACCAGTGTCCAGGCTCAGTTCCTGATCCCGACGGTGGTGTCACTGGCCTTCGGGGTATTATTTGCTACTACCGTCACCCTTATTCTGGTGCCGGTGCTTTATATTCTGATGGCACGGACAAGGGACAGAATATATAATCTGCTGGGCTGGGAATTGAAGGAAGTCCTGCCGGAACCTGCAGAATAAGGTCTATCTGTCATAGATAATTAATTTTACGCGCTGCCCGGCAACAAGCCTGCTCCTGTTATTAAGTCCATTGAGAACCAGAAAGCGGTCCAGTTTATGGTCGGTAAAGGCCATTTTACGGGATAATTTAGCAGCAGTATCGCCGCGCTTTACTGTAACCACACGGATGATTTTACCTTTTATTTTTCTGGCCTGTGCCGGGGAAAGCCTGTTAAAGCTGTAGGTCATGCGCATAAGATCTGTGCTCAATCTGTCAAGCTTGCTTAAAGGCGTAATGATCAGAAAATAATAGGCTTGGGCGCGCGAATGGCGGATGGCAACGATGCGAACCTGTGACAGAATATTGGCAACCTTGATATTGCTCCAGCCGCTCACAGCTGCCATGCCATTGATGGTCAAATCCTCCAGCCCCATAAGATTGCTGTCTTTGGCAAATTTCTTCCAGGTATCGGACGTGAACTCAATCATATTGCGCCCCTGTAATTCTTCACCGGCAAAAATGACAATGCCGCCTTCAGCCGGACCAGTTCCTTGGGCATAGATCATTTCTGAGCTATTACTTAGGCGGTAATTATCGGGCACCGTAAAGCTGAGGCGTAGCGGCCCATGTGAGAAATTACGTCCCTCGATAATGCCTTGAGTGGGGGCATCGCCGTATATCATACCATCGATAGCATTCAAAAAACGCTCCCGGCCCCTATCCCTGTTATTTTGTGGCAGGCCGGTTTTTTGAGCGGCACTGAAGGCTCGGCTGACCCGGTCGCGGGTATTGGGGTGGGTTGAGAAAAATTCCGGTGGTCGCTGCTGACCACTACGATTTGCGATCATGTCCTGCAAACTGCTTTCCGCATCCAGAGAGCTTAACATATCTGCCGCAGCATAAGGGTCAAATCCGGCGCGGGTGGAGTAACGGACCCCAAGCTGGTCAGATTCATACTCATTGCCCCGGGAGTAGCTTTTCAGGTACAGCTGGGATCCATAGCCCATGGCATCGCTCAGGCCTTTACTTTTGAGGGCAGCCCCAAGCAGGGCGACGCCAAGACCAGTGAACAGCTGCTGATTATATCTTTTTGCTGAATGACGGGCTGTAACATGGCCAATCTCATGGCCAAGTACCGAGGCCATTTCGGATTCTGAGTTAAAGAGGGCCAATATTCCCCGGGTCACATATATATATCCGCCCGGCAGGGCAAAGGCATTGACCATAGGGGAATTAAGCACTGTGAAGGTGAAGGGGCTCTTCGGCAGTTCCGATACGCTGGCCAGACGCCCACCGACAACAGCAACATATCCGGCTACCTTAGGCTCGTCCAGAACACCGCCATGCTGCTTGATCACCAGCGGGTGTTGTTCTTTGCCAATGGCACTTTCCCTTACCGGACTCATGAATGGGGTAAAATCGGACCCTCCCGTTGCCGGATTGGCCGTCACGCAGCCTTGTAGCATCAAAGTTGTAGCAATCAGTCCGGCAACAAAGGTATTATTTCTGGTTGATATATTCGAATTCATCATTGGATAATCACTATCTGTTCGGGATGAGTGGCTTCAATCATAGGACCATTATATGATTTCAGCCAGCCTCTAACTTCTATTTTTTTTCCGGAAAAATCTTCCGGGCTAATTTCAGCCTTGATAAATTTTCGGGCGGCGCGGGATTTGATGACAACGGTAAAATCTTCTTTCCAGTCCTCGCCAAAATTCAGATAATAAGTCCCGCGAACTTTGGCAACTTCCTTGACTATTCCGGTAATCACCTGAAAACTGTTTTGGAATTTCCCGCTATTCTCCTGCGCTTTGGGTTTGTAAAAGTCCATCGCCCATATGCCACTGTTGTTTTGTCTTGCGATGCGTTCCAACACCATCATTTCCGGGGTGATGGCGCGATTGTCGGGGAATGTATAAATCCGCGCCATGCCATATTTTAACATCTCTCCCTGCACCCAACGACCATCAGCCAGAAACAGATGTGCCAACGCCCGACCATATCTGTCCTGTCGCTGTCCGCCGAAATATAGAGTGACATATTTATCCAGAACAAGACCTGACAGCATATTCTTTGACTCAAAACCCAGCGGCCAGCCTTTAAAATTTTTTCTGCCCAGGGGCAGTTTCGGGGCCTGAATTCCCACAAGTCGCACGCGTGTCTGGTCTTTGAGAATTACCGTGTCGCCATCAATGATCTTTATGACCTGTCCGGTGGTTGATCGTTTGAGTTGCTTGCGCAGGTCCGTCTGTTCGGCCAGGCCAGAGGAAGCCATAAAAATCAGTGCTATTGAAAGTATAATTATCTTGTACATGCGCGTAGCATACCTATTATGAAGGAATATAGACAGGATGAATTTGTCCTTGCACACCTCAAAAAAGGAAAAAATATGCGCATCATTCACGGGATACCCTATACCAGAGTAAATTATATTATCTGGGCCATGAAGGAATTGGGTCTGGACTATGAAATTAACCCGGTAAATCCCATGAAGGGCGAGACTAAAATGCCGGAACATCTGGCGCGTAACCCTAACGGATTGATCCCGGTATTGGAGGAAGATGGTTTTTTTCTTTGGGAATCCATGGCGATCAATTCTTATCTGGCAAAGAAATACGGCGATGGGCTGTTATGGGCCACTGATCCACATGAAGAAGCAGAGATTATGCAATGGTGCGTTTTCGGATCAGTAAATATTGATAAACCAGCGGTAAATTATATTCTTCATAAACAGGCTTTGCCCGAAGAAATGCGCGATGAAAATAGTTTAAGGTCTGCGCAGGAAGACCTGATTCCGTTCCTGAAAGTTCTGGATGGCCATCTTGCCCATAAAGAATATCTGGTGGGTGGCCGTTTCACAATTGCCGACCTCAATCTTTCAGCCATGCTGGATTATCTCTTGAAATCACGGTTTGATTTATCGGAATATAAATCCCTTAAGCCCTGGCTTGCCCGCTGTGTAGAACGACCTGCCCGCATTGAGATGGGCGGGAAGCACGAAAATGTGAAGCTAAAAAAACCTTCCTGATCCGAATTTAGATTGCGTGGGCCAGTGATTCTGCTAGTCTCTTTTTTTGCACAAAAACACAGAGGGATAAAATCATGAAAAATGCAATAGCAATAATATTTACTTTGACCATAATGGCATACCCCGCCCATGCTTTTGATTCACTTAAGCAAACAGTAGCGAAAGATTATGACAATTATCTGTCTGATCTATTCGTTCATTTTCATGAAAATCCCGAACTCAGTCACCAGGAACAGAAAACTGCTGCCCGGCTGGCAAAAGAATTGGAAGCAGAAGGATTCGACGTTACAACGGGCGTTGGTGGCACGGGGATAGTGGCTATAATGAAAAATGGTGAGGGGCCATTGGTGATGATGCGGGCGGATATGGATGGACTTCCGGTTCAGGAAAAATCAGGTCTGTCTTATGCCTCTACTGTGACCCAGCTGTCACTGCTTACCAATAATATTGTGCCTGTTATGCATGCCTGTGGTCATGATGTTCATATTACAAGTCTGGTGGGGACAGCGCGGCGCATGTCTGCCATGAAAGATCAATGGTCCGGAACATTAATGCTGATCGGTCAACCGGCAGAAGAACTTGGCCCCGGTGCTCAGGCCATGATGGAAGACAATCTGTGGCAACGCTTTGGTATTCCTGATTACGCGCTGGCATTCCATGTCTCAGCACAAGATGTGGCTGGAGTGATCAATGTTTCCGAAGGCTCGCCCTATGCCGGGGCAGATACAGTGGATATTATTATCCACGGCATCGGTACCCACGGGGCTGCCCCTCATTCCGGTAAAGATCCGGTTTTGCTTGGCAGCCAGATTGTCATTGCCCTGCAAACTCTGGTATCCCGTGAATTAGCTCCCCGCGAGCCGGGGGTGGTTACGGTGGGGTCTTTCCATTCCGGCACCAAGCATAATATTATTTCCGATCGGGCGCATTTACAGGTAACCGTACGTAATACTAATCTGGAAACCCGTAAAATATTGCTCGATGGTATTAAACGGATTGCGGAAAATATGGGTCGGGTTGCTGGTCTGCCCGAAGACAAACTACCGGAAGTGATAGTGTCCAGTGATAATATTTTACCACCGACCGTTAATAATGATGCTCTTGTCCGGCGCCTAAAGAAAGTCTGGCAGGCAAAAATGGGTGAAGATGCGGTAGTTGATATTCCCCCTACTGGTATGGGCGCAGAGGATTTCCCCTATTTCACAACGGAACCTGCTATCCCTAGCGTATATTTTCAAGTAGGTGGTACCCCGAAAGAAGATTTTGAGCGGGCTGAGGCGGGTGGACCGGCAGTGGCCAGCCATCATTCTCCCCTGTTTAAAATATCACCGGAACCCGCAGTAAAAAAAGGCGTGGAAGCAACGGTGCTTGCTCTTCTGGATTTGATGGCTAAATAGTCTCTTTCCGGATTTACTTTTGTGAGATCATGAATATTATTTTGCCCGCTGAATATTAGATTGGGTGGAATACTCTATACATGCCATATTAGCTGGTAACAACTATTACAAATATACCTTTTAGACCTAAAACAAAAAATAAATATTGTCGGCAAATAGAGTTTTCATGTAATAATTGTTACAGTTGAAAGCATTGATTTTCTGTGAAATTTTCTCTTTTTTTCAGATAATTACCATTACTGCCATTTGGCTAGTTTCTGAAGAAGAGGCTTATGACTCCTATGCCATAATGCTTAACCCATTAGCTTTTGATTTAGATCAATAGTGACTTAACCTGTTGTTAACAGGCATTAAATACGATCAGCGTTCAAAGTTAAATTTAACATTATGTGGTGAGCAATATGGGTATCAATCTAAATGTCCTGAATACAGTCAAGAACATGAATATCAGAAACCGCCTATTTATGGGTTTTGGTTCTATTTGTGTAATTTTAACCATTGTAATCGCGGTAACTATTTTCCAACTGAAATTTATTGATGGACAAATAACCCGCATTGATAACCTGCGTGTACCGACTTCTGCGGCCAGTTCATCACTGGTCAAGGATATTTATGCCTCTCTGGCAGATTTGCGCGGATATATGCTCACCGGAAATGACACATTCAAGAACCAACGCGCTACCGTCTGGGCAGACATTGACAAGGTGAAAGCCGAAATGAATGTATTATCCAGTAACTGGACCAATCCAAAAAATGTTAAGACATGGGCCGAATTCAAAAGCACATTGGAAGAATTTCGCACCGCACAGGCGACTGTTGAAAAAATTGCCAACAGCCCTGAACAATTTCCCGCCAATATAATCTTGACCAAAGAGGCCATGCCCCGCGCTGCGCTCCAATTCTCAAAAATCACTGCCCTGATTGACATGGAAGCACAGATGCCTGCCACTGCCGAGCGAAAAAGACTTTTAGGCATTATGGCAGATGTTCGCGGTACATTAGGTCTTGGTCTTGCCAATATCCGGGCATATCTGTTGACGGGTGATAGCGCGTTCAAAGATAAGTTTGACACATTGTGGGCTAAAAATACCCGTCGTTTTGGAGATTTGCAAAAGGCTTCGGGCCTTTTTGGCCCTAAACAATCAGCGGCTTTTGATGTTTTTTTAAAAGCCCGGACTGAATTTGATCCTATTCCCCCAAGAATGTTTAATGTGCGGAGTTCCAAGAAATGGAATATGGCCAACTTTCTTCTGGTACAGGAAGCTGCCCCCCGTGCCGGAATTCTTCTCAAAACCCTCGTCGGTGCCGATGGTGCTGGCGGTATGGTCGCCAACCAGCGTAATCTGTTATCTGGCGATGTGGCAGACAGCCTGTCCAGCTCAGCAGGTCTGATGACATTATTATGGGTATTGTTAGCCGTCGGACTGGGTATGTCGGTTGGAATTGTGCTTCTGGTAGCAGGTTCCATCACCAAACCTGTCGGTGCCATGACTAATGCCATGGGTAAACTGGCAGAAGGTGATACTTCAGTTGAAGTTCCGGGACTGGACCGGGGTGACGAGATTGGCGAGATGGCCACATCAGTCAATGTCTTCAAGGTCAATGCCATTGAACGGGTACGGCTTGAAAAGCAAGCTGAAGAAGCCCGTATCGCAGAGGAAGAGGCTGAGAAACGTCGTGAAAGTGAAGCAAGAGATGCGGAAGCAAGGCAACTTGAGGAAGAAAAACGCCTTGAGAAAGAAGCCGAAGAGAAACGGGTAGCGGACCGTCTGGATATGGCCCAGCGGTTTGAAGACCGGGTCGGAGGTGTTCTGGAAACTGTTTCCAGTGCCGCCACGGAATTAAATGCTACCTCGGAATCAATGAGCGGTTCTGCAAACAGCATGAAAGACGAGTCTGTATCGGCTGCGGCGGCAACAACCCAGGCTGGGCAGAATGTTCAGCTTGTGGCCAGTGCTTCAGAAGAAATGACCGTATCGGTTCAGGAAATCTCGAGCCAGATTAACAATGCCTCTGCTGCCTCAAAAAATGCCTTGGGTTCCGTGACCAGTGCCTCGGCTCAGGTTACGCAGATGGCAAACAGTTCAGAGAAGATCAGCGAGGTTATTCTGCTGATCAACGATATTGCCGAACAGACTAATCTGCTGGCGCTCAATGCCACTATTGAAGCTGCCCGCGCCGGTGAAGCCGGCAGGGGATTCGCGGTTGTGGCCTCGGAAGTAAAAAGTCTTGCTGGTCAGACTGCCACGGCCACTGATGAGATACGGAAGCAAATCAACGAGATGCAGGCGACCACCAATGATACGGTATCAGCGGTTCAGGAAATATCGGTGACCATTGGCGAGCTGGATGAAATATCATCAGCCATTGCCGCTGCTGTTGAACAGCAGGCGGCTGCCATGCAGGAAATCAGCCGTAACTCGCTGGAAGCGGCAACAGGAACTGAAACCGCAGGTGAAAATGTCAGGAATGTCAGTAATATGGCAGAAGAGACCGGCAATGCGGCTTCTGATGTGCTCAGCGCCTCCAATGAATTATCGGGTCAGGCCTCCACACTGAAGGTTGCTGTTGA
>JAJFIP010000094.1 GCA_021774875.1 Emcibacter sp.
CGTAAAGTCTGTGCTGAGATGGCATTGATCCGGTGTTAATGAATGCCATCGTTTCGCTACCCGAAATTATTAGACAAAAGCAAAACTTGATAAATCTAAAATCAATTAGGGACTAACCCCCCTTTACAGGCGGGAAAAAAAGGGGGGTAAAAAATGACGTTTCCGCCTGGTATTTACCACAGATGTTTGTGGAGCTTTTTTGCTTAAAAATGGGATGTTGAATTTTTTCTAAAGGAATATTCTTCTATAAAATGTATCATGAATATATATACGAAGGAGCAAAATATGATTCGTGTGAGGTTTCACGGACGCGGTGGTCAGGGAATCAAGACGGCAAGTCAAATTCTTGGAAACGCCGCTTTTTTATCGGGCTTTCAGGCGCAGGACTTTCCTCTGTATGGCGCTGAGCGTCGTGGCGCACCGATTGTCGCTTTCACCCGGTTTTCTCCTGATCCTATTCTAGAACGCGGCCCTGTTTTTTTACCCGACCTCCTGCTTGTGGGTGATGCAAGTCTTTTAAATGATTCACAAGCGGCACCTCTATGTGGCGCCGATGAATCGACCCTTATTTTTGTCAATTCCCCTCAAGATAGGGACACTTTAGAAAACCAGTATTCTTTTCCTTCAACGCCTATCATTGATGACCTGACGGGACGCTGCCTCAAGCATATTAAAAGAGAACATATCTTCAGCACGGCTTTGGCCGCCGCAGGAGCCCGTATCCTGGGAACAATAGAATTGTCCCATTTGAACCAGGCGGTTGAAATGGAATTGGCCTCAGAACTGGATGCGTCCACCCTTCAATCAAACCTGGCTCTCGTGGAGGAAATTTTTCGATCGGTTTCTCCCAGGCCTCTGGTTGAGCGAGCAGCTCAAACATTGAAGCCAACCTCTTTGATTCAAGTGCAACAAGGACAAGTTTCGGAAGCTGCTCCCATTATCCTTGCTCCAGGAAACATGGCCTTGAGAAAAACAGGGAAATGGAGAGTGGTGCGGCCAAAAATCGATTACGAACATTGCAACAAATGTTTGATTTGTTATGCCAGATGCCCAGACGGAACCATTGGAATTGATGCAGATGGAAGCCCTCAAATTGATTATGACCATTGTAAGGGTTGTATGATTTGCGCCCAGGAATGTCCCGGCCATTTTATCCAAACGATAAGAGAATCTGAGGTGGTCGATGAGTCATCCTGAAAAAATGATGCTGACAGGTAATAAGGCGGCGGCTTGGGGGGCGCGGATGGCGCGAGTGGATTATGTACCGGCTTTTCCGATCACCCCACAAACGGAGATTGTTGAAACGCTGGCGGAGTGGTATGCCGACAATTCCATGTCGGGGAAATTTACCAATATGGATTCTGAACACTCCATGTTCATGGCTGCAGGGGCTGCGGCTGCCGCCGGGGTGCGGGTATTCACCGCCTCCTCAAGCCAGGGAATTTTGCATGGAATGGAATCTCTGTACACCATCACGGGGTGGCGGGTTCCGCTATTAATGGTGAATGTTTCTCGAGCGCTGGCCACACCGATCACTCTGGAGCCCGATCATAATGATGTAATGAGCACCCGGGATTGCGGGATGATTCAATTACATGCCGAAACATGTCAGGAGGTTTTTGATTTCATTTTGATTGGGTATCGAATTGCTGAAAACCCTCAGGTATGCCTGCCAGTGTTGGTTAATATGGATGGCTTTTATCTTTCCTTCACAAGAGAACCGGTCATCATTCCGGACCCGAAGGCTATATCCGAATTTTTGCCCTTGTTTCACCCGGTTCAACCGGTGTTTCAGGCGTCCCAACCCATGGCCCGGGCCTCGGCAGTGTTTGGGGGGGCGACATATACTTACTTTAAGATCCAGCAGCATATAGCGGTCAAACAGGCAGAGAATGTTTTTCAGGAAGTTTGTGCGGAGTTTTTAGATCGGTTTGGGAGGTCTTATGATTCTGTAGAATCTTTTCATCTGGAAGACGCGGAATTTGTTTTTGTCATGAGTAATTCCTTTGCAACTAAAGGGAAGGCCGCCGTCCTTGAACTTAGAAACCAGGGCATCAAGGCAGGCTTGCTGAAACTTCGAATGATCCGCCCTTTTCCTGCGCAAGCTATTGCCGACGCTCTTTCCGGTTGCACCAAGGTTGCGGTCATTGATCAAAATTTGTCACCGGGGCAGGGTGGCATTCTTCATCCGGAAATCGTCACCTCGCTGTACTCCCGTAAGGAGCGACCAGAAAAAATTCTTTCTGTTATTGGAGGATTGGGAGGGAAGGATATTCATTCTGGTGATTTTCTTTCCATTATTGAGCATCTGCGAAATCCTGAACCAGAAGGCCCTCTCTTTCTATTTAATGAATCTGACCTGGCACAATTCAAGCGAGCGTCACAAATTGCCCTCACGCTTGAGGAGGCTCGAGAATCATGACGGAATTGATAAAAGTTCATAAGCGGGTAAAGGACCTTCATCCTGAGGAAGTGATTTCTCCCGGGACCGGCCTTTGTGCAGGGTGCGGTGGTTTGGAGGGTCTGCGTCTTGGATTGAAGGAATTGGGAAGTGATGTGATGATTTGTAACGCGGCGGGGTGCTTCACCCTTCTTTCCGTTTACCCCTTCACCCCTCTCCAGGGTTCGTGGCTTTACACCACAATGGGAGCACCTGTTCCGGCGGCGCAGGGTATAAGAGATGCATTGGATATTCGATTGGGTCAAAACCGTATCACTCAGAATGACAACATGCAGGTGTTGGTGGTCGCTGGGGACGGTTCCTCCAATGATATGGGCCTTGGCCCCACATCTGCGGCGCTCCACCGGAAACTGGATTTTATTTACTTCTGTTATGACAATGAAGCCTAT
>JAJFIP010000095.1 GCA_021774875.1 Emcibacter sp.
TTCATTTAAGTCTCCTCTTGTAAACCAACACTATTCAAGAAAATACTTATAGCGATCAGAAAAAATTTCCCGCCCTATAATTAATTTCATTATCTCCGAAGTTCCCCCCATAATCCGGTTTACCCGCGAACCTGTGAACATGCGACAGATGTCATATTCACGCATATATCCGGCACCACCATGTAACTGGACACCCTCGTCAAGCATGCGCCATTCAATCTCACTACAACGTAACTTGGCCTTTGCCGCCATATTAGCCGTCAACTTGCCCTCGTTGTGAAGTGCGACACAATGGTCGAGGTAAACCTGGGCGATCTCAATCTCAGCATCCAACTCGGCTAGTTTGAACTGGGTATTTTGCATCGATGACAACACCCCGCCAAATACTTTGCGCTGCATTACATAGTCACGGGTCAGGTCAAAAGCCTTATGGGCATTAGACAGAAAACCAATTGCACCAAGCAGGCGCTCTTCAGCCAATCCATGCATCAGGTGGTAAAAACCCCTACCCGGATCGCCGAGAACATTTTCTTTGGGGATTATTACATCTTTGAAAAAAAGTTCAGCCGTGTCCTGTGCATGGCCACCCATTTTGTCCAGATTGCGCCCCCGCTCAAACCCCTCCATATCGCGCTCCACAATAAACAGGGTCAAATCATGAGATTTGCCACCAGTCTCGGTTTTAGCCGCAACAATCACTATGTCAGAGTTGATACCGTTGGAGATATAGGTCTTGGCGCCGTTCAACAGATAGTGATCGCCCATATCTTTGGCCTTGGTTCGCATCCCTGCCAGATCACTGCCAGCATCCGGCTCAGTCATAGCAATTGCCAGAATTTTTTCGCCGCTAATGCACGGTGGCAAAAACCGCTGTTTTTGTTCCTCGGTCCCAAAATTAGCAAAATATGGCCCCACCAGACGGCTGTGCAAGGTGCAGTACCATTCCCCGGTTCCTGCGCGGACATTTTCCTCGATCATTATCTGCTCAAATCGAAAGTCACTATCGCCAGTTCCGCCGTATTTCTCATCCGCCCAGATTAGCAAAAAACCACGGTCTCCGGCTTTGCGAAAAACTTCACGATCAACGATCCCCTGTTCCCGCCAATGCTCCATATGGGGTGCTACCTCTTCCGCAAGAAATCGGCGGAAAGACTCTCTAAACATATTCTGTTCTTCTGTAAATTTTCTCATCGTATCGTCTTCCTTGTTAGTTCTGAACCCCGGAAAATTATATTTATCACTGGGGGAAAATAGATCAATGGTGGTGCGTAATTTCGTATTGGGGTGTCGTAATATCAGCAAAAACAGATAACTTTAGGCTGTGTCAGTAACGGACCGGCCCATGCGTTCGGCACGCATATCTATACGCTTCTTGATAATGGCATGACGGCGGGCATCAATTGGGAATAGCCACAGAACTGTTGCAGCGATACACCAAAGCATAACCGGAAGACCAATGAATGTAAAAAGCAGACCGAAAATGGCGGTTTCATCATTCACAATCTTGGGATCAAAGCCAAACAAGCCATACAGGAAAAATGCCAGACTACCTCCAAAAGCGAAATTAAATTTTGACATTAATGACAGAAACGCCAAATAACTTCCGGTTCGATTGACCCCGCTTTTGAGCAAGTCGTAATCAACCACATCGCCAAGCAAAGACATGGGCGCTACCAACAGACCCGAACCAAATACCCCTGCAAAGCAAAGAAGAATAAAAGCAGGCCAGAAAGAATCTGGACCGGGACTAACGAAAGCCAATAACAATAAGGAAAATATGTTGGCTAACCACCCGAATACTATTGGCTTGATTTTACCCCAGCGGTGGATAATTTTAAGCCATATGGGTAGACTAATGAACATGGATATGGAAAAGCCAAGGCCTGTTTGAGGGACTTTGTCGCCAATGCCAAGGTAGGAGTCCACATAAAAAAAGAATCCGGCATTAAAGACACCAAGACCAACACCCCATATAACCACAAAAATAACATACCAGCGAAAGGGTCGGTTCTGGCCAAGGGCCACAAACAGATCGCTGAACTTGATTTTTTCAGTTGCAAGATGTTTTCCCTCAGGCGCAAATAAAATTGCCATAGTGACTGTTATAAGCAGAAGGCCAATAGTTAAATATGCAATAATTTCAAGAACTTCAAGGCTATATTCGGTTGAGCCTGTCAGCGGCTCAGTAACAATCGGCACCATCGGTACAATAAAACCGCCAATAGTAGCTGCAAAGGCCAGATAAACCGCAATACGCGATCGTTCCTTATAATCCCGTGATAGTTCTATAGCCCAGGATTTGTAAGGAATGTCAGTCATGGTCCAGCCGAGATAGAGCAGGAATGACCAGATTAGAAAATAAATAATGGTGGTTTCAGCGGTCGGTGTCATGATGAAATAGAAAGAAAACATGGATAAAAGCGTGCCAACGATGATCCACGGTTTTCGCCGACCGATAGGCGAACGTGTACAATCCGAAAAATATCCAATTGCAGGGTCAGTCACAGCATCAAATATACGCGAAACAAGTAAAATAACACCAATTTCAACAACTGTAATGCTGGTATATTTTGCGTATACTGCGGGTAAAATTGTCGCGGCTGGGGTATGTACAACGGCGAAAGAAATAGCGGGCATGGAAAAAATCAGGAGTTTGCCAAGTGGTACTTGATCTGTGTTAACTGATTGAACTGGTGTAACCATAAAGGATCCCATCTTGAGCCAATTAAGTAATCTACTCAAAAGCATTGCTTTTTACCAAGAGTAAAGTATGCGCTAGAAGGAACAATGGGTTGTAGTAATTTTATCTTGGTGAAACGTATTTATCCGTTTCAGTTGAAGTCATCATCAGTTTTCGGCAAGATCTTCTCTTTAGCCATGGATTTTCGTTTAACATCGCTTGGCAAGTAACCAAAATGTGCCTTGAAAGCCTTGCTCAGGCTACCGGGGTCAGAGTATCCTACTTTCTCTGCAACGATGGCAATACTGTCATCTCCTGTGCTGATAATGTCACGGGCCAATTCCATCCGCCGACCATAGCAGTATTCTATAGGTGGCACGCCAAAAATATATTTGAAGCCATGGGCAAGCTTGTTTCGGTTCAAACCAAGACGGGATGCCAACCGCGCTAATGTCGGCGGATCTCTGAACTCCTGATTGAGAATCGTTTTAGCTTGATCGATTTTTGTAAAATCTGCTGGTGAAAGATGTACTGATGGATGCTCGGTCTCATCACTATTTAGGAGAGAACCTATGCCTGCACACATGAGTTCCATCGCCTTTGCCCGACAATAGAACAGGCGTAACCCATCCTCATAATTGCATTCTACTAAATCTAATGTTGCCCGGATCATTTCAGGCGTCATGGGAAGCGAACGCACGAAGAATTCATCGTGCTTTTCATGGGTTAGCCACTTGAACTGTTTTTCCAGATCGTTGGTCCCAATTCCCAAAGAATCGATAATAAACTGTCGAGAGCAGGTTAAGGTTGCCGCACGCCAACGGTTATCTTTGGGAACCCACATTTTTCTGAAGGCCCCTTCGGGCTGAATCCAGATCGTGTAAGTGGGACCGCTACGATGTAGCTCCAGCGATTTACCAAAAATTTCCTTGCTCTCACCGGATATTCTGAAATGAAGCGTAACACAGCTTGCGCCAATCACATTAAGATATGTTTCCTTAACAGAAGTCATGTCCGATATAACCAGACCAAAATCCTTGGATATTTTTACATAATCCTGCACACCGTATTCATGATCAGGATCATCAATATTTACCCGGATTCCGTTTTTTTCATCGTATGGCTGTTCCTCGGGAAATGTTGCCTCATCGAGCGACCAAGGCAAAAAAATATCATTCACCAATTTCTCGGCAACGCTTTTGCGCGTTGCCACTTGATCTTGATTACGGAGAGTATTTTTTGCCTTTTGACCAGCCATAATTTAAAAAAAATCCTGTTACTTTGCATAAAATGTAGAGTAAAATCACCCCACAAGCAAGATATATGGCTTTGATACTTTCGCTTTCATAAGAATGTGGAACCATTGTTAAAAAAGAAACGGAGAGCTATTTGTTGAATGATCAAATCCAGAAAATTTATGTTCATTAAGTTCAGCGGCGATAAATATATATAGTGGTTATTTTGCACCCAAAAACGGCACCCAGAGACGAAGAAGGCTTAGGGTATTCCTGTTAAGTCATTGAAAGAATGGTGCCCCCACAGGGGACATAGATGGACACTGGTATGAAACAATTGAGATAGAGTCTGAACTATTACACTTTATTGGCCCTTTTCCATATTTCATGAAAAATAGATCAACAGCAAAAATGGGACTAATATCGACATTCGAAATACTTTATACTATGTTAGATAGATAAGAACCGGGAAATTATATGCTGCTCCACCGTATCATCGAATATGTGAGGGCCCAGAACTGGACGATGAATGGTGCCAAGGTTAATATGAATAAACTGAACACTAGAATATCTTTGCCTGCACTATTTGTTGGCATACTCACTTTGGCGTTGATGTCGTGTTCCTCACATGTAGAAAGTCCGCAAACATTTATTGAGGAACAAGCGGGCAATATTGAGCATGCTGTTGCTCGATTAGAGGGCGAGAGCAGCAACATTCAATATAGCATTTGGCTCGGCTCACCCGATGGCGAAGCTTGGTACCGCCATAATGCGGATACCCTAAGGCCCGCCGCAAGCGCCATCAAAACGGCAATTCTGATAGAGTTTTTCAGTGAACAAGCTAATTCACTTGATATGCCGTTTACTGAACTAAACGGAATGATCGATAACCCTCTCAATCCCGCCATTAGCCATTTCGACCTTTCACAACAAGCGGCTGTTCGCAGTGAACTTCGCGGGCTAACAGCGCGACAGCTGGCTGAAGCGATGATTCACAAGAAGCATATTGAAACTAATGCCGCCTACAACGCGGCGGCGAATGTCATCATTGAGTATCTAGGCGGCCCAGCCAAGCTGACAGAGCGCGTGCGACACCGGTTTCCGCGGGCGGACGGACTGCAAATTGCGCGCTATATGCTCGCGGACCGGCAGAAAAATACCGACAATCTACTTACCGCTGAATCGCTCTCATTATTGCTGATATTTCTTGCAAAGAATACAACGGACGATGCCCTGCGTGATGCTTCGCGAGCGGTATTGTTGCTTGAGAGAGACGTGTCTCGCGGCGACCATTACTACAAAGGCGGAACCCTCACCTCTGAACCGCAGGTGCGCATTGAGGCGGGGTGGTGGGACCATAACGGCGGCGCTTGCATTTATGTCGTGATTGCAACAAGGCCAGTGAGTGGCGAAAAAGACTTCGACGAAATTCGAGCAAATCTTGGAGAGCTCTCGAAGATTGTTCAGGATGCTGGCATTCATATACGGGACATATTGCAGGCACTGCCGTAATAATAGCGCATATAGTCACGCATTTCCGAGCGCATCAAGCTCTTAACAAGTGTCCGCTTGTGCCGGA
The DNA here is from genome assembly GCA_021774875.1 of Emcibacter sp. Taxonomy (GTDB): domain Bacteria; phylum Pseudomonadota; class Alphaproteobacteria; order Sphingomonadales; family Emcibacteraceae; genus Paremcibacter. The sequence continues at coordinate 5,495 of JAJFIP010000095.1, forward strand.
GACTATAGTAAAAAATGGTACATAACGATGGGGCAAGACACGCAGGGTTTCTTTTGAGACATTGATCTCATGCAAATCCGCCAGCTTGTCTTTTTCGATACTGCCCAAGTCGTCTGAACGGCCCATAAGTTTTGCAGAATTAAGGGTCGCGTTGGTCAAGATTTGATCCGGTGGGAAGATAAGCCATCTGGTCCAAAAGGGGGTAGACCTACTAAGGATTATTTTTCTATTCAGGCAGATGATTGAGATTTCGTCATGGTTTTGTCACGGTTTCGGCTTTAATGAGAAAGCCAATGAAATCTTTGTTTTACAATGAGTTATAATAAATAATATAGGTTTTGGTTGTTTTGGCGCATATGCCGCCCAATAAGGGTAATAGAATATTTAAATTATTCTTAAATTATAAAAAGATATAAGTTCCTTACAGCTAAAGCAGATGAAAAAGTAAAACAGGAAATGTTGACCTACGATCAGCCTGTAAAAGATTAGGTAAAAAGCCTCATTCGAGATAGAAATTAAGTCCGGACAGCACGCCTAAACCAGTAACCCCATAGAATATTTATGTAATTTTAAAGCGCAGTGCACGGCAGATGCACAACTTTCCTGCCAGAGCAAAAAAACACCCGCGTCCAACAGAGTTGGACGTATGAGTTGGACGTCCCCGACCGGCCCAATTGATTTTTAGAAAAAAATCGTTTATTTTCAAGGTGTTATTGGTGCCCCCACACAGACTCGAACTGCGGACCTATTGATTACAAATCAATTGCTCTACCAACTGAGCTATAGGGGCTAATCACTGCAACCCCATGGCGGGGTAGGCGCAAATTAGTGGCCTTTGATTTCAAAATCAAGCGAAAAAAATAAATTCCCAGTTAAGGCCACGTCTGCGCGGGCGTATCAATAGAAATTTATTTTTTCCAGTTTATTGACTGCATTTAAATGATAGTGCAACCGCCTGTTGATGAGGCAATAGTTCCATGAGGATGACATCAAGAGTTTTGCCGCCTTCTTTATAGCTAAAATGGTCGCCTGGCGATAATCTTCTGGTTCTTTTTTGAACAGTTAATACAGGATTCTGTTTTTTGTTAAAATCATACATGGGCAGCCCGACAGAAAAATTGCCGTCGCATAGCAAGACAGTTTTTCCAACGGAAAGTGCAAAGGGCGATTTGCTGACATCATAATCCAAAATCGGTGTTGTCTTGATAAACTGGTCAATATTTTCCATTGCCTGTTCAATATTGGTCAGAATGGCTTCTTTGTCTGCTTTTGACGATGGCGCATTGGTGATTGCTGCCATGGATTCAATAAGGGGCTGATACAGTTCTTTCTTGCTGTCGGGCAAGGGGGCAAGAAGTTCATTGAGTTTTTCTGTACTGATTTGCTGATATTCCTGATATCGGTCAGTTGTATCAGTGGTGCCAAACTGGTAACCGAAGATGCCGGCGAGTCCGGTTACGATGCCGACAATTGCCGCCAGCAGACCGAGATGTTCCTGTATATTTTTGTAAATACCCGCTTTCTCAGACATGACTTTCCCTTCTTAATATCAGTTAACGAAAAATCAATTACTAGAACGATCATTATAAGAAAAATACTATCCTATTTCAAGTTATAGGGGATTATGATCCGCTAGTGGAAAATTCATAGAGAGCAATGGCGGCAGCATTGGAGACATTAAGACTTTCCACCGCACCGCTGATAGGAAGTTTAATCAGGGCATCACAATGGCTTTCCGTACCCTTGCGAAGTCCTTTTCCTTCGGCACCCATAACAAGGGCGATGTTATTGCCAAAATCTGCCTCTCGTATAGAAAGAGGTGCTGTGCCGTCTAACCCTAACCGCCAGTAACCCATTTCGGCAAGAGCGTCCAGCGCGCGGCTCAGGTTGGTGACCCGGACCCAGGGCAGGACTTCAAGTGCGCCGGAAGCTGATTTGGCCAACGTGCCACTTTCTGGCGGGGAATTCCGTTCAGTGCTGATGATAGCGCAGGCACCAAAGGCTGCGGCGGACCTGATGATCGCTCCCACATTATGAGGGTCTGTTACCTGATCCAGAATGAGTAACAGATGTGATTTTTCCGCTTCAATCCTGCAACATGCCTCAATACTTATCTCTGGCAGGACATTGGTGTGGAGCGCAATACCCTGATGCAAGCAGTCCGCAGGCAGGGTCTTTTCCAGCACTTCCGGCAGGATAATTTCAGGCGTCAGGGGACGAACATTCTGATTGATTTCGCTAAAGGCCGATAGATACCGATCGGCACTTCTTCTGGTGACCAGAAGCCGCTTGATATTCCGTTCGGGGTTATTCAGGGCGGCCAGCACCGGGTGTTTGCCAAATAGCCACAGGTCGTTGCTGTTTTTGACTCTCGGTTTTGGTGTCGTATTTCGGCCAGAATTTTGACCAGTTTTTTTACTGGATTTGGCTTGTCCTGAACCATGCCGCTTTATCTTTTGATCTTTTTTACTCATAGCTCATGCTATAAGCCACTCTTGGCCGCAGAGCAACTGTATAACGGCCAAAAATTAGTGATTCAGAGATATGGGGGCTTTTCTTTAAAATTTGTTTGACATGATCAAATAAATGTCCATATTGCGGCTTCATTACTGTTATATTTTTATGATGGTTTGGCCCTATCCCGGAGGGGTGGCCGAGTGGTTAAAGGCACCAGACTGTAAATCTGGCCGCATAGCGTACGCAGGTTCGAATCCTGCCCCCTCCACCATTTTCCTTGTTGCCTTTATGGTATGGGAGTAATGTACGGGCCAGAGAGGTTACGCGGGCGTAGCATAATGGTAATGCAGCAGCCTTCCAAGCTGAGTACGAGGGTTCGATTCCCTTCGCCCGCTCCAAGATTTGTAATGCAGTGAATTTTGCTCAAATGAATTCACTGGCTTGATTTATTCGGGGAAATCGTTCCCTTTATTTATTAGGGTGAGAAAGAAAATGGCAAAAGTAAAATTTGAACGTAACAAGCCGCATTGTAACATAGGCACTATCGGCCATGTTGACCACGGCAAGACGACCTTGACAGCAGCGATCACGAAAGTGCTGGCAGAAAGCGGTGGCGCAGAATTCACAGATTTTGCGAATATTGACAAGGCCCCTGAAGAGCGTGAGCGCGGGATCACAATTTCGACGTCCCATGTTGAATATGAAACCGATGCGCGGCATTATGCCCATGTTGACTGTCCGGGCCATGCTGACTATGTGAAGAACATGATCACCGGTGCGGCCCAGATGGATGGCGCGATCCTGGTGGTGTCTGCGGCTGATGGCCCGATGCCCCAGACCCGTGAGCATA
>JAJFIP010000096.1 GCA_021774875.1 Emcibacter sp.
GAAGCGGGTTCAATCCTGCGGCATAATGGCCTCTGCCATCCAGTTTATCACCATGACAGAAATGACAGTTACTAATGTAAATATCTGCCCCTTCTGCCACCAGTTCACGAAACTTTTCAGGGTCTTCCTTTTCCAATTCCCGGTATGGGTTGTTCAACTTTGTCAGGTCAAATTTTTTATCAAAAGCCTTGAAAGAAGTTGGGGGTGCCGGATGGATGGATCTCAACTCAACCGGGGCTTCAAGACTGGGCTGCATTTTGAAGAAAACAAAAATACCTATGACCAGCGGGGCTGAAATCAGCGCAACAATCCGCAATTTTTTATTTTTAGGGTCTTCGGCCAGCGCCTTTATCGGCGCGACAAGTTCATTGGCACTTTCTTCGGTAAACGTAAATACCATGAACACCCCAGCCGTTATAAAAAACATATACATTGTCAACAGGCTTTCGGGGATAACCTGTTGTAAAATAATATCAAACAGCAGAATAAACCCAAAGTAAAACCCGAATATCACCAGAAATAACTGGGCCAGTTTTGGAATAATAAAACCCTTTGGCATTATTTTAACTCCGCAAGATATTTAACAAGTATTTCCAGTTCGCCGGCATATAATTCTTCGCCGAGGGTGTCGGGCATCATATCGGCCTCATATCCCTCTGCCACATCAGCATTGGGCAGCATGATGGCCCGGCGAATATAATCAGATTTTTTCGTGGAGCCCAGATGGGACAGATCAGGGCCAATATCACCACCCTCGCCAGCTACAACATGACAAATCAGACAGTTGAATTCTTCCAGCAGAGCCACTGGGTCACTGATAAATGCCCGTGGTTCTTCCTCCTCTTCGTCGTCATCTGCTTCTTCATCATCCGCGGATAAAGTGGGCAAGGTCACGGTCACATCTTCTCCGGCGAGATCCTGTAGATAAGCCACAACAGCATTGATTTCTATTTCAGATAATCCAATGCCGCCCGAAGTCACATCAGGCATCGGGCTTTCGCTGTCATTGGTACCAGCTTTGCCAAACCCGGTGACCACAAAAGTCGAAGGTGCGGTCATGGATTCAGAAATATATTCTTCTGCGGTACTGGCATCCCCCTGATAGTCTGGGGAAGATATGCGCTCAACCGCCACGGCGGCGACATCATTTAAGACAGGAGCCCGACCGCCAAGCTCATTGTGGCACAGGGTACAGGTGCCTTTGCCTTCGTATATGTTCCCGCCCAGAGCTATATATTTGTCCATGGTCATTGCCCCAAGATCAACTTCTTCTTCCACGGGCGGCGGGGCAGGTTTTATTTTTGGGATACCAAAATTGGCATATCCGGCAAAAAAACCAATTACCAATAAACTGAAGACAGTAATTTTCAGCAGATTTTTCATAATGCTTCCTGCTGCTTCCAGTAATCTTCAGCATCGGTTCGTTTGCTGCCAATTTGGCTGACCCAGAAAACAAAAATCAATAACGCCAGAAATATTATTGCCCCGGTTGATACCACATTAGCGGCATACCCAAGATCAGGGGTGAAGGCATCCACTGAGTTGTCCCGGAACACATTGAGCACATGCCAATGTTGTCGTATTCCAGAACGAATATAGCCCATTAATCCCATCAACCAGGTGAAAGCAACCGCGAGCAGAAACAGGGCATATTGGGCGCGGTCAGGTACCCGTCCCCAATGGAGCGGGCCTACGGACTTAGCATTTTTATAGATCAGGGCATCAATGATACCGCTGGCAACGATGATGGTCAGCGTGGTCAGAACCTGTGGAATTGAGGCCGCCACTTTATAGACAGTATTGGTGAAATAGCCGTGATAAATGCCGAGAATGAGAATATTTATCACACCTGCCGAGAACAGTGCCACCTGCATGGCGTTGCCGGTCTTGACCCAGGAAACTGTCGCTATTTTGTTGGCGCGTCGGTAAAACAAAAAGCTTAACGTGGTAAATACAATCATGATATTCACGGCAGTATTTTTTGCCGGCATGATCCCAAGAGGCCCCAGATATTTGTGATATGGCCCACCCAGTGCTTTAAGCTCGCCATTGGTCAGCACCAGAGTATGAGGGGTAAACCAGACCAGAAAAGCTCCGATAATGACGATAGCCAGATATTTGATATAGCGGTTATAGCGTACGGCGCCGTCACTGCGGCCCATACCGCACCACAGGTAATAGTTGGCCGAGAGGAACAGTACTCCGATCAGCACCGCCTGTATGATAAAAAGCCAGGCAAAAATACCGCCCATCAGAGTGATACCCATTTGCTGGCTGTAGCTGTAAATTTCTGCGGTCAGATAATATCCGGCAAAGGGCAGGGGTAATAGTGCCGAGATGGCAATGATATTGGCATTATAGCCCATCCAGTCATAGTGGGCGCGTTTTTCTGCGCCAGTAGAACTGAGAAATTTGAATGCGGCAAATGCCCCGACGATGGAGCCGCCAAAAGCCACATTTGCCACCACCCGATGGATATTTATCGGATTCCACAGAAAATTATTAATGGCGGTCCATTCAGTGCCAGAGAAATTTCCCGCCCCGTCAATGCCGGTGGGACTCATCATATAGGTCAGCCAGGCATTGGCAAGAAACATCAGAATGGTACCAACGA
>JAJFIP010000097.1 GCA_021774875.1 Emcibacter sp.
TTGGCTGTGGCAGAACGGCGCCGGTATTAAAAAAATATCTTGGCCGTGCACAGCGGTTAATCGGAACCGAAGTCATCGAGTTCACCGAACAGATCGAGGGGATTGAGCTATATACCCATGATATCGTCGACATGAATTCCATTGAAAGCAATAGCGTTGACCTTGTTTTTTGCCGAAGTGTGATGGAACATATCACTGAACCCATTGGAGCCTATAAAGAAGTTTTTCGTATTTTGAGGCCTGGTGGGAGATTTATTTTTTTGACCGCCAATTTTTATGATTATGCCTCTATTATAGCTCACCTGACCCCTAACCGCTTTCATTCATCCATTGTTAAAGCCGTAGAGGGAAGAGAGGAAGAGGATACTTTCCCAACCGCATATACCTGTAATACCAGAAAAAAGGTAATGGCCTTATCATCAGATGCGGGGTTTGTGGTTGCCGAGTTTAAATATATGGGACAATATCCCTGTTATTTTTTGTTTAACAGGGTTTTATTCTGGCTGTTTTCTATGTATGAGTTGTTCCTGAGACGCTATGAATCTCTCCATTTTTTACAGGGATGGATATATGCAACATTACAAAAGCCTTTATTACCCAGGTAAATGGTAACATAAAATGATAAAAATATTATTTGTGTGTAAGGGCAATATATGTCGTTCCCCCACCGCAGAAGGTGTCTTTCGCCATAAATTAAATCAGGCCGGTATTCGTGACGGCTATCTTGAAAATATCTTCATCGATTCCGCAGGAACAGGATCATGGCACGTGGGAGAACCGCCGGACAGACGGTCCCGGGAAATGGCTCTGAAATATGGCGTTAGCCTTGAAGACTTGCGCGCCCGCAAAATCACTCGGCAGGATTTTTCCGATTTTGATTATATTCTGGCCATGGATATGGACAATATTCACCATATGAAGGCTATCTGCCCTCCAAACCAACAGCAAAAAATCTGCCTTTTCATGGATTATGCGGAAAACTGCCCCGGCATTACCGAAGTTCCCGACCCTTACAGTGGCGGTATGGAAGGTTTTGACCGGGTTTATAACATTATTGATCGCGGCAGTAGTGGCTTTTTAAAGTATATTCTGGATCATCATACCCTGTAAGACGTACGAATATTAACGGAAAGACTTGAAAAATTCCCCAATCCTGCCAATATATGCAACAGGCATTACCCAAAAATATAAGGATAAATTCTAATGGTTGAAGACTATAAATACCGCCCCGGTGCTCCGGCAAGTACGCGCTCTGCTGCCGAAATCGATGAAGGCCTCCGGTCTTATATGCTAACTGTATATAATTATATGGCGTCTGCCCTGGTTCTCACCGGACTTATGGCTTATGTCACGGTCAGGTCAGAAGCCCTGATGAACATGATGTTTATGGTGACCGAACGCGGGGTATCTCCCACTATGCTGGGCTGGATTATTACCTTCGCCCCACTGGCTATGGTTTTTTTCCTCAGCTTTCGCATTAATCATATTCAGGCCTCAACGGCCCAAATGGTATTCTGGATTTTTGCTGGCGTTATTGGAGTCTCACTCTCCCCTATTTTGCTGGTTTATACCGGAGCCAGTGTGGCTAAAACTTTTTTCGTGACCGCAGCAGCATTCGGCTCGCTAAGCCTGTATGGCTATACCACAAAACGCAATCTAACCGGTATGGGATCGTTTCTGATCATGGGATTATTTGGCATCATTATCGCCTCTATAGTCAATATGTTCCTGCAATCGGGTATGATGGATTTTATCATTTCTGTTGGTGGTGTCCTGATTTTTGCCGGGCTTACCGCTTATGACACCCAGAGAATTAAACTGATGTATCTTCAGAATGATGGACATGAAATGGCCAAGAAAAAAGCCATTATGGGCGCCCTCAGCCTCTATCTTGATTTTATCAACATGTTCTTGTTTCTCTTGCGCTTCATGGGCAACCGCAATTAGATAACATTGAATAATACCAAAGAGCGGCTCCATTTTGGGGCCGTTTTTATTGGGTCAGGGCATAACCCGGGACAGCCTGAATCAAGCCATAGCCATAGGTGGTATCAAAGCCTTCTTTGCCCAGGTCTATGGCGTTATTCTCCAAAGTCTTTACAATATTATCATATTCAAATGATCCTTTAAGGCCCACCATATTAGCTAATATGGCACTGACAAATGGTGCAGCAATAGAAGTTCCTGATCTTGCCTGATATCCACCACCTGCATAAGCCGTTGGAATATTCACGCCGGGAGCAGAAAAGGTCACATGGTTACCCCGATTAGCACGCCAATATACATGGTGTTTTTTATCCACAGCCGTAACAGCCACAACGCCATTATAGGCCGCCGGATAAAGAGACGGTGCCATGGGTCCGGCATTGCCAACTGCGGCAACAATCATTATTCCCCGATCCAGTACATGTTTAACGGCGATCTCGAGAAGACGGTTTGGTGGACCACTTAAACTCATATTAATGACTTGAACCTTTTTCTGTACCAGCCAGTCAAGGGCAAGAATAAGACTTTCCGTAGTGGCAGCAACCTTTCCCCTGGTATGCTCAAAAAAAACACTGGCGGCAAATAATCTGGCACCGGGAACAATACCTGTATATTCTTCAGGGTCATTCCCCACCAAAATAGATGCTATGGCAGTGCCATGAATTTTGGGCCTTTCCCTGTCATAGGGCACAAAATCTTCAATTTGGATAGTCTCATTCTGTAACGCCGAATGAGAGCTATCGACAAATGTATCAATCAGGCCTAAATTTATTTCCCCTGAATTCAAACTGCTTAAATTCAGATTTTCCGAGATGTCCGTCATTAAATACGGGATTTCACCTTTTTCAATGCTACCAAATTCGGGAATAAATAGATGGTTAAAATCAACGTCACTGTTTCCGGTAATTTCTATCATCTCCGATGCTGATTCTGATAATTTCATTTCTTTCGGCGGCACAACTCGAATTAATACCAGATCAAGACCTTTCAGATATTTGCTTTCTTTAATCTGATATTTATCCTCCTCAATATTCAGGCTGGTTTCCTTTTCTGCCAATATCAGCAACTCCCCTCCAATAGCTTCAAATCCATTATCATCATACGGCTCCTGATATTTTCGAAGACGACGGGCGGCTATTCTCTGGGCAATATGTAATTTTCTATTGGCGATAAAAGTTGAGTCTTCTTTTAATTTTCTCTGATGATCTATACGCCGTTCTGCGGCCCTTTCTTCGGCCTTCCTTGCGACCTTCCGTGCGGCTTTCATTTCTGCTATTTTTTCAGCACGTCTTGCCGCATGTCTCATAGCGCGTTCCGCCATGCGCTCTGCCATACGCTCTGCCATATTTTCTGCAATCCTGTCATGCACGGTCTGCGAGACAAGTAGAATTCCGATGCTGTTATTACTGATCAATGGTAGTATCATTGATCCCTGCCTAGCCAGGGCGTAATCCATGCTCACATTTGCCGCAAACATAAACATGCCGCAACAGATAACGGCCTTCTTTAACCAGTCATAAAATAATTCTTTAGAATTTTTCATCTGTTTATCATCTGCTGTATTGTGTTAACAATATACTTTCACACATAAAAATTAATAAATAACATCCATATCATTAACGCTTGAATATTGTTTTTTATTCCCAAACATAAAGAATTAATTAATTATAGATATTACAGACCACTCATGAACGCCACATTAAGGAAAAATACTACGATAATTAGCGAGCAGATAATTTTTTAATAAAATTGGGAATAAATCCATTCCATGAAACGTTAGGGTTAATGAATGAATAATAATGCCGAACAATGGCGAGACCACATAGTAGCCTTACTGCCAAGACTTAGGCGGTATTGTTTTTCCCTCACAGGTTCTGCTCCTGATGCGGATGACCTGTTGCAGAATACTATTGAAAAGGCATTGTCGAAATATGACCAGTTCGAGCAGGGTACAGACCTTGATAGATGGATGTTCAGAATGTGTAAAAATCTTTGGATAGATGAATGGCGATCCCGGCGTGTGCGCGGTGATAGTGTTGACCCGATGGATTATAAAAATGAGCCGTGGATAGACGGTGAAGATATTCTTGTTAACAAACTTAAAATGTCAGAAGTCAGAAGTGCCATGAACAAATTGCAAGACGAGCAACGCGTTATTATCTTCCTTGTAGCAATCGAGGGCTATTCCTATAAAGAGGCTTCAATATTTCTCGACATTCCACTTGGTACCGTTATGAGCCGCCTGGCCCGTGCGCGCAAAGCTCTTGAACAATTGCTTACACCACCAGATTTGGATATTCAAAGGAACCCGTTATGATTATTACCGATGAATTACTATCCGCGTATCTTGATGGCGAATTATCTGTCGAAGAGATCGCAGAAATTGCCGCAGAAATTGAAAAATCACCGGAACTGGCCAATCGCATTGAAATTATGCGACTGAATGACAAATCAATCGCTCAAGCCTACCACTCAATTGACTCAAAACCAATGCCCGACAGCATCATGACAATGCTTGAAGATTTTCCTGAAAGTCAGAAAAAAGCCCTGCCTTTCAGAAAAAAATCTTCTTTCCGTACAGAAGCACCCATCTGGCAAATGGCTATGGCAGCAACTATTCTTCTGTTCATCGGCTTTGGAGCAGGACGTACTCTCATGCCAGCAAACACAACGAAAGACACTGCTTCCGAGCAAGTTATCGCGCAACAGAATTCAGGCATTATCGGGCCTGAAAATGCCCTTTACGCTGTACTTGAAAATCAGCCGAGTGCATCATCCTTTGCCCTGAGCGCAAATAATGATGCCATTATCACACCATCAATGACTTTTCGCACCAATGAAAATATATATTGCCGTGAGTATAGTGTCACGACACAGAAATCATCCACACAAAATGTGGCGTGCCGAGTTGAAAACACATGGGTTGTCAAAATATCTGTTGGAACAACAGGCAAAGTGTTACCGGAAGACGGGACATATCAAACCGCAAGCCAAATGGATAATTCCGCCATCACAGCAGTCATTAAGGAATTGATGGCAGGTGATGCTTTAAGCGCAGATGACGAGGTAAAAATCATCAAACAAAACTGGCAACAGAAATAAATTTTCTTTTTTCGGGAATAAAACTAATTGCTCATCCGTTAGCATTAAAAGGATAAAAATAACCCCCATCCTTTTTATGAAATAGTTATTAGTAATAGAAAAAAGAAAGATATTGATATGAGTATTTTATCCCGCCCAACAATTTATGTGGCCAGTTTGTTATGTGCTGCAAATCTCAGCATATATGCCATGGCCGATGACGACAGTGATGGTTCCACTGACGACCAGAATTCTGCTCTTACCGAAGAACAGAAAGCAGAACGTGAAGCCAGGATGGAAGAACATCGGGCAGAACATGAAACCGCCAGAGAAGAGCAGAGAACAGAGCATGAAGCTGCCCGGGAAGAGCAGCGCGAAGCCAGAGAGGCTGCCAGAGAAGAACACCAGGCGGCTCGTGAAGCAGCACGTGAAGAACATCGTGCTGCCCATGAAGATGCCCGTGAAGCTGGTGAAGAAATGGACGAAGCGGCAAGGGAAGCCCACCGGGAAGCTCATGAAGCTGCCAGAGAAGAACAACGCGAAGCCAGGGAAGCTGCAAGGGAAGAACAACTTGAAGCCCGGGAAGCAGCCAGAGAAGCTCACCGGGAAGCCCGGGAAGCGGCCAGAGAAGCTCACCGGGAAGCTCATGAAGCTGCTCGAAATGAAGCACGAGATGACGCCAATGATACCACAGACGGCGACTAAGATATTTACCGGCAAGGGCAGTCCTTATCAGGGCTGCCCTGTTACATTCATATATTAAAATCACTTTCCCGCAATTATGACAATACACAGAATTCATATATTTTATGGAGAAAAGGAAATGCTGTCAAAATTCACAATAGCTGGCATTATCACCGCAACGGTGTTCACAATCAGCACTTTAAATGCCATTGGGCAAGAAAGTGATCCTCTGACCCTGAGCCTTGAGGTAAGCGCAGAATATGATAATAACATTACTGTTGATGCTCTAGATCTCACCAGTCAGCAAGGTGACGGGGCAATTCTGTTTGACGGGATGATTGGCTATGCCTTAATTAATAGTGATGACAGTAGTTTAAAGGTAGATTACAATTTTTCACAAAGTCTGCATTCTGAGCAAACCGAATTTGATCTTCAAACTCATGGGGCAACGGTGGAGGCTACAACCAAACTACTGGATATTGATCTTGGTATTGCTTACAGCTTTTATGACATCAGCCTGGGTAACGAAGATTTCCTGCAAATGCACATCATCCGCCCTTATATCACTATGCTGCTTAGCCAGAAAATATTACTTATCGGGAGCTATGAATATCTGCTACAGAATTTCCAGCAGCCCCTTTTGCTAATCCGGGATTCTATACGGCATAGTGCTGATGTGAAAACATATTTTATTCTGGGTTATGGCCGTACGATTAATCTTGGCTATAAACTAAGCCGTAGTGATGCTATGGCTGCTCATCTGGATTATTGGGGTCACAAAATAAGTCTGGGCTTTAAATTACCCATAGCAGCCATAAATAAATTAAAATTCACTACCCGGTATCGTTACAATCAAAAAAATTATTCCAATATAAATCCGGTTATAGGTGACAGGCGGAAAGACAAGCGTCATTCTATCCAGGCTGCCTTTGAAACACCAGTAATGGATCAGTTCACTGTCATGTTACAATATGAATATACTGACTCAACTTCCAACCTCCAGAGCCTTAATTACAGCAACCACCTCATCAGTTTTAAAATTGGGTGGGAACTCTGATATTTGAATTATTTATTAGCATGGCACAGCAATAATAATCATTGCCTTTAGGATAATTTAAAAGTAATCTCCGGCACACTTCATGAGCAAGCACCCGTAGCTCAGCTGGATAGAGCGCTGCCCTCCGAAGGCAGAGGTCACAGGTTCGAATCCTGTCGGGTGCGCCAAATTACCTTTATAAATCAATGAGTTATAAATAGGGAGCCTCTGCCCTTTAAAGGCACATCCCCACTACATCCCCCAAATAATAAAATGAACGCAGTTTATGAAATCATTATTCAAGATATACATAATATTTTTAAGCTATTAATTTCAAGTTTTCTGCATTTCTAATCCATAGATTATCAGAGACTATCAGAAGTTCAGTACCTTTTCTTTTTGTAGAAACCGAATAATTTAAGTCAAAATTGTATTTCGGCCTATCAATATAAAGCTCTTTAATTTCTGATGTATTGTCATAAGTTACTATCCATGACTTGGAAAGGTTCTGAATTTTTTGAGCAACATGTGCATGATCTTCCGGTTTATAGAAATTAGTATAAAGCTTGCTACCTTTAGCAAAATATGGTGGATCAATTACATATAGAGAACATTCTGGAACTGTATTCTCGGTACTATTCATAAAATCGATAGCATCCATATTATACAAATGAATACGGTGCTTGTACTTCACAATAGTTTTTATACGACTTGTTAAACCTTCCTTGTTAAAACGACAATCAAGTTTATAATTTCCTGTTTGTTTAAGCCCTCCAATGACTCCAGCTCGATAAATTATTCCAGACCTATTCGTTCTATTTAAAAAAAAAGTTGAAAAAGCCAGATCAAATGTATCGACATCTTCTTTATATTCTTGCACTTTTCTTTGCTTGTGCCATTCTTTCAGAGTAATTTCCGTATCATTTATTTTTTCAATAAAGCGCTCAGTTTCATTTAAAATAACATGCCAAAATGACCAGATGGATAAATCAAGATCATTTAAATGTATTTCATGAACATAACCCTTAAATAGTAATGATAGAGCCAACCCAGCCCCCCCCGCGTACGGTTCAAGGTAATGACCTCTCTCTAGATTATTATCTTTGATAATTTGCGACACCATCGGCGTAATAGTTGCTTTACCACCTGGGTACCTTAATGGTGAAAAAGTATAAGCCAAAACGGTCTCCAACATTAATATTTTTCACAATTATAAATAAAAACTACTCTAACGGCCAGAACTATTTAGTAGTTTCTATTTCCTTTAATAAATACAGAATGATTGCTGAAATATTATCCCATTCACGTTTTATTTGAATTGGATCCGGGTAAGAGCCCCCATGCGCATAAAAACCCAACCTCTTAGGTGATAACAAATGGTCCTTTTGGCTACTCATGATCTTCAATGCATTGAAAGCATTACCTTCTTCTTTATTGAGTTGAGCTCTATTAGGATTTATTTCATCAATTATCATAATTATATTCTTATGCTTTTTACCAACTCCAAATGGTGTCTGCCCCATTACCTCATCAATATAATACTCGAATACATTTTCTAAAAAACATCTTAAAATCATGACAGAAGCTATAGTAAACTTACTAGGGTCGATAAGACGTACTTCATCATAAATACGCTTGAGTATTGGATTTGTAATAGTCAATTTTACTGAAGATGGAAAGATTTTTTTACGCGTGTCAGGGCTTCTACTATTTTTACCGCCTGCGCTTCCTTTTCCTCCCGTGCCACTTGTACTCTCAGCACCACTAAGAATGCTATATATCTTTTTGGTTCTTTTTAACGCATTCTTTCCACCCAAAAATTGATCTACATATTCTTCAATGGAAGAAACATTCTGTCTAGAATCAACATTTGAATTTGCCGTAATAATATCCGTAAAAAATTTATTTAAAGCCTTGTCAAACCCATCTTTCTCTACATTAATCCGAACATCTTTTTCACGTGGGCCAGATACAATACCAAAAGATTGGCGAAATTTGGGGTTGCCAAAATACCGTGTTGCTGTAGTAAGTATCTTTTTTCCTCGTCCGCCATTTTGTTTCCATATGCCACTTTCGGTAGCATGTTTTATTAAAGTATATGCAATAGCATCACGAGGATTTTCTTGAGCTCTTGCCTTTTGGGTCGCATCCCAAGATTTCACCCCAACACCATCCTGTTCACCATTGTGCCTTCTATCAATCCAAGGCTTAGCGTCATTGTGTTCATCAAAAACTTGGCATAGAATTGTATTCGGAATGAATTTCGCAGACTTTACTAACTTTTCAAAATAAGGTTTTTCGCCTGTAGGGCATTTTGTTGGGTTGTTCAATAAAGTCAATGCACAAATACGGCGATTACCTTCAACAACTACATAATGTCCATTTTCTTCTTTTACCACACCAGTCAATTCTAGCGGGCTAGTTCCTCCCATTTTCACAATATCACGAGCCAAATTTTTTACCTTTTCATCTTTCAAAAGGGCCGCAATAATTTCCGACTGATCATTCAAGGGATCATGCCGCGGGTTATCCGGGTTTAAATAAATATCTAATACGGGTATATTTTTCAGATTAAATTGATTATCCATAGACACTCTCCCACCAAATAATTTCTAAGAATTAATATTTCTGAATATTAAATACTGTTCATAATTGCATATGCTTGGATGAATCACTATTTATTTTGCTTTCATTAAAAAATATTTATAATAAAATTGCAACTAAAAAGGGTAGCATTGAACAAAGGATAGCTATTGGGTAAGAATAAGCATTGTGAATAACAACAGATAAGGAATATTTTTAGATGAGTGAGAAATGGGAATTAAAAGTTCATACATGTTTAAATGATGGTTCTCAATCAGACAATAGCACAGGGGATGATTGGTCAATATATTATGATGGCAAAGTCATACTGGTAGAGGGTAATGACTCAAACTTGACACTCGGCGAAGTACGGCTGATGTTTGAAACTATGAAACGGAGTAAAATAGCTTGAGTTAAACCAAGATGATCAAATGGATCAATTCGAACATGTTTTGATTACATAAAAGGGGCCATTACTGTATTTAATTAACATCCCCGTTACATCCCCGCTAAAGACGTATATCCCCGCTTTGTTCCGCTCCTAACGCCAGACAAATCGTTTATTTTCAATAACTTAAAGGTAATGCAGCGCCCTCCGAAGGCAGAGGTCACAGGTTCGAATCCTGTCGGGTGCGCCAACGATTCATTACCGCCCCGAAGACATGGGTAACTGTATTTTCACGCTTGCCTTTACCGGCAAAATTTCTCAGACTCTGGGCCAGACACGGGGAAATAGTTCCCCTGAAAAAGCTTCGCCGTCTTTCAGTATAATGTCAGGAATAGTTTCCATGACTTTCCTGTTTTCCAGAAAAGTCCCCGGGCGGCTGTCAAATGTCACGTCATCGCCAAGATAACGCAGGGCAAGCCCGCGACGACGGCCTGTGGTGGATTTATTGCCGGAAGCATAATGTAATGTCAGAGGATGATGGATCAAGACATCTCCCGGCTCCATTTCCCAACTCAGTATTTCATAGCTGTCCCGTTCCGCTTCAATATCCGGTAATGGCTCCAGCCCGGCCTTGG
The DNA here is from genome assembly GCA_021774875.1 of Emcibacter sp. GTDB lineage: Bacteria > Pseudomonadota > Alphaproteobacteria > Sphingomonadales > Emcibacteraceae > Paremcibacter. The sequence goes on from JAJFIP010000097.1 coordinate 10,394, forward strand.
CATAAATATCGGCAAATCCGGTTTTATCACCAAAGGTACTGGGCGCAAAAAGTTTGCCCCATTTATGAGAGCCTTTCACATAGACCACGACACCACTTTCCACAGAGGCGGCATCAAATGGAACCCAAACAGATATGACTTGATTGCCCCGGACCGGCCAATAGGATAAATCCTGATGCCACGGGGTTGGCTCTTCTGTATTTGGTTCTTTCACCAGCAATTGATCATAAAAAAAGTTCAAACATTGTGCGTCCATCACCTGAGCCGCGATTTCAGGCATGGGCGAATCCATCATAAAAGCCTTAAATGCCGGATCCCGGCGCCAGATAAAAAAATCACCGTAATAGCGACCTTGTTTGCCTTCAGGGGTATATTCCACCGAAGCACTACCCGGACTATTGAGGATACCCTCAACCGCATCCCGCATCACTTCTATCCATTCCAGAGGCAACACGCCACGCAGCACATGAGCGCCGTTTTCTTCATAAGCGGAAATTTCTTCTGATGTTATATGCCGACATAATCGATCAGGTAAGGATGCATACATTCTATCGTCTCCTTAATTATCAAAAATATTATTTAAGCAGTTAAGCAATTCATCGTCTATCATCCTAAAAGATGACAAATGTTCAATTCTTCTTACTTATTTCCGCTAGACACAAGGCAAATAACTCATTGAGGCTCGATATATCCAGTTTGGCATAGGCGCGTTTCATAAAAGTTGCCACAGTGGGTTGTTTTATTCCCAGATCAAGCGAGACGCCCTCCCGTGTCAGTCCCTGCATTACCCGGGCGCAGACTTCAATTTCCCGCTTGCTCAAACCATCCCCAAGCCCCGAAACCAGCCTTTCCAGTTTCTCTATGGGGGGTATGGTTTTTACTTCCCATTCAGAGGGCATAGAGAAAGACAGATGGCGTTTAACAAGGGCCGATATTAAACAGGCGTCCGCACTGATAATTTCCACTTCTTTCTCAGTAAAATTCCCACTATCCACATCGCGGTAAAAATTCAATATGAACCATTTGTGATTTTCATGGTCAATTAGGGACAGACGGTCTAATAAGCTGTTATCTTCATAAATATTTTTTCGGTAGGCTTCGTCTTTAATATCTTTCGCATGCATTTGATGCAAAAGCGGTGTTCCCTCATCCTCCTTGTCATTTTGGCCAACCCATTTCAAGCTGGGATCATGGTGATAATAAAAGAATTTTTCGTATAATTGGCTTAATCTTGAGGTTATGGAGTTCTTACCCCTGCTGGTTCCTGCAATAAAATGAGGGACAAAAGCATTATCAAAGACAAATAATGTCAAATGATCAACCGGCAGCAACTTGCCCAGAGTTTCACTGAAATGCTGAAAAAAATCATCCCGGCCAAGGGACATTATCAATTCTGGTTCAATAGCGGTCAACCTGTGATCTTGCGCAGCAGGGCGCGGCCAATGAAACGCATTTTGGTGATAAAATCAAAACGGTCAAGATTGACCTTCATCGCGCCTTTGGTAAATCGGGTCTTTTTGTCATAGTCAATATTAACCTCAACCACTACTGGCTGACCCTGCTCCGCCAGATCAATGGCCTGCTTTATGCCATTTTCCACATCGCTATTGGTGGCAATATTAACATAAGCCGCGCCGACGGATTGGGCAAAGGGTGCATATTTCAGCGCGGGCAATACTGTGCATATCTTACGGTTGTAGGGTACCTGTTGTGCCTGGGCAATCTGGCTCAGTTCACCATCTGAGAAGATAAAATAAACCACACCCAAATTATCTGCTGCGGCGGTTAGTATCTCCATAGCGGTCATCAGAAAAGCGCCGTCCCCGACAATACCAACCACCTGCTTTTCACGATTTTCCAGTTTGGCCGCGATGGCTGCCGGCACGCAATAACCCATGCAGTTAAAGTCTGTCGGTGATATGAAATGACGCCGGGCCCTGATCGGCATCAATTCTGCCGTTAAAAATGTATGATTTCCATCATCGGTGAGAATTATGGCATCATCATTAAGTACCTTGTCCAGATTAGAGAAAAAGACGCCCGGATTAACCTTGTCACCAGAATCATGATCTAGCCATTCATCAAAATAGTCTTTTTTATTTTGAGCAATCAATGACCCAATATTATTGGTATCAGACCGCTTTTCTGAATTCGATAGAATATCTGCCAATGCTTCCAAAGCTGGTCTGGCATCGGCTTCGATGGCTATTTCTGCGGAATAATTGGCCCCAAGGGCATGGCTATTAATATCCACGTGAATTATTTTTTCTGGAACTGGCAGGGAAAAACTACCGGTGGCAATTTCACCGAAACGCACCCCGACTGCAAGCAACACATCACAGTCAGCAAAGGCGGCTTCTGCGGCAGGCACGGCTGCGGGACCGTAACCCATGCCCGTATGCAGGGGATGATCATGGGGAAAAGCGGCTAAACCTTGCAGACTAGTTGCTACGGGAGCATTAAGACTGTCGGCAATTGAAACCGAGCTTTCCCGTGCAGCCATTGCTCCCCATCCTAAGAAAATTCCCGGTTGTTTTGCGGCACGTAGAAGTTCTGCGGCTGCCCTGATATTGGCTTTAGGCAATGGTTTGTTGCACAGAATTAACGGCTTTGGCTCAGGGATTTCCGAGACTGTTCCCTTGGTGAACTGGATATTGACCGGAAGCTCAACATATACCGGCCCCGGCTCTCCGGTCATGGCACAATCGTAAGCCTCAAAAATGGTTGGCATCACCGCCTCATGGCTTTCCACCTTGAAGGTTTTCTTGGTCAGGGGGGCCATCAGGGCCTGCATGTCCATATCATGTAATTGATATTTATGGGCCGTATCGGTCCGCACGCCTCCCGATACCACCAACATGGGAATTCCGTCCAGGAAGGCTTCGCCAATACCGCTCATGGCATGGGTAAGTCCAGCCGCAGGCACAACCACCAGCACACCAATCTGTTCAGATGTTCTGCTAACCGCATCGGCCATGAATGATGCGCCGCCCTCATGGGTGACAAGCATAGGCCGTATTTGATTTGACATATTCAGTTCATCATAAATTTCCGTGGTATGGACACCGGGAATGCCGAAGGTATGACGAACCCCCAAGGCCTCCAGAGCATTCCTGAATAACCAGGCCCCTGTCTTCTGCATATTTTTTTCCTGTCAGGTCAAATACTGATGAATATGATGCAATCTTTTTAAAATAGACCTTAACTGGCAGAAAACAAGTGCAGATGTTGGAAGATACAAATAACTATGGGGGGGTTTCTTCTTCGGCGGCCTCTGCGGCGGCTTCCTCAGCGGCAGCGGCTGCGGCCTCTTCCTCTGCTGCCTGTCTCGCTGCTTCTTCTGCCGCTTCCTGTGCGGCGCGTTCAGCCTCACGGGCAGCTTCTTCTGCGGCTTCTGCTTCGGCCTCTGCGGCGGCAGCGGCTGCGGCCTCTTCCTCTGCGGCCTGTCTTGCTGCTTCTTCTGCCTCTTCCTCTGCGGCCTGTCGTGACGC
>JAJFIP010000098.1 GCA_021774875.1 Emcibacter sp.
TCCATCCTTGAGCGGGTCAAAGCAGGGCAGGACTATTCTGGCAGACATATCAGCAAGATAACCTTCGCGCTCATCGGGTTTTAAAGTTGATGTATTGACACTGACGCCGACGCATTTGATGGCCGGATTTACCTGCTTGCCAAGCAGAATAGTGCGTTCAATAACTTCTTCGATAGTGGGTAGTTCAAAATCTTCCCAGCCGACAATATGGTCACGTCCGGCCTCATGACAAACGATAAATGCATCAGGCTGCGAACCCACTAGAAGGCCTAGCGTAACCGCACTATAGCCGGGGTGAAAAATACCACCTTGTCCCTCAATCACGTCCCAGTGATCCGGGCTATTATCGGGTGACAGCATCTCAGCGGCACCGGATATAAAATCCGCGACAACGGCATCAATTGGAATGCCCTGTCCCGCGATCATAATTCCGGTTTGGCCGCTAGCCCGGAAGGTGGTATTCATACCCGCCTTTTTCATGTCTCTTTCCAAGGCCAGAGCAGTGTACTTCTTGCCAACAGCACAATCAGTACCAACCATCAGGATACGCTTTCCCGATCTTTTTTTGCCAGTTCCCACCGGTAATATTTTTGGTGGGATACGAACGTCAATAAGGGAAGATCCTGATTTTTCCGCGGCCACGCTGAGGCGCTGGACATCATTTAGGCGTGTGTGGACGCCTGCAACGATGTCCAGGCCTAGGCTTGCAGCATCTTCTAGTAAATCCAGCCACTCATCGGGGATACCACCCCCAACAGAAGCTGTTCCAATAAGTAAGGTTCGAATGCCAGCATCTGCGGCTTTTTTCACGGTCATTGTCGGCAGGCCCAGATCAATTTGGCATCCTTCAATGCCTATCTGACCCTTACAAAGTTCAGGCCGCCATTCGACCATTCCAAGGCCGGTTTTGGCATAAGTATTTTCAACGGCATCACCGAGAAAAATCAAATAGGGTGGTTTTATTTCTATGGTCTTCATATTATCCTACCGTAATAATCTTGTCATTTATTCTGTATATCCAGGGCCGCGCAATACATGGCCCGGTGTGGCACCTGTATGGTGGCCACCATCAAGCACAAGTTGTCCGTTTACCACTACATATTCTATTCCCTTTGGCTTTGCCGTAGGGTTCTCCCAGCTTGCCACATCGTCTATTGTATCCAGATCAAAAACAACTACATCTGCCGCCAGACCCTCGCGCAGAACACCCCGGTCAGTAAGCCCCATGCGGGCTGCTGGCCAAGAGGTTATTTTGCGGATAGCTTCTGGCAGGGTGAGCACGCCATCATCGCGGACATATTTGGCAATGATCCGCGGGAAAGTGCCGTAGCTGCGCGGGTGTGGAAGGCCTAAAGCGTCCAAATCACCTTCTTTGAGCGCAGAAGCCGCATCACTGCCAATTGAGGTGAATGGGCTTTGCATGGCTAATCTGACATCATCTTCACTCATCATGAAAAACAGCGCCATGGTTCTATTGGGGACTGCGGCAATTATCAAATCCCAGGCAATATCAGCCGGATCCCGATTCAGGACTTTTCCAATATCTGCTAGATTTTGGCCATGAAATTTCTTGAAATCTGCCTGATGTGAATTGGCAAGTACCACATTCTTCCACCCCCCCGATGAATAGACAAGATTAGTCCATTCCGATGTTGGTCCTGCGGCTAATTCCTTTTTCATGCGTTTGCGTACTTCAGGATCCTTGAGTCTTAATAATGCTGTCTCAATACCATCGGCATAGACCCAGTTTGGTGCCGTTACATCAAGCCCGGTTCCACCAGCAATATAGGGATAAATATCAGCCGCAACATGTACGCCACGGTCTCGAGCAGCCTGTATCAGGTTCAGGGCTTCTTTCATGTCATGGCCCCAGTTTGGATAATATGCAGCCTTCATATGAAAAATTTCAACGCCGGCACCACTTTCTTCACCGATTTGGATTGCTTCTGAAACTGCTTCCAGAAATTTTGCGCTTTCATCACGGATATGGCTGGCATAAATACCGTCATATTTTGCAACGACCTTGGCAAGTTCTATCAGATTTTTTGTCTTGTGATAAGCAGACGGCGGATAAATCAGAGCTGTCGTGATGCCCATGGCACCGGCTTCCATAGCTTCGGCCACAAGTCCTTTCATCTCGCCTAATTGTTCCGGTGTTGGATCAATATTTTTGTCGCCAATCACTGCAACACGCGCCTGTGTAGCCATGTAATAGGTACCAAAATTAACCGAGATGCCTTTTTCTTCAAGTTCCGTGAAATATGCTTTAATCTCTGCTGCGGGGACAGGCGTACCACCCTCGCCACCGATAAGACTGGTTACACCCATATTGATTTTGTTGGGGGCAAGACCAACTTCACGTAGCGCCTGACCGGACTGATCCATCATGTCAATCCAGCCGGGGGATACATATTTGCCTGAAGCGTCAATTTCCCTATTGCCAGTACCGACGACCCGTCCAATTTTAGCCAGCTTGCCGTCGCGAATGGCAATGTCGGCTGCTATCCACGGATTTCCTGCACCATCAAGAACGCGACCCCCGCGGATGACAATATCATAATCCGTACCACCTGCCTGTGCCATGAGGTAAATACCCACGAATAACAGAGTTGCAAAAACTGTTCTTTTTATCATTTGGATTTGTCTCACTTCACTTGATTTCTGATGGCTTTGCCAGGCATCACATCTGTATTCAGGATGCCGTTTTCCACCAGCGGCACACCACCGACTATGACATAATCAAAACCGGTGGACGTTTGAGCAGGCTTGGTAAATGTGGCATTTTCTTTAACCGTAGCCAGATCAAAGACCACAATATCAGCATCAGCACCTACTTGAATACGGCCCTTCTTTTTCAATTGAGGAACCGAATCCTGCAAGATTTTCGCCGGGCCATAGCTGACACGCCTGATGGCCTCCAGTAGCGATACCTTGCCGGTTTCCCGAACATATTTCCGCAAGAACAATGAAAAGGTTGCGGCGGCTCTGGGATGGGACTGGGCATTATTGGGCAGTGGCCAGGTATCCTGCGGTACCTGTTTCCCATCAATCTTCCAGATAATGCCATCGGATGCGATCACCCCACCGGGAAATAAAACGGATTTATCAAGAAAAGCCTGTCCCTCAGATTTGGTTATATCCAAAAAATGCAAAACAATTGCAGTTCCGGGTTTTTCCCGTTGCAAATATGCGAACTCTTCTTCTGTCAAACGTTTGCCATCCACAGCAAAACTATTTGCCGTCATGCCGCCACTTCTCTCACGCCAATTCGGTCCGCGAAACATAGCCGCGCCAATACCTGTGGAACCAGCTCCGTAGGGATAGGCTTCTGTGGATATTTTTATGCCTCTTGCCTGCGCCCCAGAGATCAATTCCCCAATGGCGTCAATGTCGCTAATGCTCATGGAATTCAAATGAACAATATGGGCATGGACACCGGTGCTGGCCGCCACAGAAATAATTTCTGCCATGGCTTCAAAAGTACTCTTTGGTTCCAGTACGGACATAAAACGCGCATGGGTGAATGTGGGCATATTCATCTTTGCCGCCAACTCAGAAATTTTATAATATTCCTTGCGGCCTGAACCGGGAGCATATCCTGATAAAAAACCTATACCCAAACCACCCTGATCCAATCCTGCCTGAACCATGGCGGATATTTTTGCCAGTTGGGCATCGGTAGCAAGTTCTTTCTGCCATACTGGAAATTTAAAATTATCAAAAAACCAGCCAATATTGGGCTGTGGTTTTTTATCCAGAAATGTGGCGATACGGGCTTGTGCCCAATTTACAGAAGCCCCGTAATTAATCGGGCGGCCTTCTTTTCCTAACTCATCATAATATTCAGATATGGGCAAGAGACCTGCTTCCAGTTCCAGCCCGGTTGTAACCCCGTCCAGGGCCTGCACACGGGCAGCCAAAATGGTCTGACCGTGGGCGTGCATATCAATGAAGCCTGGACTGACAACACGGTCGTGGGCATCAATTATTTTTGCAGCCGTAATATTATTCTCGGTAACCATAGCTATCTGATTACCAGTTATGCCCACATTACGAACTGCATCAAGACCGGTTTCCGGGTCAATCACCCGTCCTCCGATGATGGCAATGTCATAGACCGCATCACTGGCTATTGCCGCCAAGGAATATCCTGCTACCGACAAAGTTAATAACGCTACATATATCTTATGAAGTGGTTTATTCAGCATTTGCAGTCTCCTTGCGCATGATTTTCATCACACCTATGGTCATCAAGGGTATGATCAGGATGGCAATAAAGACCAATGTCAACATACCGTAACCCTTGGCAATAAGATTGACGATGCCAAATTTTTCAGCTGCAAAAATTGCAACGGCAAGGAAACCGATGGAAACCATTGGTCTGGCCAAGCGGGGCAGGTGTTTGCCCTGCTCCGCGAAACTTCCTTCCAGACGCAGATTTACCGCATGAAGCATGGCGGCACCGGTTTCAACAAAAGTACCAAACACAACGATCTGGAAGATTATCTCCAGCCAGGAGATATTCATCACCGACATAAGATATGTGGCTGGTACTGGTTGATCGCCGATTTCAGGATATTTTGCCATCATGGCAATGAAGAATAATACTGCCGGAATAACAGCAAGCGCACCAGCGGTTAAACCTGCTCCCACAGTCTCTTTCCGTTTACTATGCTGTGCCACCGCAAATAATACCGCCGGCAGGACAGCCAGATTATAACCGGAATACAGGATACCACTGGAAAACCAGCCTTCGCCGATGGGGGCTTGGGCGTAGGTATCGCTGATTACGCCGCCGAAAGTCTTGAACGCGAGGAAGAACAGGATCACATACACACCGTAAAGCAGAATTGACCAGCCTGCCAGCACCTTCTTTATGGCCTCAGAGCCGTTAAAAGTAAGAATACCAACAAGGGCCATCATGCTGAGGGTGCCAACGAGTGGCGGTAGTCCAAAACTGGATTCAACCACTTTGCCAGAAGCAGACCCGATGACAGACAGCACCAGCAACAGCTGTATCATATAAGCTATTTCAAATACAAACCAGCCCCGGCCCAGCAACTCATGGCAAAACTTTCGGTAATCATAAGTACGGGTAACACGGGCAAATTCAAAACCCACCGCTAATACTATGCCAAATACCAGACCGGACACCAGCAGACCAAACACCCCCCCTATGGGGCCGGCGGCAAAAAAGAATTCAACCAGTTCCCGCCCGGTCGCATAACCACCACCAATGACCACAGATTGAAAAATAAACCCCGGCAAAATATATATTCTAAAAAAATGCATAAAATATCCTCCCATGCAGGGCCGGAACCGCTTTTTTATTATCGGCCCGGCCCAGTATCCGTCTGACCTCCCAATATAGAATCAGACTTACTTATATAGAACATATTGCAAGAAAACTGTACAGCGTTATTTTAAATTAAGGCTGCATTAATTCCATTGTTAGCATATTTATATCTTGCTTAAACTGCTTTACCTATCTATTAATGATTCTATAATCAGATTTTATAATGGGAAATTGCCGACAATGGTCGATATACGCAATAATGATACAGACGTTGCTTACGAGCTTATTATGGACGCCATTGTCACACAGAAACTGACGCCCAGTCAGAAGGTATCTGAAAATATACTAAGTGATATGTTTGGTATCAGCCGTACAGTTTCAAGAAACCTGATTGAACGTCTGATTGCCCAGCATTTTCTGGTTTCACTATCCCCAAGAGTAACACAGGTGGCACCTCTGACCCTGTTGGAGATTAAACAGAATTTTGCATTGCGGAAAATATTACTGCCTGAAATGACAGCATTATCGGCTGCCAAAGCGGATTTTAAAGAATTAACCCGGCTGAATAAAAAAATACAAAATATGCTACCGATCAAAGATGACCGTTCGGCCTTAAAATTGCTGAAAACCAATAAACAGTTAAACATGGTAATCTGCGCAAATGTTGGCTACCCCCTGATGCTGGACTGGGCGCGTCAGCTGGAGGATACGGCAATGCGCATCTATTGGCTTTATGTAAAGTCTAATAAAAGCTTCCCCTATTCCAGAACGCAGCACTCTACAATATTTGAGATAATGAAAGCTGATGACTCATCAAAAGTTAACAAAATGGTGCATAGTTTTCTCAGCCAGACTGAGGAAAGAATTTTGAACGCTATTTTCTCCTATGAACAATTTTATACTCAGGACTTAATAGTCTGACATAAGATTATTTTTTTTCCTCATCTTTTTTCTGGCCCGGTCCAAACCAGTCTTCACCCCCTTGTGGTTTATGACGGGGGATAAAAACCCGTCCGTCCTTTACCACAATATCACCGTCCCGAATGACCATAACAACCTTGGCAAGATCATTAAGATTTTCATCCGGCTTGCCGTCAATCACGATCAGGTCGGCTAGCTTGCCGGGTGTTACCGTGCCAAGTTTATCACCCATGGATAAAATTTCTGCGTTGGTTCTGGTTGCCGCAATCAGGGCCTCGGGAATTGTGTAACCCGCATCAACAAAGTTATTCAATTCCCTGATATAAGGTGTTGGCAAGCGGCGGAACCAGTCTGCCACCAGATCCGTACCAACCCCCATCTTGATGCCAGCTTTTTTAAGATCCTTCAGCATCTGGCGAATGCTATCATCATCAAAGGTAAAACGTCGTGATGTGCTGCCGTAATAACCACCGGCCAATTCAAAAATAATCTGGTAAGGAATGAGGGTCGGTAGTGATTCAACGCCCTTTTTCGCCATTAGTTTTATTGTTTTCTTGGATCGGGGCAGGGGATGCTCGACCATATCAACACCAGCTTCCACAGCTCGTTGAATATAAAAAGTTTCCGCATCTACCGTGACTTTCAGACCCAGTTCATGTGCTTCATCAATAGCGGCTTTGACTTCTGCGGCACTAAAATGGCTGGCAAGTTTTATCAAGTCTGCGCCTCGATTAAATTGCTCGCGCACTGCCAGACGCCAGTCATCCGGCCCAGAAGCTTCGCGGATAGTGGTGTTCAGCGTACTGCCTTCTGACCCATGACCGCCAAGGCCGACAATCAACTGACCAGCGGCATAAATCCGCGGCAGGGGCAGGCGATCCTGCATCACCCATGATTTAAGGCGAAAAGGAACAATACCATCCGCCCCCACATCTCGCACCGTGGTAATGCCGGATTCAATGTAATAGCGGAGCCTTTCCACTGCACGCAATGCCGCATCCCCATCACCATCAACGGAGGGGAACATGCCACCCTCTTCCCGGTAAGTCATATGAACATGCATATCGATCAGGCCGGGCATTATGGTTTTTCCCTGCACATCAATAACCTCGGCAGCCTTCGGCCAGTCATTACTTTCCGGCGACAGGACAGCAGATACCCTGTTGCCTATGATGACTACCGTTGCCATCTTTGCCGGCGCACCCGTAGCGTCAAATACCCGACCACCAACCAGAACATAATTTGTCTTTGGCATCATGAATCCTTTGGGCATTGCTACCCGCCGCGGGTCATCCGTTGTGTTGGTTTCTGGCGTCATATATTGACGGCGGTCCAACGCTTTTTCCTGCGCTGCCACTATCTGTCCGGCGGTGATGAAACACAGCACGGATGCCAATATCAATTTAGCTATTTTGGTTTTCATAATATATTTCCTCTGTCTTATTCCTCAGGTATAGATATTTGGTAATCAGCAGGTGGTGTCGCGCCAAGCAAATGCTCAACAAAATAATCCCATCTTTTGCGGGTAAAATATGTTTGACCGGCGCCCTCATAACCATGAGCCTGATTGGGCAATATCAACATATCAAAGTCCTTGTTGGCTTTTATCAAAGCATCAACCACTTGCATGGTCAGGGCTGGATGCACATTGTCGTCCATTTCGCCATGAACCAGCATTAATTTGCCCTTAAGATTTTTAGCCAAATGAGCATTGCTGGCGTTTTCATATTTTTCTTTAGTGAAAGGCCCCTGATAGGTTCCGCCCCAGACCGGAATATAGCCCTCTTGGTCATGGTTACCAGAAGATGATACCGCTACTTTATAGAAGTCAGGATAGTCAAATATGGCACGGGTCGAGGCAAAGCCGCCGCCGGAATGGCCATAAATACCAACCCGATTCAAATCCATATAGGGGTATTTTTCCGCCAGTTGTTTGAAACCTGCTATATGGTCTTCAAGATTTCCTGCCTGACCAAGGTCGCCGTAAGACACATCATGGAAAGATTTTGAGCGATAAGGTGTGCCGCGGCCATCAATGGTGATCACGATAAAACCTAACTCAGCTATTGCCTGCGTCTGATTTCCGTCAAATAAACCCCTCATAAAAGATTTAGACGATCTGATAACCTGTGGGCCGGGATATATTGAATCAATCACCGGATATTTTTTAGTCGGGTCGAAAGTGCTGGGCCGGAATATATTACCATAAATTTTGGTCTTGCCGTCAGCGGCCATAACAGTGAAAGGCACTGGCAGGACAAAGCCACCTTTTTTCAGGCCGGAAATATCTGCGGTTTCCACGGTTGATATTACCGTACCATCTGCTGACCTGAGCATCGTAACTGTTGCTAAATCAGGCCGAGACTGGCTGGCAACAAAATATTTGCTTGATGGCGAGTAAGACCCTTCAGATGGGCCAGTTGATCCCGGTAAACCCCTTGCTCTAGGGTCTCTTGCTGGCAAGGCGATCGTATGATTGGCATTGCCGGGCGTAAGCAGTTTCAGATTAGAGCCATCAAGATTTGCCACATAAAGGTGAGTGAAATAAGGGTCTTCGCCTGCCTCACGACCGCTGGCAGTGAAGGTGATTTGCTGGCTCTTTTCATCAATGGCAACAATGTCCCGTACTTGCCATGTCCCGGAAGTGATCTGGTTAATAAGTTTACCAGTTTTATCAAAACGATAAAGATGTCCCCAGCCATCACGTTCCGAATACCAGACAATCTCGCCATTGGATAATGTCCTGATAGACATGACGCCAATTGTGGCCGCCGCTTCAATATATGTCTCACTACTTTCTTCTATAATTGTGGAAACATCACCACTTGTCGTATTAATGGATAATAACTGTTGTTTTTTAGAATACATTGGAGTGGGAACAAGATAAATTTGACTGTTGTTCTCATTCCACCATGCCCGTCCAGTGGCAAGGGGCGACATAAATATGACATCATGGGGCGGATGATTAACTTTGGTTTGGCTGCCGCTATCCAGATTAAGAATATATAATTCAGCTTTTGTCAGATTTTCGTCACCGGGCATGGCATAGCGGTAGCTGTGCAGTACGGGCCGCTTGCTGCCATCTTCCGGCGCAGATTGCAGAAGATGCATGTCTTTGACTTTTCGTTCATCCAGTTTTTGGGTCAAGATTCTTTTTGAATCAGAAGACCAACTCGCCACAGGCGGCAATATTATGCCCATGCGGGGAAAAGCCAGTACAAAGGTGCTGCTTCCCGCTGTTTTACCGTAACTATAATGCTCATGTCCATCACTGGTAACTTGTTTGATGCTGTCATCGGCAATAGAACGCAGGAACAGATTATGATCCTTGGAAAAAAGTGCCCATTTGCCATCAGGAGACGGCAATTCACCAGGTTTTATTTTGGGTTTTGGTGGTTCGGAACAGACATCAGCAGCAAGATCACACAGCCACATTTTTTCGTCCGCCATTGCGCCGATGATAGTAGTATCGCCTTTAGGGTCATAGGAGGTGACATTCAGTTTGTCGGCATCAATTTTCTGATCGGTCGCTTTAGCAAGTAGTGCTGCCAGATTTTGATGATCGAAGGCAGAGGTTTTATCACCAGTGGACGCATCAACGATGACATATTCCTTGCCAGTTTTCGTGGCTCGTCCGTACCAGAAACTGTCAGTATCATTAATCCAGTGATGTTTGACACTGCCATTCAGGACATATTTATCAGCATTCCAGCTTAGGAAACGCTCTGCACTGGCATAGTCCTCAGCACTCAGGGCAGACTTTTCACTGTATGGTTGTTGCTCGCATCCAGTAATCAAAACTACTGATGCCAGAATGATCTGGCTTCTATTGAGCCAATTACTTATTAAGGAGGGTAACAATTTTATATCCTATTTTTTGATTTCTATTTGAGAGATTATGACACTTTCCGTTAGAAGTTCTGGTAATATCCAGTCGGGAGCCCAGCCCTTCTCCTTTTCGCTAAGTTGCCTGTTTCCCGCAGGAGCCGCTTGTATTAAAAGAACAATGTCCATGCCGTTAGTCACCTTGCCAAAGGCTGCATATCCGGGCATGACATTTCCATTATCATCTGATTCTGCATAATCCAATATACTGTTGTCACCTATGCAGATGAAAAATTCTGTATCCGCTGTACCAGGATCGTCGCGGGCCATGGACAGAATGCCTTGCCTATGGGAAAGCCCACTGGTTTTAGTGGTTTCATGGGTAATGGGTGGTCGCGCTACCTTGGATTCTTCCTTACCCCCCTGAATTAGGGTGAGGTTTCTTTTTCTTTTACGAAGCGGGTTTTCCACGCTGACAGCACGGTAAAATTGACCATTGTCATAAAGACCAGTCTTAATATTCTCAATAAAATTTGCCACCGTAATTGGGGCGCGGGATGGGTAGAGCTCAGCTTCTATATTTCCTTTATCGGTTTTTATCACGATGTTAATAGTATCTTCCGCATCAAGCGCATATGAAGAAGCCACCAATGTATATAAAACACAAATAATCAAATATGCGTTTCTTAAGAACATAGAAATCTTTCCTTGATTTGTATTGGATAATATTCTTATTTTTGAACTTTCACAAAATATATTATGACAGCTTCACTATTATGACGGTTATCCTGGCTAAATTTTCCATAATTCTTAAAAAAAATATAAGGGAGAGCATAGTATATTTTGCTCTCCCTAATTTTAAAATTTTGTCATTATCAATATTTGAAGCCAAACCTAGCGCCAAAAGTAACCGGGCGAA
>JAJFIP010000099.1 GCA_021774875.1 Emcibacter sp.
CAGCAGAATGCGAGTACGCACCCCATATTTTGGGTACGCACTAAAATAAAAACCTCGAAAGCGAGGTTTTCTGCTGGGTTAATAAGTATTTTTAGGTGCGGACTGCGGACCCAAATTTTTAGGGTGTGACTAAAGAAACACTGCGCCCAAGCCCGCCGCATAGGGTTCAATCGCCGGAAGTACCTTTTTGCATATCAGGGAAGGGAAAAGCAAAAAGCCACGGGTGTCCGTGGCTTAAGAGGTCAATTCCTGCGATCTTATATAAAATACTAAGAGATTTTGTTCGCCTTGTCCGCAACAATTATGTTCGCGAACATTATTTATTCATCTGCAACTTTAAATGCTCTCTTCATCAAGCCAACTTCGCGTGACGGGATAGATAGCCTCTTAGCTAGCTCTGGCCAGCGTTTGACTACTGCTAAGATCTCTTGAACAATTTCATTTGCACGCTCGTCACTCAAACGGAAGTAATGAGCCACACTTAATACAATGCCTAAGTCTTGACGGTTATCGTCCTTTGATATGTTGAGAGATAAGCCGCCGCCTGAGGCAATAGGATTCATATCGTAAGCTGGAGACAGCGTCCAACCACTATCTTGCAACATAAAACCATGGTTACGCAGGTGATCATCTGTATTGGAAACACAAACATAAAAAAGGATACGTCGCCATAGCTGTTCTAGGTCTTGATTAACCTGCGTGCCATGACGAACAAGAAAGTCAGCTAAATCTAAATAGCTCACCCCAGTATCGCCACCATCGCCATCTTTCTTACCAAGCAGTGTCATTGCGGAAGAAAATTGAAGTCGCTCACCGCTATCTGTGCGATCAAATCGTTTGGTTAAAAACGTGTCGTATTCTCCTGAGAAGTTGCGTGTTTCAGATTGAGCAACCTCAATACCAACGTCTTTCGCCAATTGGTAAACCAAGTATTCCCATTTGCCAATGTTGATCTCATCTCGGCGGCTCGGGAACTTAGCAATCCATGGATGTCCATCCTCATCAAGGACGCTTGCCTTAGGACGCGCCCCACCAAGTGATCCCCCCGGAGCAATCAAAATATTTAACCATTTTAAATAATCACTCTGTGTTTCAGCATTGTCTTGCTCCAACTGAAGACTTGCATACTCAAGGTCACGCAACTTTGTCCAAGGAGGTGCTGCAAGTTTTTCCTGATCATCTAAGAACGGAGCGTCCTCGGACATGCGGAAACGCAATGCCCCCATACGATGCGCATCATAAACACCCAGTAAATAATCAGATTCAAATAATGAACGCACATCACGTTCTTCAGCTTGTGCTTGTTGAGCTTCACGACGTTGCATTAAAACACGCCCCCAGCGATCAGGAGAGGAGTCGAGAAACAAACCAAAGTTATCATAACCATCACGCGCATATTGCGGGCCAGTGAATAAACCTAAATCTGGATCAAGTGATTGTGCGTAGGGGGATTGTAGCCACTCCTTATCATACTCAAAAGAAAAGACCTCTTTGCCTCTTGAGGGCGCTGCGAAGAGCGTCCCCATTAAGACAGGATCAGTCATACCGTGCCAATGAGCGCAGACTTGGATCGCTTTTTGTGCTTGTCGTTTTTTAGACATTACTTATTCCTTTTTGCCACACGTTCTTTTGTGTGCGTTAATTCTGCGTCTTGTAAGCGTCGCCCTAAGGGATCATCACCAGCAAGGTGTAATAAATCTTTTTCAAGACCAAGACAAAACAGCACGTTTGCATATGTGCTCATAGTGACACTGCTTTCACCATTTTCGACCTTGCGCAATGTTACGCGACTAATATCCGCTCGCTCTGCTAACATTGTTGTTGTAATCTTTCTGCGCAAACGAGCGAGCTTGATATTTTCACCGACAGCTTTCAAGATACTCTCAAGAGCTGGTGATATTGTTACTTTTTTTCTTGCCATGCTAGTTAGCCTCAATGGTTAATAATATATCCAAATGCACTACTTATTGTAAATTATATTGACCATTGATGCAAGCTCTTAGTATGCTTGATTTAGCAATCCTGCCTCGTAGGCGGCTTGTAGTGCGTCTTTTAAGCACCAGACGGCCACGTCGTGGAAGTCAAGGCCAACGCAGTTTCTGGTCTCCAGCGTTTCGATGTTCAAATGTTTCTTCGCAATATCAGTTAGAAGCTGGTCGAGTTGTTGTTGTTGGCTGACCTTAGGCATATTCACCCTCCTTAAAAACGCGGTCGGTGATGTGTTCAAGGTCGCTGGCAATATCCGCTAAAAAGCCTGCGTCGCCCCAACGTATCTCCTCGGGGTTGCTTTCAAAGTGATCCGCGCTTGCCGCCTGCAGGCGCTCCAGCATCGCGTCAATACGGGTTTTGTGTTCGATAAAAGCGTCCAGCGCGGTTCTTTTTTCTTGTGTGTTTGTCATCGTTTTTTCTCCTTTGTTAACACCAGTAACGCTTCATTCCAGAGGCTTATCAAGCTATTAATCAATCCTTTTTGCTATTGTTGCCAGCGCGTGTTTATACATCTCCCACGCCTTGGTGCGGCCCACGCCAAAGCGCCCACAAATGAGCTTCCAGCGCACACGTTCGGCACGTAACCAGACCAACTTGCGCTGTTCCACATCCAGCCAGCGAAGCCATACAAAGATCACTTCTTCCATCTCGCTGATATCCTGACTGCTGGGGCGAATGCGCATGGGTTGTACTTCCATCTGCAATATTTCCATTTCATCTCGAACGATAGCTGGCCATGCACTGATATAACCTTGCACCTTTTTATCAGGCAGTCGCCTTAGCGTTCGCGCCGCTTCTCGTAGTCGTTCTTCAACATATTTTTCTCTCTCTGTGATGGTTTTGTTTTCTGCCATGGCTTTTTCATCTCCTTGTTGTTGTTAATTCTTGAAATTGTTTTTGAGGGTCTTGGATGCTGATCGCTTTTCCCTT
>JAJFIP010000100.1 GCA_021774875.1 Emcibacter sp.
TCCGGATCAAAAGGCGCCTCGACGACTTCAATATGGCCATCATGGTTTTCATAAGTCGGGTTTTGCAAAGTCCCGCCGCTATAACCCGAGACCACATCGCCAACACCGTCGAGCTTTTCAAGGTCAGCCTCAACGCACCAAAAACAGCCGCCGGCAAACACCGCCGTTTCGCGATAATTCGCGTCGGCGGCGTGTTCTTGCGCAATGGCGCTTGGCGCGGTGACAAAGGCTGCGCAGATAAGCCCCAGTCCGGCGCGTGCGAGTTTCAACACTGTCATCCATATACTCCTGTTTGGTCGCGCCCCTTCTGGTTTCACTAAGACATAAGGGCAAACAGCGCCATACGCCTATCAGGCTTCTCACCCAATTGTTATGAATGGTGTAGCGCGATTGCGAGGCGCTGCCCGCGCGTCCAAGAAGTAGCCATAGGCCTTTATTAATCATGCAAAACCACATTAATAAGCGGCAAAGGCGGACTTTCTGACATGGGCTGACGCCGCCGCAGCGCCAACAGGAATATATAAGATGAACAAGCGCAACCCTTTCGCCGGCGCCGCGACGCCGCCTCAGACGGTTAAAAAACCTGTCGACATCACCCAACACGGGCGCACGCGCAGCGACAATTACGCCTGGCTGCGTGACGACAACTGGCAGGAGGTGTTGCGCGATCCCTCTGTTCTCGATGCTGATATTCGCAGTGCTTTGGTAGCGGAAAACACCTATTATGAGACGTTGACCGGCGAGCTTGAGGGATTGCGGAAAAAACTGTTTGCGGAAATGCGCGGGCGCATCAAGGAAGATGACGCAACCGTTCCCGCTCGGGATGGCGACTGGAAGTATTGGATAAAATACCGCGACGGCGGCGAATATCCGATCTTTATGCGTGCGCCGACTGCGGGCGGCGATGAACAAGTTCTCTTTGATGGCGACAGGGAGCGCGCGGGCGCGAAATTCTTTGATATTGGCGATGTCTCCCACAGTCCGGACCACCGTCTGGCGGCCGTCGCCGTCGATTGTCTGGGCTCGGAGTATTATACTATTCGCGTTCACAATATCGAGACTGGCGAGGCCTTGTCGGAGGTGATCGATAACGCTGATGGCGGCGGTGCGGTGTGGACGGCGGATGCAAGCGGGTTTTATTATGTTGAACGCGACGACAAACAACGCCCCAAACGGGTAAAGCTTCACCTATTGGGGAGCGATCCGGCGAGCGATGCGGTGGTGTATGAAGAACCCGATGACGGTTTCTTTCTCGACATTTCCAAAAGCCAAAGCGGCGCCTATATTTTTATCCGTTCCGCCAGCCACACCACCAGCGAGGTGCGGTTTATCCCGGCTGACGACAACGCCGCCGCGCCGATGTTGGTTGAGCCGCGTCGGCAAGATGTCGAATATAAAGTTGAGCACCATGGCGATGAATTTTATATCCTCACCAATGCCGACGGCGCAGTGGATTTTAAAATCGTCCGCACGCCGGTTGCAGCGCCAGGCAAGGAGAATTGGACCGACTGGACAGCTCATCGCACCGGCGTCTATATTTCCACATTCATTCCCTATAAAGAATATATTGTTCGGCTGGAGCGCATCGATGCGCTGCCGCGCATCGTTATTTCGACCTATGACGGCGCCGAGCAGGACATAAAATTTGACGGCGCCGCTTATAATCTGGGGCTCAGCCGCGGATTTCAGTTCGAGACTGATGTCTTGCGGTTTACCTATGATTCGCCGTCGACCCCGCGACAGGTGTTTGACTATGACATGTGCACGCATGCCCGCATGCTACGGAAAACTCAAACAGTGCCGAGCGGACATGATCCCTCGCTCTATGTTGTTGAACGCGTCGATGCGCGCGCGCGCGACGGCGCTGACATTCCGGTGATGGTGCTGCGGCTGAAAGCAACGCCGAAAGACGGCTCCGCGCCGGTGCTGCTTTATGGCTACGGCGCTTATGGCATGACGATTCCAGATAGTTTTTCAACCAATATTCTGCCGCTGGTTGACCGCGGGGTGATTTACGCGCTGGCGCATGTGCGCGGCGGGGCCGAGAAAGGCCGTCAGTGGTATCAGGACGGCAAGCGTGACAAAAAGATGAATAGTTTCACCGATTTTATCGCCTCGGCCGAAGCGCTGATTGCGGGCGGCTTTACGTCCAGCAAAAACATCGTGATTTACGGCGGCAGCGCCGGCGGGTTGCTGGTCGGCGCGAGCATCAATCTACGCCCGGACCTTTTCGCCGGCGCCATCGGCGCGGTGCCGTTTGTTGATGTGCTGACCACAATCTCAGACGCAGATCTGCCGCTGACGCCGCCGGAATGGGACGAATGGGGAAATCCGATTGCGTCTAAAGAGCAATATGAATGGATTGCCGCCTATTCGCCTTATGACAATATTCAGGAGACGGAATACCCGCCGATTATGGCGACCGCGGGCCTGGCGGACTATCGGGTGACCTATTGGGAGCCGGCCAAATGGGTGGCGCGCTTGCGCGACGAGGCGCGCGGCGGGCCGTTCGTGCTGCGCACCAATATGGGCGCCGGCCATGGCGGCTCGGCGGCGCGATTTGAACAACTGGAGGAGCGCGCGCATCTTTATGCGTTTGCACTGAAGGCGCTGGGTATGGAGGGCGCCGAGCCTGTGGCCCATGAGAAGTAGGGTTTGATTTTGGCACTGACGAATAGATTTTAATTCTTGCTGACAGAGCCCCCTCCGTCGGCTTCGCCGACACCTCCCCCGTAAAAAACGGGGGAGGAATTATGTTGAGTTTGTTGCGAGTTCTTTCTTCCCCCGCTTGCGGGGGAAGTGGCCGCGAAGCGGTCGAAGGGGGTTCTTAAAAACCAACCCAAATTCCCACAACCCCCACACGAATCGATTCCCGAATTTTACAACCCAGAGAGGGTAATTGGCCATAAAACCTATATCCGGTGAAAAGTTATCCTCACCGATTCCAGCGGCATTATACTCCTTCGCAATCCGGATAGGGAGATGTGCTGTCGTGGCCA